>NZ_CP023860.1:337880-675761 GCF_003326015.1 Candidatus Thioglobus sp. NP1
CCCGAAGGTCTACCCATTGATTCGTAATGAGTAACTAATATATTTGGGTAATCTAAAATTTACAGGAGTGAAAGTAATTTTTGATTAAGCTCTTTAACCATAATCTTTAAATCACTTATCTTAGAATTATTCTCAATAATATCAGTAGGAAGATGGTTTTCTAGTTGAAGGCGCTCTTCACGAGTGGCTTGAGCCATCAACATTATTTTAGCTTTTTCTTTACTAATTTTCTCTCTAGACATCAGGCGAGATAATTGATTTTCAATTTCACAATCAACTACTATCGCTCTATCAAATGGTTCCCATAATTTTTTCTCAACTAGTAAAGGAATTACTACAATCATGATTCCTTCTTGACATGAATTCATAGCGGCATTCATTTTATGAAGTATTTTTGGATGTAAAATTTTTTCAATTAAAGCTCTATTGCGCCCTTTTTTATAAAGCTCATCCCTAAGGTGTTTCCGATTAAGCATACCATTAGGTAATACAATAGAGTCTCCAAAAACCTCTATTAATTCATTAAGTCCTTCTGTGCCAGGGAGAACAACTTCTCGAGAAATAACATCTAAATCAATAATATGGCAACCATAGATTCCCAGTAAGTCACTAACAAGAGATTTGCCTGATGCTATGCCACCAGTTAGCGACACCTTAAGAATTTTTTTCACCATTATGGTTGATTTCAAATAATAGTAGTTACTTAAATTTTATATTGAAATTTAGGGAATACAATATGAATGATATTAATATATTTCTTAATTATGGTTTTTAGCTTGACTTTCCAAGTAAAAATTTCGATAATAGGCGCTCTTTTGGTTATGTAGCTCAGCTGGTTAGAGCACAGCATTCATAATGCTGGGGTCGGTGGTTCAAGTCCACCCATAACCACCATATCCTATAAGGCTTTAAGCCATTTCACTTAAATCAAAATATTGCTCCAGTACACACTCAGTACACAATAGGACTAAAAAACACCCCTTTTCTACACTTCGCTTAAGTTCAAATAATTATATAAATAATAACAATTAAATACATAGTGACTAATAACCGTTGGTTTGAAGTGTATATAACCGATGGTTTAGATAAATACTATGAAAAAAGTACCATCCTTCGCATATATATACTGACTTTGAAGGTACGGGTGGGGAGGCTCATTGCGATAACGGATAGATATATATACCCTCACTCACACATCAAACGAAGTTTGAATTTCTAAATGAGCTGTAATTCCTGAATGAAAAAAATCATAATATAAAAAAAAAGAGTTATTGAATGCCCTTTCTTACATATATAGTATTCACTGTAAAAAATACATACCTTATATTTACAATAACTTAGGAGTTAAAAAATGACATTAACAAGGATTTATAAAATTTTTGGTGGCTTTCATATTTTCTTTGGATTAGTATTACTATCTGGCCTTGGACCTCTTCCAACTGACTGGGTTGCTTCTGTTGGAATTCCAACAATGGCCGAACATTTTGGCTCTGCGATGATGGTCATAGGTTATATGTTCTGGATGCTTCCAAGCTGGACATCTGAAGACCAGCTTAAAACTGCCACTATGCCATTGATATGGGCTCAATTTTTTCTATTCTTGATGCCAATCTATCATGTTGTAAATGGCTCGATACCTGCTGATGCTGGTTTCTGGCTACAGAGTGTAATCTTAGTAGTATTTATGGTGCTTTTCTATAGACAATCTCGCGCCTAAATATTAATTTATTCTATTTTAATATTCAAAAGGAGGTCATGATTGACCTCCTTTTTTAATTACACCCTCCCTCACACATCAAACGAAATTTGGACTTGAGTTCAAGTTGATATACAATCCTAGTATGAAAAATAAAGTTATTTTGCTCATTTTAGATGGATTAGGTTATTCTTACGCGCGCAAGCTGATGGGAAATTTAGAAGGTTGGGTAGAGGCTGGAGATGCGAAGGTTTGGCAAGGCCAATCAGTCTTGCCCTCTGCGTCTGGCCCATGTTACGCCAGCATTCACACGGGACTCACTCCCCAAGACCATGGTGTGACCTCTAACTACCATCAAGGCAGACTGGAAAATGCTGACATTTTTAGTGCCGTCAAAGCTGCAGGTGGAACCACAGGAGCTGTAGCCCATTCATTCTTTTCAGATTATTTTCAATCCAGTCCATTTAATCACCTGCGCGACATGGAGGTGGACGACATTAATCGGCCTATTCAACACGCCCGCTTTTACACCATGACTGGAGAAAATAAAGCCCAGCCTGCAACACCTTCAGACATTGACCTGTTCTGGCAAATGAGTTTAGTAATTCAACGCCATCATCCGGACTATTTTTTATTCCACTCCTGTACCCTAGACAGCTTAGGTCATAATTATGGCTTTGATTCCATTCAAATAGACAAAAATTGTTATACCATTGACGCAGCTCTGGGCGACTTTATCCCGCGCTGGCAAGAGCAAGGTTATGACGTCATAATCACCGCAGATCATGGCCAAAGCGCTCGGGGCCACCATGGTGGCACCGAAGCCATCATGCGCGACATTCCCATCTACTACTTTGCTAACCCTAACCATCCTGTTCAAGGGCCAGCACCAGATCATGTGATTCACCAAACCGCCATTGCACCCAGTATACTTCAACGCATGGGCGTTGCGATTCCTGAATCAATGCAATCCACCCCCGTGTGGACATAATAAAAATAATTTTTTTTTCCAATCAAAGATATACACACCCTCCCTCACACATCAAACGAAGTTTGGACTTGTAATCCTACCCCATGTAGTATTCATCTATTTGCGTCAAAACGGTTGTTGATGCAACGTCTGCACCGGCTGCTTCTCTAATTTCTATAATATCAGCGCGCTCACCAAATGATTTTACAAATGATGGGTCTTTCGCTTCGATTAATGCATAAACAGCTGTTTCATCTGGATTTGTACCTGCCCAAATCATCTTTGCACCTTGCTCATTCATCTGAGGCTCAAGACCTTTTGCCATCTCTGACCAGGTTTTCCAGCCCTTAGAAATATTAATTGTCACCAACATACGTATCATTTTTATTCCTTCTTATTATTAAAAAAATTTAATTATAGCTCAAAAAAATCTCTCCCTCACATATCAAACGAAATTTGGACTTTAATTTAAGTTAACATATAATTCTATTTTTTTAGGAGAGACTAATATGGCTCGATCAAAACATGTGGATTTAAATGTTCTAAGCTTCTCAATCTATGCGATTGCCATTATCACATCAGGTGCTTATCTGGGTAACTTAATCAATATGGGAGTGGTACATGCGGCTTTCTGGTTAACCTTAGAGCCAGTTGCATTCATGAATGACTTCGCAGGTAAATTTGATTTGCTTGTGATGACTCTGCCCTTAACGTTTTTACCTAGCTTACTTGCGATAATTGTTGCTATCTGGAGCACACGGAAAACTATGCTCGCTCGAAATTATTGGCTTTGTGCGCTTGTTCTAACTTTGATCGGGCTTGGCCTATCTGCTGTCTACTTTTTACCAATGAATAATGGGTTTGTTGCGCAATCATTTACACCAGAAGAGGCTCGTGTAAATCTTGAATTCTGGTACAACTTACATTGGGTCCGAGTTGCACTATCTGCTGTGTCTTGCCTTTTTACGCTCTTGGCATTCAAAGCTACGGTAAATGCTCACCACCAAATAATCCAAAGTTAGAATTGGTAATGGCAATTCAAAACCTTATGTAAGGTTTGAGATGTAATGGTCGAATGAGGTCAATGAACAAAGTTACACATGAATAAACCCTCCCTCACACATCAGACGCAATTTGGACTTATAATCTTTTTATGAGATAAAATCTTATCATGCAAAAATTAACACAACAAAAAGTCAATGAATTCAAATCTCAAGGCTTTCTTGTATTAGAAGATTTTGTTAGTTCAGGAGTATTGTTAGAGCTTAAAGAGTCACTCAATAGCATCTTTAAAGAAATTCATAAAGAATCGAGAAGAGTAAAACAATCATATGACAATAAGCATTATGGTGATATCTCAAAAGCTGGTCGAAAATTTACTAAAAATCAAAGTAAATATTATCCTTCAATTCAGAAATACCTTAAAAGCAATCGTATAAAGGAAGTAGTTACAACGTTACTTGATGGTGATGCATTTATTTTCAATGAACAATTCGTAACGAAAGAGCCTAGCACGCCGTCAAGCTTTAATTGGCATCAAGATTCAGGATACATAAATTTTGATCATAAACCCTATTTGACAACTTGGTTGGCGCTTGATGATACCAATTCATTGAATGGACCTTTGTCGATTATTCCTACAAATATAGAGACCACTTTAGAAGTATTTACTCACCAATGGTCAGACAAATCAAAAGACTTATTTATTGAGGTTGATGAAACTAAAGCAAAGACTTTACATGTTTCTGCAGGAACTCTAGTGGTATTTTCTAGCCTTACTCCACATGCCTCTGGAGCAAATCAATCAGCCAAAACAAGAACAGCTTATCTAGCTCAATATTCATCAGAGCCAATTATTGACCCAAATACAGGATTAGATAGAAATCAAGCGATTCCAATTTAAACTAATTACTAATTTAATTATATAGGGGAGCCCCTCTCTGCATTTCGGATAGATATATACACTCTCCCTCACACATCAAACAAAATTTGAATTCCTTTTGAACTATAATTCTATTATGAAGAGACTATTCATACTTTTAATTCTATCCTTTTTCTCAGCTCAAGGTCTCGCTGGGTCTTGTCCTGATGGCAGTGAGCCAGTAAAGAGTATTTCTGCTGATGGTACTTATTTTATATACAACTGTGGAGGTTCAACAACCTCTTCTTATGAAACCTCAAGTGCAAAGTCCAATGGACTATTACCAGATACACTTAAACAAATCAAAGTTGTGAAGGATTGGGAACCCGTTGCTGATTTTGAAGCTTTAAAAGAATATGCCAAACAAGTCCCAATAAATGGATTTCGAGTTAAAAAAAATAAAGAATGGAATTGTGTAAATAGAATTACAAATGTAAATCCATATCCAGATGAAGATTCACATCGTGCATGGTTTCATTGTCAAGCTTATGTTCATGGATTAGCGGCAAGCAATCCACAAATATTAGCAGACATATTACTTACGTGGGCATCAGCTACAAAAGATCCTATGTTTGTTATACCTGTTACAAAGTCTGGGGGTTACAATGTTGCAGGCTATGATATACCATCCACGATCGGAACATTTGCCCAGTCTTATGCGTTTTGGTATGACGAAATAGAGTACACACCAGATGAGCGTAAACAGGTAGATTCTTACATGACTAAAAAGCTAATAGAGCAAAAGTTTCCTGTGATGAATTATGGAACAAGGCCTTGTGATATAAATAATATTAACAGTGTCTTTCATAAAGATACAGGTACAAATAACTGTGGCAACATTCGAATGAAAGTAGCAGTGGGTGAAATTATGCTGGGCTTTAGATTAGAAAATCAAACTTTGTTAGATAAAGGGCATGATGATATGTATGTGGTGCATGCTTTTGTTAATGAAGATGGTATTAATATTAATCACGCCTCTAGAGGTGGAAATACATTGAATTACTCTTGGGAATACACATACTATGCAAGTTTACTAGCAGAGATATATGATGCAGTTGGCTATGACTATCTTGAACATACGCTTCCTCGCGGTGCAAAAGTGCATGAGTATTTAAGCTTTAATTACAGATTTTTAAAAGACTTTAAGCTGACTGCTCAATGGGCAAAATATGATGTTGGGTCAATGTGGCTTCCCTATAGTCAGATAAAGAATTTATCACAAGAAGAATATGAAAAAAGTGACAATGGTCAAAATGTTTATCGATGGGAAGATGGTGACAATGAATTTGTAAAAGCCCATACTAAATTTGTTAAGCGATATATGCCAGAACTTTATACTTTTGATGTAAAAAATTACATGGGTTCAAATTTTAATGAATCACCAAACTTTGGCGTTCATCCCTACATGCTTCATTTGGGTAATAATATTATAGAAGAAAATAACAATGTTGAGCTCATTCAGAAGCAAGCTGAACTCGAAGTTGAGCTCCTTCAGAAACAAGCTGAACTCCAAGATGAAAAAGATGCTATTGACTGTAAAGAAAGTAGTCTTCGTGGAAGTGAATATATTGCCAAATGGTATGTGGCAATTCCAGAAGAAAACTGGGAGCTTAAATATAAAGGAATGGACAGACTGACTTTAGCCACAGACAATTGTAAGGGCAAAATCCATAGCAGCGAAAGGTTCTGGCCATCGAGCTCAGATGGAGGTAAGTTAAAAAATAGTTCAGTTAGAGATAAATTAAAAATTAGATGGAAAACTAATGGTCAAATTACCATTTCAGGAGATCTTATATATTGGCCTTTAGGAGGGATTTCAGCCACATCTTTACAAGGTAATTTAAATAATGGCAAGATCTCTGGGGAAAACGATTTTGGAGATAAAGTTGTTATCGAAATTATTAGTAATAACAATCTTGAATAAGATAGAGTAAGAATATTGTTTGGTGGAGTGTGTAACATAAGCAACAGATTGTCCAATAAGTTTATAAACAATAAGGAATTGAGAAATGAGAATCGAAGAAGATATAAAGTTAGATTATAACAATGTTTTAATAAGACCAAAACGAAGCACATTAGGTTCTCGCAAGGAAGTTGACTTAGAACGCGGTTTTAAATTTCGCAACTATAAAGGCGACACAATAGATGATTATCGACATTATCGAGGTGTGCCAATTATGGCCTCTAATATGGATGGAGTTGGTACATTTGAAATGGCAGACATCCTTTCAAAACAACAAATTTTTACCTGTCTTGTGAAGACCCTAGCAGTAGACGAACTCGTTAATTACTTTAATGCCAAGAATGATTTTAGACGTGAACATGTGGCAATGAGTATTGGTATTACTGATAATGATTCAGCAAAGTTCAAAGAAGTATACAAACAAGTTGATAAAGGCAATCTGAAGTATGTTTGTATTGATGTAGCAAATGGATATAGTGAGCGTTTTAGCAACTTCGTTAGAAAGTTTAGAAAACAATATCCGAATGTAGTAATCATTGCAGGCAATGTAGTCACTGGTGAAATGACAGAAGAATTAATTCTAAATGGTGCTGATATCGTTAAAGTCGGCATCGGACCAGGAAGTGTTTGTACTACTCGTATTCAAACTGGTGTTGGATATCCACAATTATCAGCAGTCATTGAATGTGCCGATGCGGCCCACGGACTAGGCGGACATATTATTGCTGATGGTGGTTGTGCTTCACCAGGTGATGTTGTTAAAGCATTTGCAGGAGGATCTGACTTTGTAATGCTAGGTGGAATGTTAGCTGGACATGACGAGGGTGGTGGTAAGATAATTACTAAAGAATATATTACAAAAGAAGTTGATGTGACTGAAAAAAAGTCATTTATTCAGTTCTATGGCATGAGTTCAGATGCAGCAAATGTAAAACACTTTGGCGGACTGAAAGATTATCGAAGCTCTGAAGGTCGTGAAGTATTAGTCCCATATCGAGGTGAAGTATCAAAAACAATTCAGGACATATTAGGTGGTATTAGAAGTTCATGTACCTACGCAGGTGCTCAACGTCTCAAACACTTAATGAGATGTACTACATTCATTCGTTGTTATGACACTCATAACAGAGTATATGAGAATAATTAATCTCGGATACATATACAGACTTTGAAGGATACGGGGGAGTAGCCTATTGATATCGGCTTTATATATATAATCCCTCCCTAATACCTCAAACGAAATTTTGACTTTGGTTCAAGCTCTTATAAAATCCTAGTATGAAGAAAATACTCCTACTTTTATTGCTATCTATCAGTTTAAAAACCATCTCTTCATCTGGCTATCTTGATGAGTGGAATGATGACCAAAGTTGTGAGAGGGTGAATAATCAATCCCCCCACACTCGAATTGATGATGAGTTTATTATGAAAAGCTATTATTGTGTTGATGGTAGTTTTAATAAAGTAGATAAAGCGCCAATTATTAACAGTTCAATTCTAGTAAATAAACTTAAAAGTATGAATAAAATATTAAGAGGCAAGAAACCTATTTATAGCACTAGTGGTGGCACTCAAATTAAAATAGAGCCATTAGATGAAGAAAAATCCATAATACTTAATAAACTCTTTTAATATGAGATTAGATCCCTAGCATATATATACTGACTTTGAAGTTATGGGGAGAGGCTCATTGAACTCGGTTAACTATAAATAATCCCTCCCTCACACATCAAACGAAATTTGGACTTTCAACTATTCTAACCTAATAAATATGTTTCTAATGAAGTGATAATAAAATTTGTATAATTGGTAATTTAAAGTATATATCAATTTGGATTCTTATGATTGATCCGCGCCAAGCCAATAAGGCGGCATACAAGAAGTATTGTGACACATTTCGCAGCAACGCAAGTGGAGGTCTATTCAACGCCTGTAAGGAATTCCATAGTGATAATGCAGCCATTCATGTCACTGCACCAATAAATTTTGTCAATGGTTTTTCTGGCTTGTATGAGTCATTATATGAACCTTTGCTATATGCCATGCCTGATCTTTATCGCCGTACTGAATTACTTTTTTCCGGCAACGCTAAGGGCGGTGACTGGGTGACGGGCCATGGGCATCTTGTTGGAACCTTTAAGAAAGACTGGATGGGGATTCCCGCAACTGGACAAATTGTGTTTATACGATTTGGCGAATTTCACCGTATGGAAGATGGCCGGGCATTAGAATCCTATCTATTTTTTGACATTATTGACCTGATGCGTCAGATTGATCGCTGGCCACTGCCTGTTCCAAGCATTGGTGAAGAGTTTTTTATTCCTGGCCCCATTACTTGTGATGGGCTGGTGATGGCACCACAAGATGATGCTGACAGTAAAAAAAGCGTCAATATGGTCTTTGATATGTTGAAGTGCCTTTACACAAAAGATGAGGCTTGGCGTCCCTACTGGCATGAAAATATGATGTGGTACGGACCGGCTGGCTATGGAAGTTATATCGGTATTGATGGGTTTGCTCGGTTCCAAATGCCTTACGAAAGTGTTTTTGATCCTCGCCGAAAAGGGGAAACTGGTTTAACTGGTGAACCTGGCTCAGATCTAGACAAAGCTGTCAAAGGACATTTCACCAGATTTGCAGAAGGAAATTATGTGGCATCCGGTGGATGGCCTTCTCATGGAAGTTATTTGACAAAGGACTGGTTGGGAGTGAAGGCTTCGGGACAGTTGTTCGCAGTTCGTGTTGCCGACTGGTGGCGCCGCGATGGTGATCTGCTAGTTGAGAATTGGGTGTTTGTCGATCTTATCGATATGTTGTTGCAGCTTGACTATGATGTGTTTGAGGCGGTGGATATCAAGTTGGACTTATAATATTGGTGGAGTTATTAATTATGGCAAAGTATGGAGTTATTTTAAAATTAAGTAGTAAAGGAAAATCTATTGAAGAAGCAGATGTGCCTATCATTATTGACGCACTTGACCTAAAAGAATTATTCCATACACTTCAAGAAGATATGGAAATTCAAATTGAACTAGAGGATTTTGCAAGTCAGAATTATGGGGAGCTTGAATTTGATGCTTGGAAACCCATAAAGATTTTCCAATTTACCTTAACTGAAGATGGTGAAATAGATGAAGGTAATGAGCCATCTGTTGTTTGGGAAACAGGAGATGGTGAAGTAAGAATGAATTAATAATTATATGAAAAAAAAACTACTCCTACTAATCTTCTCTTTATTGCTCTCCTTTAATTCTTATGGTGAGTGGATTCAAGTACCTACTAATGAAAAAGCTAATACATACATTGATTTTGATAATCTTCAGTTGAGAGCTGACGGGTATGTTTATTGGTGGATGATGGCATCTGATTCATCATCAAGTCAAAAGGCTTATATACAAACTGATTGTGAAACTAAAGCTATAAATGTTTTACAACTAGATTCTTATGATGAACCAATGGGTGCTGCAGATTTGACTTCAACTAAACCAGATGAGGGGTGGCTATATGTAGCACCAGACAGAGGAATTTATAGATTTATAAGAGTTGTTTGTAAACTGGCTGAAGAAACTCCTGAAGAAAGGGAAAAGAGTATTACTAATCTTCTAATGGAACTTGAATATAAAACTAAGATTAATACATTAAGTGAAGAGCAAACTTAATATACAAGAATTCCCTAAAAAAATCATACTATATAAAGTTAAAGACTATTTTTGATTGGATTAGCAGGCTGATCATTTGTATGGCAGTGAACTCCCCCACCAGCCGCCCAAGAACTTAACATTTCAATTAAATATACGTCACGATTTGGAAAGTAATTTTCAATACGAGATTTAGCTGAGATATCAGTTTCAGTATTCCCAAAGCCAGGCACAATTACAAATCCGTTACCAACTAACCAGTTCATGTAATTTGTATCAAATTTTTGATTATTATATTTTACAAAACCCTCAATAGGCTCTCTTATTACATTAAGCCCTGCCTTCTTAATTACTTTTGCTGCATTATCATAAATCTCAGCATCTTTACTATTTGGTTGACATAAAGAGCGAGATGTACATTGAACTACAACAACAGTTCCTACTCCTATAAAGCGGGCGATGCCATCAATATGTCCTTTGGTAAGGTCTCCATCCGGAATACCCTCAATGAAAATAACATTTGTTACACCAAAGTGCTTCTTCAGGTCACTTTCTGCCTGTTGTTTATTGTAGTTCAAATTGCGACTTGGATCACCTAAGGTGCTCCAACTTGTAATAACTGTATCTAATCCGTTAAACTCTAAGTTGCCACGTTCATGTACTATGTTTATGTAATCAACAGGCATATCAAGTATCGCTCCAACTTTGTCCGGGACCATGTTGTCCAAACTAAAAGGAATGTCTGAGCCAAAAGCACCACCCCATGCATTAAAATCCCAATTTTGAATTCTTAACTCATTATCTTCTAAAACAAAAATAGGACCATTATCTCTCATCCAAGCATTATTGTTAGGCACTGCATGCCATTGGATATTATTATTTTGAGGGTCTGCTCCTATGTTATTTAACGCTTTACGCGCGTCTAGATAAATTTTTTCAGAATTATATAAAATGTGTAGTTTTTCATAACGAGAAATAATCGCAGATATCTTTGCAAAGGTTGGTTCATATTCTTTTTCCCAATAACCAGGCCATTGCATCCAAATTGCTTCTTGAGGTTCCCATTCAGCTGGAACACGTTTTGTTGTATTGTTAACTTCATTTGCGAAAGTATTAACCTCAATCACTGAAAGTAAAAGTACTATTGAGATAAACCAAATTTTACTTTTTTTGGTTATCAATTTTCAACCATCTCTTAAGTAGGTGGTATCTTCTTCAATGATGCCATTCTTTAGGGCCCATTCAATGAACTCCTTGGTATCGATTTTAATAGTGTCAATAATTACTTTTCCATTTTCAATGCTAACCTTCTCAACCTTCTTGCTCTTACCAAAATGCCCTTTAAGAATATTCCATTCCTGAAAATCCTCGAATTTTGTTTTTAATTTGTTAGGAATAGAGTCAACTATCATTGATAGCAAATCCATACTTAGCATCCAACAAAAAAACTCATTTCTATCCATATCATCAGGAGAAATTCCTAGCATTATCAGAAATGCTTCATGTAGGTAAATATCTGAATATAACTCTAGGCAATTTAGGTCAAAGGAAGCATCCCGAATTAGATAATGTCTTTTTTTAAATGCGGTTTTGTCATGATTCACTATATGCCAAGTCCAGAATTTTTGTTTGTCTTCTGGAAAACTTCGTCTGCAAGAAGCACCATCAATCTCTTTAGTGAATTCAGTCCATTTTTCTGAGCTTTTGTCAGGAAGTAGGTCTTTTTTAATCCAGTTGGCTTGATCTGATTCTTCTATCTTGAAATTATTTTTTAATGTTAGTTTTCCTTTGACTTCTTTCCATCTATGTTTTACATAAACATCTCGCCATTGGTCGAATTCCCAATCATTTTTTCCATTTTTAAAGCCGATGCTGAATAAATCGTCACAAAGGGGTATGGTTTTAATAATTTCAGATGTAAATCTTTTTTCAATTGCACTAATTAAAAGGAATTGAGTTTCAAAGTCATAAACTGTCTTTCGTTTTAGGTCTTCTCTTTTGGCATGAGGGATAAAGTAACTCATTTCATCTCACTCTATAAATATTCAGCAGTCTATTATAATGTTTTATTATTTAATCTTTTAAACGAAACGGCGGATACTCATCAGTTGTTAATAGAAGAGCATAGGCGCTAACTCTAAGTGTCCATCTCAAAAAACCCTCAACAAAGTTAAAGATTTCTTGTGGATATATACCTGTCAATAGGATAGCTAGTAATGCAAAAATTGTTGAAAATATAACTCCGATAAAAAGAAAGACAAGGACTATGATATGAGGGATAACAAGAATCCATTTAACAAGTGGCATCCATCTTTTTAAATCATTTTTAACTTCCGGATATGGCACTGTAATCTGAACTGATTGAGCTTGATCTGTAGAAGGGTATTCATCTTGCATGAGAAAAAAATAAGCTGCGATTCTATAGGCAAATTTAGTGATACCAATATTCCATTCAAACCAAAACTTTGGGTACTTTTCTTGAAAGAGTAACATCATTGCAATAGCAAATGATAAAGCCTCGGCATAAGTTGAAATTAAGCCCAAAATAAAAACAATTGGGATAACAAGAATGAACCTAAATAAAGCAGTTAATCGATTCGATGATCCCAAGTAATCAATCTTTAATTTAACTGGATAGTCTGTCATGCTTATTCCCTATGTTTTAATATTACTTTATTTAAAAAACTCTATATAGATGATATAACTTAAAAGTGTTAGCCATATAACCCCCACATTATCAGTATTTCTTTTAGAGCTTTGCTCAATTTTATTTAAGTTGTCATTGATACTATCAATATGATCAATTAACTTATGATTTTCATGAGTCATTTGTATCTCTCTTAAAGGTTTCATTAAAAATAGCCTCGACTCTTCTATTAAATTCATCTTGTGTGTAGAGCCCAATAAGTAATCCCTGCACATATTCCTTAAATCTTTGAGTTTTTTCCTGGTGCTTTATGAGTTCGACTTGAGTATCTTTTATTTTTGGCTCTAGTTCAGATATTTCCATTACTTCCTCCTAATAAATATTTATTTATTTACAAAAAAAACTTCCTGTATCTCCATATCAAATGCCAGGGCAATCTTAAATGCAAGATCTAATGATGGAGTGTATTTGTATTTTTCAATGGCAACGACGGTCTGTCTTGAGATGCCTACAAGTTCTGCTAATTGCTGTTGTGTCATCTCATCATTATTAAATCTGAGTTTCCTGACAGTATTTTCAATATTAATCTTTTTCTTAATCATTACTACTTGTAGAGGTAAACCTTTAAAAAAAGACTAACAATGCTTGCTGTAAATCCCGAAAAAGTAATAGCAATTAGGCCTGCATTAATAGTGAGATTAAACCAGCCTAATAAAACAAGAGTTATTACAAGAGTAATACCAAATATTGCGCTACTAACTTGCAAGGCGTAGAGTTCAAAAATTTTATCCCTTTCATCATCAATATCTTTCTCAAGTTTGCCAGTAACCATTGAAAAGAGCATGTTCATAACTACATTAAGGGCAATAATTAAAATAATGCTGATTCCAATGCCCTGAGCAAGCACTTTAGACACAGAATCTATAGTCATTATTGCACTTTCAGTTAAGTGGAGCAACATCCAAATCATCGCGATTAATGCTCCTATTATTTCTCCCAAGGTATTTCTAATTTTAATATTCATTATGTATGTTATAAGTTACTTAATGTATATTATAACAGATATAAAGTAAGATATAAATTACGTAATGTAAAAAATAATATACATTAATTTCAAACCTGTGTACGGGAATAGTTTTTTTTGAGAATTAATAATATTGTATGGGTCTTTTTGAGATATTTACTTTCAAATAATTAACGGATATAATGCTTTTTTAAAATAATCTTGTCTGCGGAGAAACTTAGAATGAGTAATAGATTTCATTTAGCAGTAGAGGCTGGAGATTTATCAATCACTGTTCCTTGGTATCAAGAGGTACTTGGCTGTAAATTAGATATGGCTGAGGATGGCCTATGGCAGGATATTGATTTTTGGGGTAATGAATTAACGCTCCATAGCTCAAAACCTAGGCTATCATCAGATAGGATTCGACATGATGTTGACATGGGGAATGTAGTAGTTCCTCACTTTGGGGTGCATTTAGAGATGGACCAATATAAGCAAGTTCGACAAAATGTTCTTGATCACAATGGATTTCTAGACGATCCATATATTCGATTTGAAGGTACAGATTATCAGCAGGAAACTTTCTTTGTTGAAGATCCAAATCTTAATGTTCTAGAAATTAAACATATGGTGAATCCAAGAGACTAATATCCACATAAGAACTTCACTTGAAGCAAAAAACTTCTAAATTAATTGTATTATCTAGTTGATAATACGTGAACTAAATTTATTTAAAAAAAGAATTGTATGAAAATTAAAATTGGGAAAATAGCGCTTTTTCTAGCAACATTAGCGGTCATTTGGCTTTTGCTTGGTATGGTTAATATTGTCCCATTCTTAATAGAGTTGCCCCAGGAAACTAGTATAAGAGCGCATGCCTCATTGGCAGTCATTTTCTTATTAATAGGTTCTTGGGCTTTTTGGAATGAAGATTAATTTTTAAAAGAGGGTGTAATTATGATTAAAACGTCAGATATTTGTATTTTAATTTCTGTTGCAGTTGCATTTGTAACAACTGCTTTTCTTTGGTTTCAAGGTGTTGATACTAAGCAAGAAGCATTGTTTACTTCAACTTGGATTCCATCAATTTTAACGTTTGCTATTTATTTTAAAATAATAGCAAGGAAGGACTAAATATGGAAGATTCATTATTATTCTTTACCGGTTTATTTTGTTTTGTGCTTGCAATAATTGGAGCTGTATTGACGGTGAAAGAATTTAAAAATATTGAAGCTGAAGATAAATAATAGCTTATAGTTTCGTAGTTATTTAAAAAGCATTAGTAACGTATCTTGTTTGAATGGTGAAGTAACTCAGTTAATTCTGATGTTATTTCCATCTGGGTTTACGGCTTTAATTATTTGTTCTATATATTTATTTTCATAAGCCCATTTTAGGAATTTTTGAGAAGACAGCCTGTCGTTAAATTGTGATGGCTGTCCTCTAGTTCCTATTCTCTCGATCAACGTGTATTCTTTTCTTGATTTAAGATACCACTCTATGTGCCCATAACCATCATTGCTATATAAGTTACTACTTATTTCAAAAGCAAATCCATTGTAATTTTTGTAATTAACTTTGTTAGTTTTGAATAGCTTTTCTTCAAGGCTAAAGTTTTCAAAACCTTTTGTGCCTACAACTGAGGGACTTAGGCCAAGAGTGACAAGGAGAGCATCCTCTAGTCGAGTAAAATTTGTTTGAGTGACTCTACCCATGTTAAAAGTTTCCAATGCTAGTTTATCAATTCTAAGACGCCATTTTTGATGGTACCTACTCCAAGCTTTCCAGATGTCTAAGTAGGAGATATCAAGCTCATAGGAGGCAAAATATTGTTCGTCTGCATTATCATTTTCTTTATTTGATTTGAGCTTTCCAAGACCATTTTCAAATGTTATGCCTTGGGGATCATAACAGCAATTGTGAGCAGAGATTTCCACCCATCCATGACTAATATAAATCTCTCTCCATTCTTCATAAGTAATATTATTATCTTTAATTTTCCCAAAAGCCCTGCTATCTAATTTTTTCTTCCAATCATTTAAAGACTGCTCAACTATATCTAGCTCTTTTTTAAGCTCACTAATTGTTCTCTGAGTTAGCTTTTCAGAGATTGTGAAACGCATGTCTTCATTGAATCTTGAGAGTGCTGTATTTATCATCTTTCTGTTGAAATTTCTTATTAAGATATTTTTTAAAAAAAAATAGAGTTAAAAAAAGCCCTCATAAAGAGGGCTTTTTATTATTCTATTATCTAAAATTAAGCAGATTCTTTTACTGCTACGTTCCAAATAATTAAACCAAATAAGATTTTGTTAACAAAATCTGCAAGGTTATAAAGAATATTTAGAGAGCCTGCATCTACACTACCCATCATATATCCGAAGATATAGCCTAGTGGATAAATAGCCCAGCCTACTAATACAATTATTCTTAGTGCATTGAATGCAGTTTTTACACCTTCATTCGCTTCAGCTGCTTTACTAGCTTCACCACCAAAGATTTCCCAGATGATAATTGCCCAACCTACCATACCTATGATAAATCCTAGGGAAGCAGAGATTAGCATTGCTTCACCTGCAAAACCACCGATAAGCATAACTAGTGTACCACCCAACAATCTCCAAAAAGAGTTTGTTGAAATTGTTGCACCTACCGCTTTAAGAATGATGAAGAATTCAATCATTAATAAAGGCACAGTAATTAACCAGTCAATGTATCTATAGACTACTGGAGAACTTTGAGTTGCAACCCAGTGATCTCTCATATAGTAATAGTGAATAGCAGCAACTAATGTAACTAATCCAGCAACTGTCATTGAAAGTTTCCATTCTTTATTTACGTTCATACCCTCGTAAAAGAAGAATACTGTTGAGGCAACCATAGCAACAGATACTAACCAAAATGAGACGCCAACAAAATCTCCAGCTTGTAACATACCGTCCATACTAACTCCTTGATATTTTTTTAAAAAACCATACAGCCTCAGAGGCCTGTAAGGATGAAAATATACCCTTTTTTAATACAAATTAGACATGAAACAATAATGGTTTTTTATGAACTATATATTTACCTATAATCCAATAACATCAAATATTTTTTTTATCTAAAATGTATGTATATTTTACGATATTCTGGGAGTAAATCAAATGGATTTAAAAATTATATATTTTGATATGCCTTTCTGGAGGGCTGAGGTTGCTAGGTTATCTTTATTCATGGCTAATATTGATTTTGATGATGTTAGGATTACTGGTGATGACAATAAGTTTTTAAAGGAGCATGGTAAGCTTAAAGACGGTACATCAATTCCTTTCAGACAACTTCCTGTATTAGTTATTGATGGTCAGAGTGTTGCTCAGTCTGGCGGTATTGCTCGAATCTGTGGTAAGCTCAGTGGCATGTATCCTGAGGATATGGTTGAGGCAGGAAAAGTCGATCAAATTATTGACACGGTGACCGATATGAATGTAATGTTGAATCTCTCAATGCGAGAAAATGATCCAATAATAAAAAAGCAAATGAGAGCCGATTTAACAAACACAGACTTGCCCAGATACTTTGGTTACTTAGAAGAGATTATCGATGCAAATAGTTCCCATTGGTTTGTGGGAGACACAGTGACAGTTGCTGATATTGCAGTATGGAGTTTTCTAGGTTGGATTGCCCAAGGAGTACTTGATGATATTCCACCAGAAGTTATTCAGCCTTTTGTTGGCCTTAGAAAAGTATATAACGAGCTAGGTGAGCACCCTCTTGTTGGTCAGTGGAAGAAAAAAACCTATTCACATGATGAGTCCTCCTCAGATGAATATAACTATGATATACCGGATAGAATTTAAATTTTTTTCTATTAATTAGCCAGATATTCTTGCAAGATACTTAGTAAACTGCCAAAGATTTTTTTCAATTGGATGGAGTGTGCCCTCTGGTAATATGCGAGAGCCGGTGCCTCGATTAAGACCCTGCACAAGAAGTTTATCTTCATTATTAGCGGTCTCCATATAGTTGGTCATTTGTTGCACCCACTCATCGTATTCTGCTTCGGGAATTTCTTTAAGTATTTCTGGTGGGACTGCCACACCCCATGTTGCTTTGAAGCGATTGATTCCCTCAGGCATCACAGAAATCCACCAAAGATAATCTGGCATGAGCGTAATTAAATGATTAGGAAAAATACAAAAATCAACCATTGTCCTTCTCCATGGCCCTTCTAGTTTGGTATTATTTGGATGAGCAGCGCCAGGACCACTTTCTGCTTCTTGAGGTGCATAATGATAGCAATAATGGTCATTATCTTCACCACATACATAGTCTTCAATAGCTTTTTTATGATTAGCAAATGTTTTATGGTGGGCAATGGGAACATGATAACTTTCAGTAAAGTTTTCAATTAAATTTTTCCAGTTCGCATCCCATGACATGCTCTCACGTATTAAGGTCTTATAACTAGCCATGTCATATTGGCCAACGATTTTTTTACGTAACTCTTCAAGTGAAGGAGCAACTTTTTTGCTAGGATCTTTTGCAAGCGTTATGTAAATAAACCCCTCCCAAACCTCAGTACTAAGAGTTTTCAAGCGATGACTTTCAATATCAAAATCATTTTTCATCTCCATAAAGGGCGCATGCTTTAAAGTACCATCTAGTGCATATGTCCAGGCATGGTTGGGGCAGGTAAAAGCAAATGCATTACCAGTTTGCTTTGATACAAGATAGGTAAATCGGTGGGCACAAACATTTACAAATCCCATAATCTCACTAGATTCTTGGCGAACAATTAGGATCGGCGTACCTGCTATATCATGAGTAAGATAATCTCCAGTATTGGGAATTTCATCGGTCCGACCTATACAAATCCATTCTTGATTAAAAATACGATCTTGTTCATGATTATAAAATTCGACAGAATGATTTACTGCTGCTGGAATGGGTGTTGCATCTTCAAATGATTTTTTAGCTGATTCATTAAGCATCTTTACTACGCTATCAAGCGATGCGTTAGAGTGATGATTCTGATAGATTTTAGTTTCCATATAAAAAAATGTGACTAAAAAAAACCCTATTTAATAGGGTTTTTTTTAAATAAAAACCGTCTTTTAACTATCCCAAACTGCAAAAGATTTGCCTTGATTATTAAATTCATAGCCAATAAAAGGCTCATCACTGATTATCTCGCCATCATGGCCTGGAGAAATAGAGTAGGCATCTCCGGCACTTACAATCATCTCTGTGCCGTCATCATGAGTGACACGCATAGTGCCTTGGATACATGTGCCTAGATGACCTGCTTGACAGCTCTCACCACCAACATGGGGCTTGATGCATTCAGACCACATCCATCCCGGTTGCAGGGTAATTCTGTTGGCTTTTACTGAGCCAAACTCTAGGGTTGCTACGCTAGTTTTATCAGGTGTTACTGAATCATCTGGATTATCAAAAGATTTTTTTACTAAATTAGCCATTATACTTCTCCTAAATGTTATAAAAAAATTTACTTATTTAGCCTTCACAGGTATTCTATATCAATTAATTAAATTCTACAAATATTAAAAACTATGAAAAATTTATTGTTCTTTTTTCTTTTTTCTATAACTATTATTACTTCAGTAGGGGCTAATAGTGCTGATGAGTGGCAAAATGTTGATTTCAATATTGATTCGTTAAATCAATTAAATCAGTGTAATAGCTGTAATTTAAGAGACTCAGATTTTAACGGCTTAAACTTCATTGGAGCTAGTCTCAGTGGAGCAAACTTTATAGAAGCAAACCTTAGTGGCACAAATTTCTTTGGATCAAACTTTGAAGGTTCAAGTTTATATGGCTCTAATCTGGAAGGTGCTAACTTAGAGAACACATCATTTTTTGCAGCAAATTTATTTGGTGTAAAGCTTAAAGAGGCGTGGATGATTGGGGCTGATTTGAGACAGGCAGACTTGGCAAAAGCTGACCTTACTAAAGCTAATCTTACTGACGCCAATCTTACAGGTGCAAACCTTATGGGCGCTATTCTCAATGGTGCAATTTTTTGCAATACTAAGACTCCATGGGGCATAGACAATTCTTCATGCGATTTAGATAAGTAGAATTTAGAGTTACTTTCTGACGTTTTAATTAAGTGTTCTAGAGTCTTCTAGATAAGGCATCTTTTCCTGCACTAATGAAATTTGTTTGGTATCTATTTCCCCAATAATAGTCTTTTCTCCTTTCTTGGCATTAATAATATCTAATCCATCAGGGCCAATAACCTTACTCTCACCCATAAAATTAATACCATTGAGATCTCCTGTAGAGTTGGCATACGCCACAAAAATACCATTCTCAAATGCTCTACTGCGGCATATGTATTTTGCAGCAGCTGGCCAATGAGAAGACTGTCCAGTTGGAGCAAGAATTAATTGCACGCCAGCCAAAGATAATTTCCTTATTAGTTCTGGAAACTCCAATTCGTAGCATATAACAATTGCCGTTTTGATGCCATTGATCCAGACGATAGAGTCCCCATCACCAGGTGTAAATATTTTGGATTCGCTGGCAGTTGGTGGCAACATTTTTTTTCTATGATTGGCTAGTGACTTCCCATTTTTATCAAAAAGCTGGGCAGCATTAAAGAGCTTGTTGCTATTTTTTTCAGGATAACCATAGAGGATTGCAGTTGCGTATGTTTTTGCAAGCAGACTAATTTTTTTTGCATAATCACCCTTACTTGACTCACAAAATTCCTTAATTTTATCTTCACTACCGTATCCTGAAAGAAAGAGCTCAGGGCATATCATTAAATCTAAGGCTCTATTTTTCTTTAAATGAGCATCAAGCCTTTTGATTCTTGCATGAGGGGTTTCATTACGCATTTTGTATTGAAATATACCAATATTTAGTTTCATTTTTTTTGACCAGAGTTACGAATTTTTTTTATCCATTTATAAGGCCGTATAGCAAACCAATATAGCCAAACTGGAATTCCTACTATATAGAATATATGCCAATAAACATTATAAAAATCAAACCAACTAATTATTATTTGATCATTGAGCTTTGAGTATGTAGTTGCAATAAAAAAAGCAAAAAGCATCCAAAGGACACTGCAATAAAGAGCAACCCTAGTTTTTAAAGAGAAATTTATCATTTGAAAATAAACTTTGCAGCCATTAATATAACTATAATTTAATTTGTAAATTTATAGGGACTTTTTGATGATAAAAACATTGCAAATAAGTGAAAAGGAGGCTTGGGATTTAGCCTTTAATGCTTTAATAAATAACCAAACTTCAGATGTAAATGCAAAAGAAGTTGCTGATGCTCTAATCAATGCTGAGTTTGATGGTCAAGCTGGGCACGGCTTATCACGAATTCCTTCTTACGTTGAGCAAGTCATTGCTGGTAAGGTTGCTGGCAGTGTATCTCCTTCAATCTTAAGTTCAAAGGGGAGTGTGATTCGTGTTGATGCAAATCATGGTTTTGCTTTCCCTGCAATTTCATTAGCCCTTAGTGAGATAACAAAAACTTGTAAAAGTTTTGGCATTGCAGCTGCCAGTATTTCTCGTTCTCATCATTTTGGTCAGGCGGGAAGGCACGTTGAAAGACTTGCAGAAGAAGGCCTAATTGGCTTGATGTTTGGTAATACGCCTAAAGCTATCCCACCTTGGGGAGGCACTCAAGCCTTATTTGGCACCAATCCAATTGCATTTGCATCGCCCAGAGATTCAGCAGTACCCTTAGTAATCGATATGAGCCTTAGCAAAGTGGCTCGTGGGAAAGTGATGGTGGCTAATCAACTTAATGAAAAAATCCCAGAGGACTGGGCAATAGATAAAGATGGTAAGCCGACAACGGATGCTAAAAAAGCTCTTGAAGGAGCAATGCTTCCAATTGGAGATGCTAAAGGGAGTGCTCTAGCACTGATGGTGGAGGTTCTTTCAGCAGGACTGACTGGTTCAAACTTTGGCTTTGAGGCAAGTTCTTTTCTTAACGCTGAGGGCGATGCCCCAGGTGTTGGTCAGCTAATTATTGCCATTGATCCTAGTTTTTTCTCTGGAGAAAGCTTTGGTGAGAGGACTGAAACTTTGGTCGGTGCAATTCTTGAGCAACCTGGTACAAGACTTCCAGGTGATAAGCGAATTGAAAAAAGGAAGGTCCGTGAGAAGTCAGAAATGATAACTATCTCCAAAGACTTATATGAAAAAATAGAATTATTAACTTAGAATTTTCAACAAATTATGGAAAAAAATAGTCCATTTTGAGATATATACATATAGTAAGTACCCCTATATAATACATCCTGTTTTAAATTATTTATTTATCGGGGATATATGATATGAAAATATCAAGTTCAAGTATAACAAAGACTTCGCTTAGTGCAGTTTTGACAATGTTGCTTGGTTTTTCTTTGAGCGTAAGTGCTGATGATTCTGAGCAAATTAAATCATCGCTGATGAGCAGAATGACTAGTTCTGCCAGTTCTTTTGTGTCAACTGGAATAGGTGCTCTTCTCAGTCCAACCTTTGATACGGTTGAGGTGAGTACAAACCTAAAAGAAGGTGACTCCTCAGTTGATATTGGGGTCCTTAAGGCTTATGGTGATAACCGTAATTCTTTCTTATTTAACCAATTCAACCTTAATCGATTTGATAATAGAACAACTGTTAATGTTGGTCTTGGTTACAGAAGACTTAATCAAGATGAGACATGGATGACAGGTGTTAATGCATTTTATGACCATGAATTTCCAAATGATCACAAACGTAACGGTATTGGCTTTGAGCTTATTAGCTCAGTCTTTGAGACAAGAGTGAACTCATATAACGGAACAACAGGTTACATCAAAGATAAGAGTGGCACGGACTCTAAAGCGCTTGATGGAAGGGACATGGGCTTTAAGGTAGCCCTTCCTTACCTACCTGGAATGATGTTTGGAATGAATGCAGTCCAGTGGAAAGGAGTTGATGGTATGAAAGATCAAAAAGACAGGAAGTACACCTTAGGCGGTCACCTCTCAGATAATCTTTCACTGAACTACATCCGCACTGATTATAAGGATGCTGCTAAGAAGGATACTGATACTATCTCTCTTAACTATACTTGGGCCTTTGGCCAAGAAAAACACGTAAGGCCAACACTATTTACTTTATCTGATAAGGCTTACGAGTTTAAGAAGCTCGGTGCTGAAAGGTATGATCTTGTTCAGCGTGAAAATCGAATTATTAAGAAAAAAACTGGTGTATTAACGGTGGCAGGATACTAATATGAAAACATTTAATTTAAATAAAATAATACTATTAATTAGCTTATTTTTAATATCAGCTGTTTTCTCAACAGCAGCTGAAGCAAGCTGTAGGTATACAGATGCTGGATTGCTCGACGTTGTATCAGGTAATACTGATGCGCCAGTTTATGAAACTTCTCGAAGTGCGCGAGGTGACCAGTGTTCAGATACGCCAGATGAATACGAGATAACGTTTTATAAGTTAGGACTTTGTACTGCTTCAACTGCTGCAAATGATTTGAGTTCATGTCAGTATATTGTTGATAATGCCGCTGGTGTAAAACATGTTATTGTTGCAGGAACTTCTGGTGCAATGGCCATTCCTGAGTTTGCAATTGACCCTGGGACATATCCATACATGGTTGTAGTTTTAAGTAATAAGCTTGGTATCAAGCACTCGTTTACAGCTAGCAATAGTGTTACTGGTGTAAGTTCTAGTGCTGGAACGACCTGTTGGACCTCTGTTGCAGGCCCTAGCTCCTATACAAACGAACAATTTACTTCGCCTCATGGTGCTACCACTGCTGATGGTGCGCAATTAATATCATGTGGAGCTCTGGCTGATTCAGCACCTGCTTTCTCTTATGAGGTTATCAATAAGTTAACAGGAGAAGAGTGCTCTGATAGTTGGGTGGCTAATGGAGATTATGCTAGTTTTGGAACTGTTGGTAATGGTTCAGCAGAAGTTTCTCTACTTAAATCAACAGATGTTTTTGCAACAGCTTGTACAGATGCTGCAAAAATTCTTTGGACTACAACGCTGACAACGCCTTATGTGGTGACAACAGAATCAACTTGGCAACTGAATATGAGAACAACTGATTCAGTATCAATTGATTTTGATGGTGATGAAAACAATAATAATATTATTAAAATGGGTGCTGACCCAGTTCAGTTGTATCTAACTGTTACTGATTAATCATTTAGTGGTTGTTCAAGATAAATTAAGATAGTCTTGATCGACCACCATCAACACCAATAATCTGTCCTGTAACCCACGAACTCTCTTCGCTCAGAAGGAATTTTGCAATCGAGGCAGAGTCTTTTCCCTCACCAACTCTCTTAAGCGGATGTGCTTTAGCAAGTGCCTCAGCAACAATTGGATTTTTGAGCATTGGCTGAGCAATCTTAGAATTTGTAAGGCTTGGTGCAATACAGTTAACTCTGATGTTAGGTGCAAATTCAGCAGCAAGTGTAACCGTTAACCCTTCAATTGCTGCCTTGGCAGTAGCAATAATAGTGTGGTTGGTAAAACCTTTCTGGGCGGCAACTGATGAGAATAAGACAATTGATCCACTGTTCTTTTTAAGGTCTTCTTGAAAACCCTTAATTACTTCAATAGCAGAGTATAGATTCAATTTCATGCAAGCGTGCATGTCACCTTCAGAGACTCTTTTAATTGGTTTTAGGTCTATTGAGCCAACACAGTAAGCAACACCCTTAATATTAAAGTCAGTGGTATCCACTTTAATTTTTTCAATAAAGTTTTCCTCTAAGACATCTGCAATAGAGTAGCTGCAATCTAGCTCATTTGCAATCACTTTGACTTCGTCTTCATTTCTGGCAACGAGATGAACCCCATGGTTTGATTCATGAAGCTGCTTTGCAAGACTAGACCCAATTGCACCTGTGGCACCAAAAACTAAATATTTATCTGACATATGATTTTTTAAATTGATGAAAAATTGAATTAACTATTTTACAACTAATAAATATTAAAGATATTATTTAGTTATCTAATTTGTTTATACTTTATTTATTATTTAAATAAATTTATTAATTACCTGATGAAAAAATTACTAACGATTGCACTCCTATCGATTGGACTATTGTCTCCAGTTCAGGCTGATTCAGAAGTTGCTGATAGAGCCATTAGATGTTCAGCTTTAATATATATTGAACTTACTAGGCCTGAGATGGCAGGGCTTACTGCTGGTGAGGCTCTAATGAATAGAATCTATGCGTACCACTTAATTGATGGTACTGACATGGAAATCACTAATGGTCAAATTACGGCGGCACAAACAGAAGCGATAACGACCTTAACGCAAGAATATATTCAAGGTGTCAATCTTGCAGAAGAATACCGACATTGTATTTTCTGGATGACGGATATTGCAAAATATATAAATATAAGTGAATACGTTTCTGAAGACAATAAAAATAAAGAAGTACAGGCTGAAGAGATGGCATTGTTTTTATCAGCGCCAAAGGAATCCTCTGTTACAATCTTTAAAAATCCTATAAAAACTTGGGAGCAGCAAGTTGATTTAGGTTTTGCTGCATGGGCATCACAGGAATTAAAGGTGCCCTATAAAGAGGCAATTCTAGTTAAGGTTAGCGAAAAGTTTGAGTAGTAAAGGGATTTAAATTATGGATAAGAAAACCAGAGACAATGCAGCGATGATGAATGGCCTCTATTGGTGGGGCGTGCCAACGCTTTTTCGTTGTCCTCATAATCCTGAGACTGAGGGCTGCGATATTGCTCTTGTTGGTGTCCCTCATAGTACTGGAAATGGAACCACGCAGCGTGACCAACATCTCGGTCCAAGGGCTGTTCGAAATATTTCAGCGCAGGGTCGACGTGGCCACCTTAAGTTTGGTATTTCGCCTTGGGAGATGTGTGAGATCAGAGATTTTGGGGACGTTCCTTTGCCTGAAGCTAATAATAACGAGCAGTGTATCGAGCGCATAACTGATTTTTATGAAATTATTGCTGAGTCTGGTGTTCGACCAATTTCAATTGGTGGTGACCACTCCATTACCGGTGGAATTTTGCAAGCGATAGCAGGTCCTAAGTCAAAACTAACCGGTGGTGAAAAAGCAGTGCTTGTTCACTTTGATGCGCATACCGATGCCTTCCATCAACTTGATCATTTCCTGGGTGCTGTAAAGTCTGCCGCTCACTGGGCAAGCTATCTTGTTAGGGACGGTTTTGTTGATGCATCAAAAAGTATTCAGGTTGGAATTAGGGGTAATACGAGAACCCTAGACTGGCTTAATTCAAGCTATGAGCTAGGCTATGAGATTATTACCAAAGATCAGTATGACGAGTACGGTGTTGAAAAATGTATTGAGATGATTCAGGAGCGAGTTGGCGACTCCCCAATCTATGTGACCTTTGATTTGGATTGTCTAGATGTTACTGTGGCACCTGGAGTGTCAAATCTTGAGCCAGCAATTGAGGGCTTTAAAATGCCAGATGTGCTGCAAATGTTACAAGGCCTTCGGGGTAAGAATGTAATTGGTGGTGATGTGGTTTGCCTCATGCCAACGGTTGACGCGCCTAACCAAATAACCGCTCATGTTGCCAATGCTATTATGTTTGAAATGGTCTGTCTAATTGCAGATAATATAGGCACCAAGCCTTAAACTATTAGATTTTAGTTCTTGTAATTTTTGAGGTGAATGTCGAGAGCTTTGGTAGAGATCAGTGTCTCGAGCAATGCAAAAAATAAAGATGCTGAAAGCATTAATAGTCCAAAACCAAAAACATAATTTGCAAGTGTGTCATAATTTACGTAGATACAAATAATCGTCAGTAAGTTAAAAATAAAACTGACAATTCCAAAGACTTGCATCCGTTTAATATAGTTAACGCGCTTTTGAAGAATATTAAGCTGTTCCTCTGTGTGCTTAGTCTTGGATTCTTCACTACCCTCAGTTGTCATAGCTCTAATAAGGACACTTAGAGAGTGAAGACGATTTGTATAGGCAACAAATAGTAAAGAGATTGCAGGGAAAAGTAGAGCGGGTGTGGTCATATCCATAGTGCTCTATTTTAATTAGAAATTTATCTCTGTTTTAAGGCTTTGCGGATTTTATAACACTTATTAGCTGATCAATGTCCTGTTCATCATTGAAAATATGAGGGGACATTCGAATACCATGACTCCTTAAGTCAACACTTATATTATTTTCCTTAAGATGGCCAAGCATTGTTTGTTGATTTTTACCAAAATCTAATATCATAGTGCCACCTCTAATTGCCTCATCTCTTGGGGAAACAAATTCAACATCCAGTTCATTCGCAGTCATTGAAATTAAAGCTTGGTTATGCTTTCTGATATTTTTAATACCAATCTTTGTAAAATAATTAATACTATTTGTGGCAATAATGAATGGTGCAACTACTGGGGTGCCTCCCCAGAACTTAAGAGCAGTATCATGGTAACGAAAATTATGTATATCAAATTCAAAGGGATTTTCATGGCTAAACCAGCCAACATCTTTTGGATTACACGACGACAAGCGCTTTGAATTGACCCATAAATAAGCAGCTCCTGGGCCACCGCATAACCATTTAACACTTGAGCCAAGCATAAAGTCTGGTTTTAAAGCTTTTAAATCTATTGGCACAATTCCTGCCGATTGAGCAATATCAAGAATTGAAATAATATCTCTCGACCTTGCCATTGCAAGAATATCTTTGATTGGCGACAGTTGACCAGTATTAGAGTAGGCATGACTGACAAATACTAAATCTATGTCAGGGGTCATATATTGATTCCATATATTTGAATCAGTTATGTCTTGATTGGCAGGTATATATCTAATTTCACAATCATCAGGCAATGATTTCTTTAAAGCAAAACCCATTCCAGGAAAATCAATTTCACTAACTAAGACAATACTTTTCTTCTTTTGAATTTGCACCAAAGACATTAGGATTTTAGTGAGTCCACTGGATAAGTTAACTTGAGGACAGAATTCAGCTTGTTTACCATTAAAGATTTTAGCTAAAGAGGATGTAAAATCATTAATGGTTTTAAGCCACTGGTCCCATGGCTCACCATTAGAATTTTTCCAAGGCTCATAAAATCTTTCAGTAAAATCATTTTCAGAAGTCTTCAAGGGCCTGCCTACGGAATGATTGAGCAGATAATTTGAAGGTGTTAGGATAAAGTCATCCTTAAAGTTATTTTTCTGTAATTTAGTAGTCTTCTTCAAGCGTTTTTTTAGAAGCTTAATATCATTAAAGCGCGTTCTTATATCATCACGATTTGCTGCAGCTCTTCGATCCCTAAGTTTTTCAAGCGAATCAAGTAACACACTTAGAGGAGGTCCACTCGCTGTAATATTATCAAGTTGAGACTCTTTTAGGTCTGTTGATGGCTTTGCAATATATTTTTCAACCAATTGATTATGATGCTGGGTTGCTGCCTCACCATGAAGCTGACAAATTTCAAGAAATAAGGTGAGATTTTCTTTATACCAGCTCTTAGTAGATATTGAAGAATCTAAAAATTCATCCATAATGCTTGTTCTTCTCATGCAATCTCTTAAGATGCTTTGATCTTCTGGGACCATATATAGAAATTTATCAACAAGCATTTGAGAATAAGCTGGCTCATTGGCAAAGCATAGACCAAGTAAGATATCAATTACATTTATGCCAGCAAAGTCTCCGGCATTTGCACCACGGTAGACCTGAAATCCAACATGATATGGCTTGTAGTAAGGACGAACGCAGTAAAAAAAATCATTAACATCAAGCTCATTAAATAGTGCAGCATTGGATTCAATAACTTCTTCTAGAGCATCTTTAACAACAACTAATAATTCTGGACACATTGGATGTGAAATTCCAAGTGGATGCATTTTAAGAAGCGCATCAGCAGCCCTTTTATAGGCCAGAATTGCTTTAGTATTGTAATCAAGAAAAAGTTTTTCAGCAGGTAGACTGGTGAAACTCTTGTAGACACCATCAACTGCCTTATTGTGAGTTGAAAGATGAGCGGTAGCAAAACGAGGGGTAACACCAATTGATGCACCAATATTCATAGCAAGACCAGACGCCTCTTTTAATGGAGAAGTCGACTGTTTTGAGGGGTCGGTTATTTCATGTCTTCTGCAAGCTGCCATGTAAAGACCTACATTACCTAATAAATCAAATGCATTATCAAACCCTTCATCGGTATTACCTTCAGATAAGAGTGTTTTAATTATTTCCCTACCTTCATTCTCCAGTGCAATTTTTAGATCATTACCAATAGATTCAACATTAGTCCTCTCTGTTTGATTGGAGTAAAGAACTTCAAGTTCAGTATTTAATTCTACAAAACGATTTCTGATCCAATGATCAAAGGTACGGGAGTTAGGAGTCAACTGTCTATTTAAGTAATATAAAAAAAGCAATAATATCAGTATTTATCCAGTTTAAATCAACAAAATTACCACTTATTATTAGAAAAATTAGTGAATATAACTAAAAAAAGGTATATTATTATATAAAAATACCACAATTTTACATTTTAATAATGAATATTAATATTGACAGTAAGGATTTAAAAATATTATCAATACTACAAAGTAAGGGGAGGATAGCTATTTCTGAGTTAGCAACTCGATTAAATATGTCAGATACACCCTGCTTAAGAAGAGTTAAAAAACTTGAAAAAGCTGGAGTTATCTCAGGATATTCTGCGCAAATAAACCCTGAAGCACTTGGACTAAATGCAATGGTTTATGTTTTTATAAGGCTAACTGAAAATTCAAATACGAGTGCAGATCAATTTGAAAATGCCATGAAAAAATTACCTCAAGTATTGGAGTGCTCTGTTATTACAGGTTCTCATGATTATCTTCTAAAAATTATTGCTAATAACTTACTTGATTATGAAAGTTTCGTTAAAAAATCTCTTGGTAGTTTGACTTGTATTGCCAGTATTGAGTCCACGGTTGTTTTAAAACAAAACTTTTCTAGAGCAGAGTTACCAATGGAAGCTCAGGGGTAGTCAATATATTAACTTTGTGCTGGAATTAAGCCGCAGCTATTATTAGCAGGGACAGCAACTTTAATTTTTTTCGGCATATCAAGTTTTAAATTATTTACATTTTTAATAAATGTTTGTTCGTCAAATTCTTCCCTTATCATTGAGTTAAATTTCTTCTCTTCACCAATGGTGCTTGCTGATAGACCATTGTAATCATGAGCAGGATATACTTCAGTTGAGTCTGGTAATGCAAACAGCTTGTGAATTGATTTATAAAGTGCTGTCGCTGAACCACCTTGAAAATCACAGCGCCCAGTAGTTCTAATGAATAAAGCATCACCAGTAAAAACTTTATTTTCAATATGATAAGACATACAACCTGAGGTATGACCAGGCGTTTCTATTGTATTAATTTCATAATCACCTAGAGTAAGTATATGGCCTTCACTCGCCATAATATCTGAGCAATCTTGTGCATCAGTATTCTCTATGCTCATGACAATTTTTGCTTCTGGAAAATAGTTTTTAAGGCTTAACGCACTTGTTATATGATCGGCATGAATGTGAGTCTCAATAATAAATTTTAAATCGAGATTTAATTCTTTAAGTAAAGTCGTATCTCGCTCAATCATAATATCGACAGCATCAATTATTGCAGCCTCTCTTGAATTACTATCAGCTAAAAGGTAAGTATATGTGCAACTTTCTTTTTCAAATAGTTGTTTGAAGATTAAACTCATCTTATCAGTCCCAATATATTAGAAATAGATTGTTAAATAAATATTAACATTCAACCCATAAATTCAAGGTACATTTTTTCGGTGTGAATATAGTAATCATACAACTTTAGATCTGATGCTGCAAGACTATCTAAAACAATAACAACATTTTGGTGGTTTTGAAGAACACTACCAGGACAGAAAGATGATATCGGCCCCTCAATTAAATCTGCAACTGACTTACTTTTATGTTTACCCAGACCAATTAGAAGGATACTTTCAGCATCCATAATTGTTCCAATACCCATAGTCACTGCAATGGACGGTTGCAGCTCATTATCATTAAAGAATCGAGCATTATTTTTAATTGTATTTTCAGTAAGTGTCTTTACTCTGGTCCTTGAACGAAGGCTAGAAGTAGGTTCATTAAATCCAATATGACCATTGGCCCCTATGCCTAATACTTGAAGGTCTATCCCACCAGTTGATTTAATCTTTGACTCATAATTTGCACAACATAACTCATAATCCTCATTAAAACATTCAGGAATGTATGTATTTTTCTTATCAATATCAATGTGATTAAATAACTTATGGTTCATATAATGACGATAGCTTTGACTATGCCCAGGTTTTAAACCAATATATTCATCTAAATTAAAAGTAGTAACTTTTTTAAAGCTTAAGCCATTAGACGCATGCTTTTTAATTAACTCCTCGTATGTTAAAAGAACAGAGCTACCAGTTGCTAGACCAAGAACTAAATTTTCTTTTTGAGCAATAAAGTTTTCAATAAATTCTGCAGCGAAACTACTCGCCTCTTTTTCATTTGGAAGAATAACGACTCTCATGACGCTTCTTGTTTTAGATGTTTGCCAGCAACCCAAACATTTTTGACATTAAAGTCACTATCAAAGTGAGCAAGGTCAGCTCGATAATTTGCTTTTAATGAACCTAGATAATCACTTACTCCAAGGTATTCTGCAGGGTAGCTCGTTGCCATTGCAATCGCATCACAAAGTGGAATATTACAAGTAGAATAGGCATTCTTAATGGCATCAATTTGAGTTATTGAGGATCCAGCTAACTTTCCTTCAGAGTTGATAAGTCGACCATTTGATTCACTAACGACCTCATCATATAACTCAAAAGAAGGTTCACCATGATTAATTGTTGCCATAGAGTCTGAAACAAAAAAAAGTTTGCCTTTGGGTTTTTGCTTATAGGACATCTCGATCAATGATGGATGGACGTGGTGCAGGTCAACAATAATACTTGCCGAAGTATTATTAAAATTTAATGCTGAGCCAACCACGCCTGGCTCACGTGCTGAAATTTGTCCCATCGCATTAAAAAGATGCGTGAAGCCATCAAGGCCATATTTAATTGCCTCCTCTAGCTGGTCATAACTAGCGTCAGTGTGTCCTGCTAGAATTTTAAAACCAAGTGATTTAAGATGTTTTAACTGCTTGATAGAAATACATTCTGGAGCTAAAGTTAGCATCACTGGGAAGCCTTGAAGGCTTTCAAACAAGTTTAAGTAATCATTGTTTATCGTATTGATATATTGCTTTTGATGCACACCTCGATACTTAACATTAAAGAAGGGGCCTTCAATATGAACGCCTAGAAGGGATTTGTTATTATTGATTTCATTAGATATTGTTGAAGTACATCTTTGAAGAACATTCAAGGAATCACTGATAACAGTTGGCATTATGCTTGTCGTACCAAAGTGTTGATGAGATTTTATTATTTCATCCAAACTCTCTTTATCAGGTGAGTTGTTAAATAATTTTCCACCCCCACCATTTACTTGAAGATCAATAAAGCCAGGAGAGAGAATGCCACCGTTTAATTGTTTAATTTTAATATTATCTGGAATATCATTTTTAGCAACAATACCAATAATATTTTCACCATCAATTAAGAGAGCCTTGTTATCAAGCAATTTGTGATCTGAAAATATTTTGGCACCAGTGATTGCTTGTTTCATCCTAATTCCACCACATAGTCATAGCGATCACCACGATAATAAGACTGAGTATATTCAACGACTCTGCCATTAGAGTCTTTACCCCTTCTTTCAACAAATAATACTGCGCTGCCTGGTTTTACTTCAAGTTTATCAGCCAAGTTATCATCTGCAGTGATGGCATGAATATTTTGTTTTGCAATTACTGGGTTCATATTCTTAGATTCAAGAAGCTCATAAAGTGAATCATCAATCGCTGATGTAATAGATATTATGGCTGCAGGGATTACAGCAATTTCATAAAGTAGTGGCTCATTTACCAAATACCTTACTCTATTAAGACGGTGCACATAATCATCCTCACCTAAATTTAAAATTAATGCCTCTTTAGAGCTAGCTTTACCTTCCTCGCGCAATATAGTTCTAGAATAAGATTCTAGTCCCCTCTTTTTCATGTCAGCAGTAAAGCTATTGAGCGATGAAAGGCTTTTGTGAAGAACTAGATCAACACTTTCAGCAACAATAGTGCCAGCACCTTGACGTTTTGTTAATAGTCCTATTTCAACTAGTTGATCAATGGCCTTACGAACAGTAATTCTAGACATATTTAGCCTGGATGCTAACTCCCTTTCTGGCATTAAAGCATCACCTGGAGTTAAAAGACCTTGTTGAATTGCTCTATTAAGTGACTTAGATAATTGTTTATAAAGCGAGTCTGGGCGATCATTAGACGGCATTAAAAAATTAATTAGATTGTTAGTATCATCCATTAAGTTGAATAAATAATAAAATATTGGTATTAAATTGGTATTATTATAATCTATTCTAAATTAAAAGAGTAAATTTTTATAATCTATTCAATTGCGATTGAAAATAACTAAATTTTTCATCTATTTATAACAATAGAATCAATCCCTGAATAGGTATTTATAGAATTCAAAGAAATTTAATATATTCTCACTAAGAAAATCATAAAACTTATCTACTTTTTATTAAATACCTGTTATATAATACCATTTCATTACCAATTATTTGTTAGAACTGATCAGCATAGATAGCTGTACGAAGGCTTTTTGTTCTAATTAATATTTAGTTGAAGAGGAGAAGGAATTGAGTTTAGCCGAATTTGTTATGACTACTGAAATTGATTCTGATGGCTTTTTTTGCTCAAAATTGATAAATAACAGTGGGCGTAAGATTGATAGTTTTTCTTTTTGTTTTAGTCTACTTTCTCCAGTTAAGTCCCAACAAAATTGTGTTGTTACTAAAAGTATCGGTGGTTATTCTGAGCTTTCTCATCCCTCCAAGCCAACTTTACACGCAGGCGAAGAGTGGAGTTTTAAATATGGCTATGCATTAGATAGACATTCACCACTGAATTATACTTGGGGACCACAAGGGGGTTTTTTAAAACTTCAAAACGGTAACATAATTAATCTAAGTATGACAGATATAGAATTGCAACATATCTCCTCCGTGGCACCAACCCTCAAAGTAATGGGTGATCATATTATTCCCTCTGAGTCATTAAGGTTGGTGCCACAACCTTATCTTTGGAATCCTAGTGCCGGTGTTTGTAATTCAAGTGGATTTTTGAATGTTGTTTTAGATCAATCTGAGGTCATTATTAAGAGTTATAAAGCTGCCTCAGATCTTGGAAAAAGAATTAATATTGATATACTCCCATCAAAAACAAATCAAAATTTAAATGATACTTCTACATCATTACTGGTGAAATTTCAAAAATTCTCAGATGCTTCTGCCTATAATTTAACTATCACTAGTGATGTTATTGAGCTAACTGCTGGAGATGAAAGTGGTTTCTACTATGGCCTTGTATCACTCCTCCAGTTGCATCAAACGTATCATAAGTTAATTCCTTGCGGCTTGATTAATGATAAGCCTCGTTTTAGTTGGAGAGGTCAGCATCTTGATACAGTCAGACATTTTTATTCCGTTAAAAGTCTTTTAAGATTACTGGACTTAATGAGCTTATTTAAACTTAATAAGTTTCATTGGCATGGAACTGATGATGAGGCATTTCGTTTCAATCTTGATAATAACTATGAGCTTGCTAATGCAACAGCACAAAGAGGTAATAATCTTCTTGTACCACCTGTTTTTGGCTCTGGCCCAAATCCTACTGGAGGGAGTTATGATAAAGTTGATATCCAGAAAGTTACAGAACGGGCTGCAGCAAATTATATTGATGTTATGCCTGAATTCGATCTACCAGGCCATAATATGGCTCTAATTAACTTCTGCCCTTCTGTTCGAGATTCACAAGATAAAAGTAATGAGGTTTCAGTCCAAGGCTACTCAGAAAATACACTTAACCCAGCAATGCCAGAAACATTTACTCTCATTGAGTCTTTAATTGATGATTTGTGTGACGCTTTTCCAGGTGATTATATTCATTTGGGCGGTGATGAAGTTGCTCCAGAATCGTGGACAAAATCTCCTGCAATTGATGAATTGAAATTAAAGCATGAGCTCGATAATGGTAAAGATATTGCTTCTTGGTTTATTAACAAGCTTTCTCAAAGAGTAGAGCAGAATAACAAAAAAACGGCTTCTTGGCAGGAGGCCGAAGATGGTAATCATAAAGATACAAAGACAGAAAAACTATTATTTTCTTGGCAAAATCTTGAGTCTGGTTATAAATTAGCTAGAGATGGATTCAAGGTTGTTTTATGTCCAGCAGAGCATATTTATTTTGATATGGCTCAAAGCAACAATTATAGTGATCGAGGTCTTAATTGGGCTGCAATTGTAGAATTTGAAGATACCGTTGACTGGCAAATTATTCCTGAAGATGAACCAGAACTTGAGACAAATATTGAGGGTATTCAAGGCCATTTATGGTCTGAAACTATTCTTGAGGACAGCGATATGGAGGCTATGCTTTGTCCTAGAATTATTGGTTTAGCAGAGGGTGCCTGGTCGAGTGCGGCTAGTAAAAGAAATGGCAGTGAGTTAAGTACTTTAATTCTTAATAGTTTTAAAGATTTATTCAATCATATTGGATGGAGTTGCTATCAGAGTCAAAATTTTGATATCATGTCCGATCCATTAACGAATAAGGAGGCTTTGGTAAGTGAGTAGTTTTATACAAATGCTTAAACCAAAAACTAAATCACAAACAACAACAATGTTTGCTTGGGCTTTGATTGCGCCTGCTGCACTGGTTATGTTTTGGATTGTCCTTTGGCCTCTTTACGAAACCTTCCGCCTTTCTTTCACTAACTCAAATCTTGGAACTCTTATGGGGGGTGCTGATTTTATTGGCTGGGAGAATTATGAAAAAGCCATAGGTGGTAGGAAATTTCCTGCCATTGTCACGCGAACCTTTTACTGGATGTTTCTTTCAGTTGGTTTTAAGATGATTTTAGGTTTGATTGGTGCTACGCTCTTAGCAAGTAATATAAAGGGTCGTGGTATTATGCGCGCTCTGGTAATGCCACCATGGATTGTACCAATAGCTATTGGTTGTTTTGGTTGGGTATGGCTTTATAATGGTCATTTTGGCTTACTCTCAAACTTTATTGAGATGGTCGGTATCACTAATGGGCCCTTTAGTTTCTTAGCCTATAAGCAGAGCGCTTTTTATTCAGCAGTTGTAACAGACGTCTGGATTGGAACACCAATGGTAACCTTATTCTTCCTAGCGGCAATGCAAGGGGTTCCAAAAGATTTATATGAGGCTGCCTATGTTGACGGCGCATCAAGGTGGTATCGTTTTAGAAGAATTACTTTGCCACAAATTATGCCTACTATTGTTTCTATGGCATTATTATCTGCAATCTGGACTTTTAACTCATTTGAAATTATATGGATTCTGACAGAGGGTGGCCCTCGTGGTGCAACTACTACATTAATTATTGACACTTTTAAGACGGCAATTTTCAGTTATAAATTTGGTGCTGGAGCAACTAGAGCCGTTCTTGTTGTTTTAATATTAGGTGTATTTTCAGTAATATATTTAAGTGTTTTAAGCAGATTAAGCAAAAGGTATGACTATGGGGGTGTTCAGAAATGATGGATAAATACTCATTACTGCATAAAATTGGAATTTATGCCTCTTTGGCATTATTCATATTGTTTATGCTATTGCCATTTGTTGAAATGTTCATAGCATCCCTTAGACCAATAACTCATTTGTTTACGCGTCCGGATATAGCACTAGGAGAAACTATGAGTTTTGGTGATTTTATGAGTCGATTCTGGTCGGATACTATGAGTTTTCAGGCTTATAGAGATATGTGGGTTACCGTCCCTCAATTACCACGCTATATATTTAATAGCGTATTCATAGCATCAGCGGTTACTCTTTTATCAATGTGCTTTATTGTTCCGGCTGCTTATGCCTATGCACGTTTTAACTTTCGAGGAAAAACAACCAGTCTTACCCTCTTTTTAGCAGTAAATATGTTTTCTGGAGCGGTTCTTTTAATACCTTTATATAAATTATTACGCTCTTATGGTTTATTAAATACTTATTGGGCAATGATTATCCCTGGTGTGGCATTCCTTATACCAACTGGAATATGGCTACTTAAATCTTTTTTAGAAAAGATTCCTTATGAGCTAGAGGAGGCAGCATTTGTTGATGGCGCATCTCGCCTTTATACTCTAAGACGTGTTATCCTTCCCCTAGCGGTCCCAGGTTTAATTGTTGTAGGTGTTGCAATGTTTATTGGTGCTTATGCACAACAATTTTTATTTGCAATTACCTTTAATCAAAATAGAGATTACATGCCACTACCGGCTGGTATTTTTGAGTTTATTGGCTACCAGACTGTACTTTGGAATGAAATGATGGCAGCAAGTCTTGTTGGAGTTCTGCCCGTGTTGTTAATTTTCCTGTTTATGCAGAAACATCTCATATCAGGATTAACTTCAGGGGCGGTAAAGGAGTGAGAGTTAAAAGTCTCACATAAAGTGTTACTAGGATAATTTAATTTTAGTAATTTGATGTAAATAGAAAAGGAGAAGTAAATGAAAAATATACAAAAAGCACTCTTCTTGGCTGTAATGAGCGCCGGTTTAATGGCTCCAGTACAAGCTGAAGAAGTACATATGATTATGTGTGGCGGTGAAATCCGTGAAGCTGATCAAGTAGTAATTTCTGCTTTTGAAGCTAAATACTCAGGCGTTACTGTTAACGCTGAAGCAGTTCCTTGGGGAACATGCCAGGACAAATCAATGACACTAGCAGCAGCTGGTGACCCAGCTGGTTTGGCTTATATGGGCTCACGTACTCTTAAGCAACTTGCTCGTAGTGGTCTGATTATCCCAGTAGATATTGCTGATGATCAGAAGGAAATGTATCAGCCAGGTATTCTTAATACCGTATCTGATGGTGGAAAAACTTGGGGCTTCCCTCACGCTTTCTCTACTAAAGCTCTATTCATTAACTGTGGTTTAGTTGAAGAAGCGGGTATGGCTTGTGTTGCTCCAAAGACATGGACAGGTATGTATGCAATGGCTAAAGCTATCAATGATAATACTTCAGCTGCAGGTATTGGCATAACTGGAAAAGACTTTGATAACACTATGCACCAATTCTTAAATTACTTATACAGTAATGGCGGAACTGTAAATGATGCAGATACTGGAGAGATAACTTTTAATAGTCCTGAGACTATCGAGACTCTTGAGTTCTATGGTAAGTTAGCTGGTGTTGCACAGGAAGGCCCAATGGGCTATGAGCGTGGACAGTTGACCCAGTTGTATAACGATGGCCTTATTGGAATGTACATTAATGGTCCATGGGGTGCTGGTCAGCATAATGACAATATTGCTGAAATAGTTGTCCCTATTCCTGCTGGTCCTAGTGGTTCAAGTGGAACATTATTAATTACTGACTCAATTGCAGTGTTTAAGGGTTCTGCTAACGAAGCTTTAGCAATGGAGTTAGCTTCTATGCTTTCATCTGGTGAAGCACAGTATGACCTAGATAAGAGCTGGGGTTTAACACCAATCATGCAGTATGAGAAGATGATGGATGATGTTTACTATACTACTGACTACTGGCAGACATTTGTTGCGCCAATTGGTAGTGGTGGTCCAGAGCCAATGTTTGAAGACTTTAAAGCATTGCAAGCTGGCATCAATGGTGCTATCCAAGGCATGATCTTGGGTGAAGGTTCTGCTGCTGATCTAGTTGCAGAAGCTGCTGAAATTCTAGCAGAAGGTAATTAAGTCAATCAGTTGACTATTTCAGGGGTAGCTAATTGTTACCCCTGAATTTTTTTTAAGGCTTACTTCAAAAAGAGGCTTACCAAAACCCCCTTTTGAAGATTGCTTTTAGAAGATGAAATAGATAATTTAAATGCGCACTAAGCATGCGCTTTTTTTTAAGGAAGAAAGAATGGCAACAGTAAAACTTGAAAATATTTATAAAAGTTTTGATGAAACAGAAGTTTTGTTTGATATTAATTTAGAAATAAAGGACAAAGAATTTGTTGTTTTTGTAGGACCATCAGGTTGTGGAAAAACAACTTTATTAAGAATCATTTCAGGGTTAGAAGAAGCTTCCACAGGAAGTGTCATTATTGATGACAAAGATGTCTCTAATGAACCTCCAGTTGAGAGAGGAATTGCAATGGTTTTTCAATCTTATGCCCTCTATCCACATCTGTCAGTTTTTGAAAATATAGCGTTTCCGCTTAGAGTCGCAAAAATTAATGAGAAGGAACTGGAAGAAAAAGTATTTAAGGCTGCTGATATTCTTCAGTTAAGAGATCGTTTAGATTTTAAGCCAGGTCAGTTATCAGGAGGTCAGCGCCAAAGGGTTGCAATTGGCCGCTCTATTGTAAGGGATCCAAAAGTATTTCTTTTTGATGAGCCTCTATCCAATCTAGATGCTGCTCTTAGAGGAGATATGAGGGTTGAACTGGCAAAGCTCCATCAAAATTTAAAGACTACAATGATTTATGTGACGCATGATCAGATTGAAGCTATGACTATGGCTGATAAGATTGTGGTTTTGCGTGATGGCGTTATTGAGCAAGTAGGCTCTCCAATGGATTTATATCATAATCCTAAAACAAAGTTTGTTGCAGGTTTTATTGGTCAGCCAAACATGAATTTCCTTAAAACAACTGATACAGATATTAAAAATAAAAAACTATCTGTAAATATTGGTGACTTGACTTTGGACTTGGATGTTGATGTCTCAAGTGCAAAAGCAGGTGATGAAATAGATATTGGAATAAGACCAGAGGATTTGGTAGTTTCTTCATCAAAAGGAGGTATCCCAATGAGTGTTGAAGTTGTTGAACATATTGGAGCAACAGTTATCTTGTATGGGTCTGTTTTGGGTAATAGTAATTTCTGTGCTGTTCTTCCAAGTGACTCAATCATTAAACCAGGTGAAACTGTTAACCTAGTTTTTGATTCTTCCAAGTGTCACGCTTTTAATTCAGCAGGGCAAGCGCTTAAGAAAACATATAAAAAGAAATAAGAGAGTAATCATGAAAACTGGAATTGTTGGTTTAGGTTTAAGAGCTGCAAACGTTCTAAAAATGCTTATAGAGGATTTACCAGAGTTAGATTTAGTTGGCTATGTTGATCCTGATCCATGTGGTTTATCTTTACTTGATAATGTCCCACATAATTTAATAAGATTTAATAGCCTTGAGGAGATGATTGAAAAATGCAATCTTGATCTTCTGTGGGTTGCATCTCCAAACCATCTTCATCTTGAGCATATAAAATCTGGTCTTGAGGCTGGCTTAAAGGTATTCTCAGAGAAGCCAATTGTGACGACAAAAGAAGACAGTTTTAGCTTAGCAAAACTAATAAAAAAATATGGCGAAAGCCAATTAATTGTGGGTCTTGTTTTGCGTTACTCAGTCCATATGCGAGAACTAAGGCGAATTCTAGATGCAGGAACCCTAGGAAATATTACTTCACTTGAAGCTAATGAGCATATAGCACCATTTCATGGATCATTTTTTATGAGAGATTGGCGCCGACTGGAAAAATATTCAGGTGGTTTTATGTTAGAAAAATGTTGCCATGATATTGATTTATATAATAGTATTGTTGGTGATAGGCCATCGAGAGTTATTAGCTTTGGTGGGCGAAATAATTTTATTCCTTCAGAGGCACCTGCTGGAGATGAGCATGATGATGTTTACCAAATTAAAAAATCCTATTGGGAGAGTGCGGATGATCCATTCAGAAGTGACGCTGACATAATTGATCATCAGAATGCATTATTAGAATACCCTGGAAATGTAAGCTTTTCGTTTCATACGAGTATTAATGTCCCTGATGAACAAAGACGTTTTTGTATTATTGGCAGTCGAGGAATGGCTGAGGGAGATTTTGGAAGAGGTGGGCTTAAGATTACAGATGCGCGAACGGGAGAGTGCCTAGAGGATCATGACTTTACAGTTTCTATAGCCCCTGGTGAGGTAAATTACCCAGCCCATTATGGTGCAGATAAATTAATGTGTGAAGATATTGCAAGTTTTCTGAAGGGTGATTTAAAGTCCCTTCCTGTTGGACCTAAAGAAGCTATTACTGCGGGTCTTGTTGCTTTGGCAATTGATGAAAGTATGGTATCGGGACAAGTTGTTGATATGACTGAAACTTGGAAAGAATTAGATTCATTGTATTAAAGGAGTAGGGTTTTGATTAAAGGCATAAGTTATCTTTCTTTTGAAAATGGACTAGCAAATACTGAGTCAATAGAATCTGCATTAGCGCAAACAAAAAAATTTGGTTTCGATGCACTTGAGCTTGGTATATCCACAGAGGGTATCTTAACCACCAATACCTCAAAAGCTGAATGTTTAAAGATACGACAAACTATTGATGACTCAGGTGTTTTTGTAGATAGTATGGGTACAGGAATAAGTTGGGGTATTAGTCCAACCAGTAATGATGAGGCTATTCGAAAAAACTCAATAAAGCTTCATGAGGATGCACTGAAAGTTGCTGGCAATCTTGGATGTAAGGCATTATTAATTGTACCTGGAGTCGTTAAAAGCCCAATTTCTAGTGATATCGTTCGTTATGATAGAGCTCTTGATCGCCTAAGAGATGCGCTCAATCATCTGCTGCCAATTGCTGAAGATCTAGATGTTGATTTATGTATGGAGAATGTGTGGAATGGTTTCTTTTATTCACCCATTGAGCTTAGGGATTTTGTAGACTCTTTTACTTCAGATAAATTAGGTATTTATTTAGATATAGGTAATCTTATTGGTTATCAGCAGTATCCTCCCCATTGGATTGAGTTGCTTAATTCTAGAATAAAAAGAGTTCAAGTAAAGGACTTCCAAGAAAATTTTGACTGGACTGGTAGTTTTAGTTTTTGTGATCTCGGAGCTGGTGATGTTCCTTGGAAAGAGACAATAGATGCACTTAAAGTAATTAATTATCAAAATACAATAATTGCAGAAATGCTTCCTTGGGATGAAACTATTTTGTCTCGTACATCTGCAGCAATGGATCAATTATTTGATTTTAAATAGTTATTAATATGACAAAAAAAGTAAAAATTGGCTTAATTGGCTTAGGAAGTATGGGGTCAACACACCTAGATATTTATTCCAAATTAAATGATGTTGAAGTAATTGCTATTGCCGATTCAATCCAGAGTAGACTGGATGGATCAAGCAAAGCTGAGGGGAATATTAGCGGTCAGGCTGAAGGGGGAGTTGTTGGTCTTAATGTAAAAAAATATCTTGATGGTATGGATCTTATCAATAACCCAGATATTGATGCAGTTGATATATGTGTTGGAACAGATCTTCATTTTATTTTTGTTGAGGCAGCACTTGCAAAGAATAAACATGTTCTCGTTGAAAAACCATTAGCTAGAACTTATGATGATGCAAAAAAAATCATTCAATTGGCTAAACAGCAATCTTCATGCCATGTCATGTCAGCTATGTGTTTAAGGTATTGGCCAGCATGGGTTTTTCTTAAAGAAGCAATCGAAAATAATACTTATGGAAAATGTTTGTCTCTTAATTTTAAGAGACAGACAAGTTTTCCTGGCGGTGCTTTTTATTCTGATGGTAATCAGTGTGGAGGCGCACTTTTAGATCTTCATGTTCATGATACTGATTTCATTAATTATTGTTTAGGATCACCAGATGCGGTCTTTAGCCAAGGTTATAAGGGCCCCAGTGGTGATTTTGATCATGTTGTTACAAATTATATTTTTAATAATAATTCACCCCTGGTGAGTTCTGAGGGTTCGTGGACAATGCAGGAGGGTTACGGATTTAATATGTCATATACTGCTAATTTCGAAAACGGAACTCTTAGCTATCTTTTAGATGAAGGTGAAACATTAAAACTATTTGTTGCAGGGTCTGATCCTGAAGTTATAAATTTAAAAGAAGGGATGGGATATGAGTTTGAAATTCGTACCTTTATCACTGAGATTTTAGCTGGAAATAAGACAAACTTTGGCTTGTTGCAGCAAGCTGCAAAAACAATTGCTATTATTGAGGCTGAGAGAAAAAGTATTGAGAAATGCTCAATTGAACCTGTAAAAAACTAACTCAATACTTAGGCTAGTAAGTTCCCAGTTTGTACTCATCCCAAACTTGTTGTGCAAGCGCACCAATATATTCATCAGAATTCTCTAGAGCCTGTTTAATCCAAAACCTAGCCTCTAAGGTATTTTTAGCATCCCCTTTGCCAAGTAAGTACATCCTTCCAAGGTTATACTGAGACGGGGCATCACCCTGCTCTGCAGCTTTCATAAACCAACTGAAAGCAAGCTTATCATTTTGTGCAGCACCTTGCCCCCTGAGATAAAGATTGGCTAGGTTATATTGAGCATTAACATTGTCCTGTTCAGCAGATTTTTTATACCACTCAATTGCCATCTTAAAATCTTGGGCTGTTCCTTTACCATTTGCATGCATCCATCCAAGGTTATATTGTGCTCTGGCATTTCCATCTCCAGCCACTAAAGTCCATTCAAGAACAGCATTTTCATAGTCACCACTAGCATATGCTCTCTGCCCATCTATGTAATCAGCAAAGGCAGAAGTAAATAATGATATTGATAGAAGAAAAGCAACAAGAATTTTATTTTTTGACATATTTTTCCTTTAATTATTTTGTATAACAATATTAGAGTTATATTTATGCGATATATTAACATACTTGGTGTTAAATATGCAGGTTTGAAAAGACCTTGATTTATTAATTATTAGCTTGATTCACTATAGAATAGATTTAATAAATTTAATGTAAATTTTTTTTATTTTTTTATTTTTTATATGCCATGTTAGAAATAAAAAACAAAATTCTTACTCTATTAATTATCTTATTTGGTTTTTCTGGATTTGGATCGACTCAAGTTTTTGCAGAGGAACTTCGAGTTGCAGTAGCTAGTAACTTTTATCCAACAATGAAAAAAATTATAGATCTTTATGAGTTAAAAAAAACTAATTCAAACAATTCTCATAAAGTCATACTTATTTCTGGGTCATCAGGTAAACATTTTGCACAGATTATAAATGGCGCCCCTTTTGATATATTTTTTTCTGCTGATGAAGAGAAACCAAGATTGCTAGAAAAACAAGGAAAGGTAGAGCCTGATTCAAGATTTACATATGCAAAAGGCAAGTTAGTACTTTGGAGTCCAAGGAATGACTTTGTCGATTCAAGTGGTGAGATTCTTAAGCAAGATGATTTTAAATTTTTGGCTATTGCTAATCCAAAAATTGCACCTTATGGAAAATCTGCAGAAGAAACTTTGAAATCGCTAAAGCTTTGGAAAAAAATGCAAAAAAAGATAGTAAGAGGTGAAAATATTGGTCAGACTTTTCAGTTTGTTAGAAGTGGTAACGCCCAACTAGGCTTTGTTGCCTATTCGCAGATTATAGGATCTGATAATATTATTGATGGTTCATTTTGGGAGATCCCGGAGTCTATTTATACTCCAATCAATCAGCAAGCAGTCTTACTAAAAGCGAGCAATGCTGGTAAAGATTTTTTATCATTTATTCAAAGTGATGAATCTTTAAGTATTATTTTAAAATCAGGTTATGCTTTACCATAATGTTAAATGAAGTTGATCTAAATGCTATTTTAGTTACCATTAAATTGGCAACTATAAGTACCCTAATTCTCTTACTGATAGGTACGCCAATTGCCTGGTGGCTGTCAAAAACTAAGTTTAAATTTAAAGCAGTATTTGAGGCAATAATAGCTCTACCATTGGTTTTGCCTCCAACAGTTTTAGGTTTTTATCTTTTAATTACTCTCGGTTCAAATGGACCTGTTGGGAAGTTTTTAGAATCTATCGGGGGCTCTTCCTTGGCTTTTACTTTTAGTGGCCTTGTTATTGGATCAGTAATTTACTCGATGCCTTTTGTAGTTCAACCACTTCAAAATTCTTTTAGTTCTATTGGTAGAAGGCCTTTGGAGATTGCAGCCACTTTAGGCGCATCCCCTATAGATCGTTTTTTTACTGTTGCAGTTCCACTAGCTCGCTCTGGTTTCATAACTGCAGGTGTTTTAGGATTTGCTCATACAGTTGGAGAGTTTGGCGTTGTTTTAATGATTGGTGGAAATATTCCAGGAGAAACAGGGGTAATTTCTATAGCAATATATGATCATGTAGAGGCTATGGAGTATGGTCAAGCACATTGGTTAGCAGGTGGTTTATTGATACTTTCTTTTCTAATGTTGATGATGGTTTATATTTTTAATCGCCGTTTTTCAATTATGAGGAATAGTGATTAGTGATTGAATGTAATCTGAATATTAGATTAGGTAACTTTATGCTGGATACTAATTTTAGTATTCCAGATAAAGGCATTACTGTCATTTTTGGAGCATCAGGTTCGGGAAAGACAACGCTTCTAAGGACCATAGCTGGGTTAGAGAAGACTGTAAGTGGATTTCTTAAAATTGGTGATGAAGTCTGGCAAGATGGAGTAGACTTTGTTCCTCCTCATCAACGATCAGTTGGTTATGTTTTTCAGGAGCAGGGTCTTTTTAATCATCTTGATGTAAGGGGTAATCTTGATTATGGGATTAAACGTTCATCAGCTGTTGATGATGTTTTTAGAGACTCAATATTAAATTTATTAGATATCAAACCTTTATTTAATAGAGCTATTGAAGAACTTTCAGGTGGCGAGAAGCAACGGGTTTCAATTGCAAGAGCCCTTCTAATTAAACCTAATATTCTACTAATGGATGAACCTCTTTCCTCACTTGATTTAAAACGTAAAGAAGAAATCTTGCCTTACCTTGATGCACTTCATGATGAGTTGGATATCCCACTAATATATGTAACACACTCTCCTGATGAGGTATCCAGATTAGCTGATTATCTTATTCTTATTGATAATGGTAAGGTTATTGGATCAGGCAAAATTGAAGATATATTAACAAGATTTGATTTACCAATTTCACATGGAGTAGGGGCTACTTCAATCATTGAGGCTAACATTGTTGGTCGAGATGAGAATTACGAGTTAATGCATCTTGATTTCTCAGGGGAGATATTTGTAGTTGCAGATAACCGCTCTGAAATTGGTCAAACAATTCGACTAAGGATTTCAGCTCGTGATGTAAGTCTTACAAAAGAAAGGCAAAGTAATACTAGTATATTAAATATATTTAAGGCAGTAGTTGATGATGTTGTGCCTGAAGGTAAATCTCAGGTTATGATTAGACTCAAAATAAAAGACAGTATTATTCTATCTTGTATTACTCTTAAGTCAGCTGAAATGCTTAATATTAAAATTGGTTCAAAAGTTTATGCTCAAATAAAGAGTGTAGCTTTATTGTCTTAAGATTTTTTTTTGAGCTTTTAATGCACTTCAGTGGCCATTCTTAATCTTTTTATTGGACGCTCATCGATAAAGACATGAATTATTGCAGTAATAGCTGCAATAATAGCTGCCCACCACCATACTTGATTATATGATCCGGTTGTATCAAAAAGGTATCCTCCAAGCCATACACCAGTAAATGATCCTATCTGATGATTAAGAAATACAATACCATAAAGGGTCCCCATAAACCTTAAGCCGAACATCTGAGCTACTAATCCTGAGGTAGGTGGAACTGTAGCAAGCCAGAGTAATCCAGTTGCAAAAGAGAATGCATAAATTGTTAGTGTTGAGATTGGAATAATAAGAAATAAAACTATAACAATGGACCTAGCTGCATAAATAAACGTAAGTATCCATTTTTTTGAGTAAATACCAGAAAGATGACCAGAAACTAAAGATCCTACAATATTACATAGACCAATAATTGATAAGCTTATCGCTGCAATAGAACTATCAAAGCCTTTATCTGCTAGGTAAGAGGGCATGTGAACAGTAATAAATGCTAGTTGAAATCCACAAACAAAGAATCCTGCAATTAGAAGCCAGTAATGAATATGGTTTGATGCTTCACTTAGTGCTTCTTTAAGGTTTTGAGCTGGTTCATTGTCAATATTAATATTACTTTTAGCGTCACCCCTAAATACAGGAGCAAAAAGAATCATTGATAGAGCACCAACCGCCATAATTATAAGTGCAATTTGCCAGCCATAAGCAACAAGAAATTCCCTGGCTACAGGTATAAAAAAGAATTGTCCAGCAGAACCAGCAGCAGTTCCAACACCAAGAGCAAAGGCTCTTCTTTCAGGCCTAACCATTCTTGCCATAGCTGGAAGAACAACACCTAATCCTGTACCTGCAATTCCCATCCCTATTAGTATTCCAGCTCCTATGTGAAGACTGATGAAGCTATCAGCAGTAGCTGTAACATAAAGTCCTAGAGAATAGAGAATAGAACCAACAACTATAACTCTTGTAGTCCCAAACTTATCTGCAAAGGCTCCAGCCAATGGTTGAGATAATCCCCACAATAGATTTTGAAGTGCCAAAGAGAATGCAAAAATTTCCCGTCCATATCCAAATGTTTCTGAAACAGGTTTTAAGAATAGACCAAGTGAAGATCTAAATCCAAAATTAATAGCTAGAAGAACGCAAGCTAGAATGATAGCAATACTGAATAATTTTCTATATTGTTGCATTTTTATATTAACTTTAAAACTATCGACAGTATAACCATAATTATTTGACGGGCTCCTATATTAGTATTAATATAACCTTATAAATGTTAATATTAAGTTAGGAGTTAAGAGGTGCGAATACTTGTTTTTCAACACGTTGATTGTGAACATCCAGGCTCACTCAGAAAGTTCTTGGCTGATGATGGGGTTGAGTGGGATGCTATTTATTTGCATCGAGGTGATAAGATTCCTAGTTTCGATAATTATGATGCACTCTGGGTTATGGGAGGCCCAATGGATGTTTGGGATGTTGAGGAGTATCCATGGCTTATTGATGAAAAAGCAGCAATTAGAGAATGGGTAAGTGATCTAAGAAAACCATACTTAGGTCTTTGTCTTGGCCACCAGTTACTTGCAGATGCCCTTGGGGGTACATGTGGACCCCAGAAAATACCAGAAATTGGTGTACTTGAAATTGAACTTACTGAAGCAGGAAAACAAGATCCACTTCTTAAAGGAACAGCCCATTCTCAGAAGTGCCTTCAGTGGCACTCAGTAAAAGTTGCTCAGGCTCCAGAGGGAGCAGTTATCTTAGCTAAGTCAGATGTATGCTCAGTTCAGGCAATGAGAATTGGAGAAAATGCTTGGTCAATGCAATATCATGTTGAGATTGAGCCAGATACAGTAGATAATTGGGGGGCAATTCCCGAGTATGCTGAGGCACTTACAAATACACTAGGAAATGATGCATTATTAGGTCTTAAAAAAAATACAGATAAAAATATGAATCAATGTCTGAGTTGTGCCAAACAAATTTATGAAAACTTTATGCATTCTTTCGTTTAATTGCCTATAAAGGTTTTGTTATTTATGCCATTTTTTTAAAAAATATATAGCTCTAAACACCATTACTCTAAAGGGAAATCGGTTCTAAAAAGTCATACAAATTGTATAAATTTTTTCAAATGTAAATTTAATGATTGACACCGAAAATAAATCAAGGTATCTTTCGGGTTTTTAGTAGCCTAAATTACAAATTTTTTTGAAGGAATTATCATGAGTGAAGAAGAAGATTTTGATTTAAATGATTTAGATGATAAAGAGCTTGTAGAACAAATTCAAGATGACCTTTATGATGGTCTAGATGCAGAGGTTACTGAAGGCACTAATATACTCCTTAATCGTGGTTGGGATGCAAATGATGTATTGGGTGAGGCACTAGTTGGTGGTATGAAAATCGTAGGTGTGGATTTCCGTGATGGTATTTTATTCGTCCCAGAGGTTTTGAAGTGTGCTGGCGCGATGAAGGGTGGTATGAAAATCTTAAGACCTATTCTGGCTGAATCAGCTGAAGACACTTCTTTAGGTAAGTTTGTAATTGGAACTGTTAAAGGTGACATTCATGATATTGGTAAAAACCTAGTTGCAATGATGTGTGAAGGTGCAGGTTTTGAGGTTATTAATTTAGGTATTAATAATCCAGTTGAAAACTATCTTGAAGCTATTGATGAGCATGAACCTGTTATTGTGGGTATGTCTGCACTTTTAACGACAACTATGCCTTATATGGGTGTTGTTGTTGAAGAGATGGAAAAAAGAGGTATGCGTAAAGATACACATATAATGTGTGGAGGTGCTCCTCTGAATCAAGAATTTGCAGATTCAATTGGTGTTCCTGCCTATGGACGTGACGCTGCTCGAAGTGCTGAAATGGCTGAAGAGTACGTACGTGGTATGGATAAAAAGCGTGGTCATCGATAAGAAAAATTCAGATAAAGCTAAAAAAAGATTAGTTTTAGGCTGCGGTGCACTAGTATATGACCTTCTTAGATTAATAAAACAAAACCCCACTTTATCAGAAAAAGTTAATTTGCAGTGTTTACCAGCAAGTTGGCATAACTCACCCCAATTAATAGCACCAGGAGTTGAAGATTACTTATCTGAGAATGCACATCTTTATGAGGATATTTATATCGCCTATGCTGATTGTGGAACAGGGGGTGCTCTTGATAGAGTGATAGAGAAATATGACGCAAAGCGAATTGATGGAGCTCATTGCTACGAATTTTTTGCTGGCTCTGAGGTTTTTGAACAGTTATCAGAAGAAGAGTTAGGGACTTTTTATTTAACAGATTATCTAGTTAAAAACTTTCATAGAATTATGATTAAAGGTCTAGGTCTTGATAAACATCCTGAGCTTTTTGAAGTTTACTTTGAGCATTATAAAAAACTGGTATATTTAGCGCAAACTGAAAATGAGCAATGGCAAAAAGACGCTAAGCAGTATGCCAAGGATTTTGGTTTTGATTATGAATATAGACTTGTAGGAACAGGGGATCTAAATTCAGTTTTTGATGAAATAGATATTCAATCTTTATAAATTTAATAATAGATTAAAAGTAAAAATATGTTCAAAATATTTATTAAAAAAATAGCAACTTATTGGAACTAAAGAAATGTCATTACTAAACCCATTTGCAGCAGCTAAAGAAGATACAAAAGTTAGTAATGAACTTAAGGATTTTCTGACTGATTTTTCCATTGAAGTTATGCCTCGCACCTCTGCAAAAATTGAAAGCTTTACAGAAATTCTTCCAAAAAATACCAGAGTATATATTGCCCACATTGAGGGTGTACCAATTGAAGAGATGGTGCAAACAGCGAAACGAATAAGTAGTGAAGGATTTGCAGTAATGCCTCATTTTCCAGCTCGTATAATCAAAAATAAAAATATCCTAGAACAGTGGATAAAAATGTATCAAGATGAGGCAGGAGTTGATCAAGCTTTACTTTTGGCAGGAGGAGTAGTCTCACCTCATGGAGATTTTAAAAATTCGATGCAGTTGGTTGAAACAGAACTTTTTGAAAAATATAATTTTAAAAACCTTCACTTTGCTGGTCATCCTGAGGGTAATAAAGATATTGATTATGACGGCTCAACTAAAAATATTGATGAAGCTTTGATATGGAAACAAAGTTATAGTGAGCGCTCTGATATTGATCTAGCAATAACAACACAGTTTTGTTTTGAGGCAGATCCAGTAATTCAGTGGGCGAATTCGCTGATCGAAAATGGCATTAATATTCCTATACACATTGGAGTAGCTGGACCTGCAAAACTGCAAACTTTAATAAAGTTTTCAATTGCTTGTGGAGTTGGCCCTTCTTTAAGAGTTCTCCAAAAAAGAGCAAAAGATATAAAAAAATTATTATTACCGTTTGAACCAAATGACTTTTTAGAAACTTTAGCGCTACATAAAAAAACAAATCCAAGCTTTAATATAACTAATATTCACTTTTTTCCTTTAGGTGGAATAAATACCAATGCGACTTGGATTAATAATGCAAAAAATAATTAACAATAGGAGTAAGTAAATTGGCAACAACAACATTATCATCTGCAACTAAAGAGGTAACAATTGGTTTTGGCCATCCTTTCGTAATGATTGGTGAGAGAATAAATCCAACTGGAAGAAAAATTTTGGCTGCAGAAATGAAAGAAGGCGATTATTCAAGAGTTATAGCAGATGCTATTGCCCAAGTTGCTGCTGGTGCACAAATGTTAGATATTAATGCAGGAATCCCTTTAGCAGATGAGCCAGCGATATTAGCTGAATCTATAAGGCGAGTTCAAGAAGTCGTTGATGTGCCAATTTCAATCGACTCTTCAATTATAGAGGCCCTTGCATCTGGACTTGCTGCATATCAGGGAAGAGCGCTAGTGAATTCTGTCACGGGTGAAACTGAAGTTTTAGAAAGGGTACTGCCATTAGTGAAAAAGTATGATGCTGCTGTTGTAGCAATTTCCAACGATGAAACTGGAATTAGTGAGGATCCTAATGAGAGATTTAAGGTTGCAAAAAAAATCGTTGAGCATGCTGCGGATTATGGCATCAAGCCACAAGATGTTGTTGTAGATCCTTTGGTTATGCCAATTGGAGCGATTTCTCAAGCTGGTAACCAAGTTTTTGAGCTTGTAAGAAAACTTCGTAATGAGTTAAAAGTTAATACAACCTGTGGAGCATCAAATGTTAGTTTTGGATTACCGCAACGAAACGGTATTAATAATGCTTTTTTACCTATGCTTATTGCAGCAGGAATGACTTCTGCTATTGTAAATCCATTGCATCCAGAATTGGTCCAAGCAATTCGAGCTGGAGATGTGCTTACTGGCGTTGATGATGGATGTACTACTTGGATAAGTTCCTATAGAGAGCCTGCAGCCGAAGGAAGTAATCCCAAAGAGGAAAGGCGCAGAAGAAGACGCGCATAGCTTATGTCTGGCATTGAGTATAAGGGATCTTGTGTTTGTGGATTGACTTCTTATATAGCTTTTGATTTGAATGACATATCATATTGCCATTGTGTGCAGTGTCGAAAGATGACAGGACACTTCATGGCTGCATCTCAAGTAAGTAGAGAGAATATTAAAATCAAGGGTAAGATAAAATGGTTTTATACTCATGAAGGTTCAAGGCACGGTTTTTGTGATAATTGTGGAGCGAATATGTTTTGGCAAAATGATAATAAGCCTACTATAAGCGTTACAGCAGGAAGTATCGAAGATTCTAAAGAACTGGGTACCTGCCACCATATATTTACTGATGAAAAAGGATGTTATTATAATATTAACTCTGATGAGCCTCAAAGTGAAGGCTATGATGATATGGTAGGGAGTTCGGAGTAGTATTATGGAAGATGTCCAGCAAGTTTGTTTTACCCCGTCAGGTCGCCAATATAAAGGCGAAGCTGGAGATACTTTGTTGCAAGTTGCCCAAGATGCTGGCGTTGCTATTCGTTCATTGTGTGGTGGTTATGGTCAGTGCCATCAATGCTGGATTGAAGTTTCAGAAGGCTCACACCCTAAATTTGGAGTTGATTGCAAGCCTGAAAATGTTAGTGGTATCACGAGTCTTGAAAGGCAATTAATCATTGATAATCCAAGTTATAAAGGTAAGCGATTAGCTTGCCAAACATGTATTCAAGGTGACTTAGTAATTGACGTACCTGAAGATAGTCAAGAGCACAAAGCTTATATAAGCAAAAAAAATTCGAAACAAGATTACTCTATTTCAAGCTCAATAACTCTTATAGATTGCACTCTTGAAGAATCAACGCTAGATGAAAATCCTTCAGCCTCTGAAAACCTATTGGCTCAGCTTGAAAAACAGGGTATTAATGCAACAATTGACTTTAATCTATTGAGGGGACTGCAGCCACTTATTCATGAAACAAAGGGAAGTCTCACAGTTGCCGTTCGGGATAAAAATCAAATTGTTGCGGCCTATCCTCCAGGGAATCACAAGGTATTTGGTGGTGCAATAGATATTGGCTCTACAACTTTAGCTCTCTATGTATATGATTTAAAAGATGGTGAATTAGTATTTGAATCTTCCTCAATGAATCCACAAATTCGTTTTGGTGAGGATTTAATGAGCAGAGTTTCTTATGTCATGATGAATAAGGGGGGTGATGAAAAACTAACTACTGCTGTAAGAACCAAAATCACTGAGATGCTCCATGAGGCTTGTGAAAATCTAGAAATTGAGTGGGATAAACTATTAGAGGTTGTTTTGGTTGGTAACCCAATTATGCATCATATATTTTTTGGTATTTCACCTGTTGAACTTGGTCAAGCTCCATTCACATTATCAATACGCAGCTGGCTTGATGTTGATGCAAAAGATTTAGATTTTGATTTACATCCTAAAACTAGATTATCATTTTTACCCCTTATTGCAGGGCATGTTGGGGCAGATACTGCTGCAGCTTACCTTAGTCAAATGGATACAATGCATTCCGAAACAACTTTGTTGGTTGATATTGGTACAAATGCAGAAATTATGCTCGCAAAAGAAGGTCAGGTGTATGCTACCTCTTCTCCAACAGGTCCAGCTTTTGAAGGAGCTGAAATTAGTTCAGGAGTTAGAGCAACTTATGGAGCTATCGAACGAGTAAGAATAGATAAAGATACTCTAAAGGTTAGATTTAAGGTGATCGGTTGTGATGCTTGGTCAGATGAGCCAGATTATGAAATGCTTAAAATGCATGCTGTTGGTATATGTGGAAGTGGGATTATAGAGGCAATTGTTGCTTTTGCTGAGGCAGGGATTATTGATCAAACTGGGCTTTTTGTAGAATCAATTGCTCCAGAACTTTTTTCAAAAAAAGGCAATACCTCTCGCTTTTTATTAGTTGATCAAGGTGAGAAATCAATTTATGTCGAGCAAGTAGATATTCGTTCCATTCAATTAGCAAAGGCCGCTTTGTCTGCAGGCGTATCAATCTTAATGGATTATCTAAAGTGCAATGAGTTTGATAAAGTATTGTTAGCTGGAGCTTTTGGTGCTCATTTAGATGCTAGGTATGTCGCTCTTTTGGATATTATTCCAACTTCAACTGCAGAAAAAATTATTTCTGTTGGTAATGCTGCTGGTGTTGGAGCAAGTGCAGCATTATTAGATGTAAATAAACGTAAAATAATAATTGATGCAGTTGATAAAGTTGTAAAAATTGAGACTGCAACTGAACCAAAATTTCAAGAGTATTTTGTTGATGCTATGAAGTTTAGTGTGTCACCTATCAAACAACAAGAAACCAAAAAAGTTAGACGCCGAAAAAGAGTGTCTTAGGTTTATTAAGGAGAAGTTTAATGGCAAGAGAAAGAAGAAGACGTAGGGGTGGATCAGCTGATGGATCTGAAGCGCAGGGTGTTCCTAAAGCGCCAGCTTACATTAAACGAAAAATACCACACTATAGTATTCTAAGTGATGAAGATCTTAGTATTATTGAAGAAAATGCCGATACGATATTAGAAGAGATTGGTATTATTTTTTCTGAAGACCAAGAAGCTCTTGATATACTTGAAAAAGCTGGTGCTAGTATTGATGGAGAGAGAGTTAGATTTCCAAAAGGAATGTGCCGTAAACTAATTCAAGACAATGCCCCAAGACAGTTTACTCAATATGCTCGTAATCCTGAGAGAAACGTTGAAATTGGGGGTGACAATATGGTTTTAGTCCCTGCTTATGGCCCGCCATTTGTTCATGATCTTGATGAGGGACGACGTTATGCAACTATAGAAGACTTTAGGAATTTTATAAAACTTGCTTATATGTCAGATAATATCCATCATTCTGGTGGAACTATTTGTGAACCAGTAGATATTCCAGTAAATAAGCGCCATTTTGATATGGTTTATAGTCATATCAAATACTCAGATAAAGCTTTCATGGGGTCTGTTACAGCAGCTGAAAGAGCTCAGGATACAGTTGATATGGTTAAAATAGTATTTGGTGATGAATTTGTTGATAAAAATTGCGTATTAATCAGTTTGATTAATGCTAGCTCTCCAATGTCATTTGATGCCACAATGCTTGGTGCCCTTAAAGTGTATGCACGAAATAACCAGGCAACAATTGTAACGCCTTTTATTGTAGCAGGCGCTATGGCACCAACAACTGCTGTAGGTGTTGCAGCGCAGAGTCTTGCAGAGGGTATGGCGGGTATGGCATTTGCCCAAATTCTAAGGCCTGGTACACCAGTTATTTATGGTAATTTTGTAACTGCAATGTCTATGAAATCGGGTGCTCCTACATTTGGAACCCCTGAGGCAGCACACATGATGAATATTTCTGGAGCACTAGCAAGAAGATTGGGTGTTCCATTTAGAAGTGGTGGTGGTTTTAATGGTGCAAAGATGCCTGATGCTCAAGCAGGCTATGAGGCTGCTAATACTATGCAAGCAACCTTAAATGCAAGTGTTAATTTTAATCTACATACTGCTGGATGGTTAGAAGGTGGGCTCTGTATGAGTTATGAGAAATTCATAATGGATGCTGATCAAGCAGGGATGATGAGAGTTTCTGCAGAAGGCATTGATATGACTGAAAATGGCCAAGCAATGGACGCGATTCGTGAAATTGGCAGTTTTCCAGACGATACACCTAAGCATTTTTTAGGCTGTGAGCATACTAAGAAGAATTTCAAGACTGCTTTTTACATGTCAGATGTTCTTGATGATAATAGTTTTGAAAAATGGGTTCAGGATGGCTCAAAGGATACAGCAATGATTGCAAATGAAATATATAAAAAAATGCTTTCAGAATATGAGCTTCCTCCACTTGATCCAGCTGTAGATGAGGCTTTATTGGCTTATATCAAAGATCGTAAAGATAGTTTTGAAGATTCTAATATCTAAAAAAAACTAAATTTGGTATTTAGTATAATTCAAGATTTAACGAATTTAATTATCAATATTTAATTGAATTTGTTAGATAATGTTGCCGACTATAATTTATAGATTGAATTTGATAGTTTTTTCTCCACTTGAATAAACAGTTTTCAAGTGTTGAAAACCTATTCACTTTTTATAATTTTATGCATATTTAGGAGAAAAAATGAGTGAGTATAAGACAGATATTGATATTGCTAGAGGTGTTACGGGTGAGCATATCAATGAAATAGGAGCTAAGCTTAAAATTAATAAGGATGATTTAGTTCCTTTTGGTCACGATAAGGCCAAGATCTCTTGGAATGCTATTGATGGTGTTCAAAAGAATAGTGATGGAAAGCTTATTTTAGTAACTGCAGTTACTCCTACGCCAGCTGGGGAAGGTAAAACAACTACCTCTGTTGGGCTAACTGATGGGCTGAATAAGATTGGTAGGCAGACTACAGTTTGTTTGCGTGAGCCAAGTTTAGGGCCATGTTTTGGTATGAAGGGTGGAGCTGCTGGTGGCGGTTTTGCTCAGGTTATTCCAATGGAAGACATTAATCTACATTTCACTGGTGATTTTCATGCTATTACATCTGCCCATAGTCTGCTATCTGCGATGATTGATAATCATATTTATTGGGGCAATTCTACTAATATTGATAGTAGAAAAGTTACATTTCGAAGAGTGGTCGATATGAATGATAGGTCACTTCGTACAATTACCTCCTCACTTGGTGGCTCCACAAATGGCTACCCTCGTGAGGATGGATTCGACATAACAGTTGCTTCAGAGGTAATGGCTATATTTTGCTTATCTCAAGATTTGAAAGAGCTGGAGGAAAGACTTGGCAATATCATTATTGCTTATACTCGAGATAAGACGCCAGTTCGAGCAAAACAAATCAATGCCCACCAAGCAATGACAGTTCTCCTCAAAGATGCTTTTAGACCCAATCTGGTTCAAACTTTAGAGGGTAATCCTGCCTTAATTCATGGCGGACCTTTTGCAAATATCGCCCATGGTTGTAACTCTGTAATTGCAACTAAAACTGCTCTTAAACTATCAGACTATGTGGTTACAGAAGCTGGTTTTGGTGCTGACTTAGGTGCTGAAAAATTCTTTGATATTAAATGTCGCAAAGCAGGCCTTGCTCCTGATGCAGTTGTTTTGGTAGCCACTGTTCGAGCCCTTAAACATCAAGGAGGTGTCGCCAAAGCTGACTTAAATAAGGAAAATACCAAAGCGCTTGCTGCAGGCTGTATAAACCTGGGCAGACACATTCGCAATCTTAGTCAATTTGGTGTACCACTTGTTGTTGGTATAAATAAATTTGTTACTGATACTGATGCAGAATTCCAGGTCATTAGAGACTATTGTGAAGAATTCAATGTTGAAGTAAGTGTTACAAGTCACTGGGAACACGGTGGTGATGGCGCTATTGATCTTGCAGAGAAAGTTGTTAAACTTGCTGACTCAGGCGCTTCTCAATTTAAAACGTTGTATGATGATGAGATGCCACTTTTAGAAAAAGTTGAAACAGTAGCCAAAAACCTCTATCACGCTGATGAAGTTCTAGCGGATAAGACAGTTCGGGATCAACTTAATTGGTATCAAGATAATGGCTTCGGCCATCTTCCAGTTTGTATCGCTAAAACTCAATACAGTTTTTCAACGGATCCTCAATTATTAGGCGCACCTTCTGGCCACTCTATGTCAATCAGAGAAGTAAGGCTTTCGGCGGGCGCTGAATTTGTAGTTGTTGTATGTGGTGCAATTATGACCATGCCTGGATTGCCAAGAGTTCCTGCTGCAGATAAAATTAAGTTGGATGAGAATGGCTTAGTACAAGGACTTTTTTAAAATATGTCAGTTATCGAAACAGTTAACTATGAGATTCATAAGGTGGAAGATTTGAACCTTCTAGAATCTAGTGATTGTATCGCAATTGAAGAGCCACTTGAAATAGCTATTCGATATTACAAGGGGCGTGAATGGATACTAGAGCCACTTATGGTAACAATGAGAACTCCTGGCGATGATGAATCTTTGGTTAGTGGTCTCCTGTTTTCTGAGGGAATTATTCAGGATAAGGAAGCAATTGATAAGATTGAAGTAAATGGTGAGAATAAAGGAAAATATGATGTAAATAACTCTTTAATTGTTACTCTAAAAAAAGGTAATCAATTGGATCTAAAAAATCTGCAGCGGCATTTTATGGTTAATTCAAGTTGTGGCGTTTGTGGAAAAGGAACTTTAAATGCTATTGAAATTGCTTATGAGCCAGATATTGATAAAAAAGGTCCATTGGTTGATAGAGCGCTGATTACGGAGTTACCAAATTTATTAAGAGAGAGACAGGAACAGTTTGCAAACACTGGTGGAGTCCATGCAAGTGCATTAGTAGGTATGAGTGGAGAGGTTTTTCATTTAGCTGAGGATGTAGGAAGGCATAATGCGCTTGATAAATTAATTGGTTATGTAAGGTGTAATGATATGTTGAACCCTCTTGAGCAATTTATAATGTGCTCAGGTCGTCTGGGTTTTGATATTATCCAAAAAGCATTAATGTCTAGGGTAGGAATGATAGTGGGTATTGGAGCACCAACCTCACTAGCACTAGATTTAGCAAGAAAATTTGATATTACATTAGTAGGTTTTATCAAAAAAAATAAATATAATATATACACTGGCGCTTGGCGCATTAAGTAGAAAGCATTTAGGAGGGTAAATGTCTAGAAATATTAGTTTATTGTCTGGAAAAAAGGACGATAAGAATAGCTTGTTTGGAAAGATTTCAGTTAGTCCCAATGAGGCTAGTGATTCCGTGCTTGCGGCTGAATATAATTTGGGCGTTTCTACTGTTCATAGTGCCAAGAGTTTCTATGACTTTCTCAGTGAAGATTTCAAAAGTAAGAAAGCCTACGTTTGTACTGGAAGTGCTTGTATGTGCAGGGGAACCCAAGATGATGTTTCAGATAAGCTAAACAATAAATTTGGTGAAGGTAATGTTGGGGAAATGATTTGCCTTGGAAGGTGTTATGAAAATAGTGCTTTTTTCTATAATGGTGAAAACTATTCTGGCGATGATATAAACAAATTAGATCAGATTATTGCTGGAAAACATACCAGTCAAGCTTATGAAATGAAGTCGTTTTCAAAGACACCTTTTTTGGTTGAAGAAGATGTTCTTTCTACCTATGATCACTTTAAAGACTTACTTCAAACATGTTTTGAAACAAAAAAAGAGGATTTGATTGCTTCATTAAAAGATTCTGGCCTACGCGGCAGAGGCGGTGCTGGCTTTCCTACAGGAATGAAGTGGGAGTTTTGTCAGGCTCAGGAGGCTTCTGCTAAATATGTAGTGTGTAATGCTGATGAAGGCGATCCTGGGGCTTTTTCAGATAGATATCTTTTAGAAGAGCAGCCATTAAAAGTTTTATTTGGAATGGTAATCTGTGCCTATATTATTGGCTCAAGGCAGGGTTTTTTATATATTAGGGGTGAGTATCCTGAATCAATTACTATTACAAATGATTCTTTAGAAAAATTACGGGAACTAAACCTTTTGGGTGACAATATATTAGGAACTGGTTTTGACTTTGATATGAATGTTGTTGAAGGTCAAGGGGCATATATTTGTGGAGAAGAAACTGCGTTAATAGCTTCCATTGAGGGTCGTCGTGCTGAGGTAGATGTTCGTCCTCCATTTCCTGTAGTTGAGGGTTTATACAAGAAACCAACTGTAGTTAATAATGTTGAAAGCTTAGCGGCAGTTGCAGCAATATTTAAACTTGGTAGTGAGTCCTACAAGAATATTGGAAATGGCAGATCCTTAGGAACTAAATTAGTCTCTTTAGATGGTTATTTCAATAATCCTGGTCTTTATGAAGTAGATTTAGGTACTCCAGTAAGTTATATTATTGATGAAATTGGTGGTGGATTTAATGATGATATTAAGGCTATTCAGATTGGTGGTCCATTGGGAGGGATTGTTCCAGTAAATATACTGAAGACCTTAACACTAGACTTTGAAGATTTTTCTGAAAAAGGATTTCTTCTTGGGCATGCAAGTTTTGTGTGTATTCCTAAGTCATTCTCGGCTGTAGAATACGCAAAACATCTATTCGCATTCACTGCTCATGAATCATGCGGTAAGTGCTTTCCATGTCGATTAGGGTCAACTCGAGGCAAAGAAATGTTAGAATCTGCACTTGAGGAAGATATTAAGTTTTCGGAAGAACTTATTCATGATTTATTACAAACAATGGAAGTTGGCTCGCTATGTGCTTTAGGTGGAGGACTTCCCCTTGCAATTAAAAATTTACTCGAATATTGTTCTGACGAGTTTAAACCTTTGATGGAGAAATAGTATGGCAGACAAGCCACAAGGCGTATTTATTGATAATGTTGAGTTCCCTTTTGATGACTCAAGTTCAATATTAGCATTTACTGATAAGGCCTTAGGAGATAAGATTATTCCGACACTCTGTAATGATGATAATTTGCAGCCATACGGTGCTTGTCGAGTTTGTTCAGTTGAAGTTCAACAGTCCGAAGATGGGCCAAAAAGAACAGTTGCATCATGCCATACTCCAATTAGTCCAGGTATGCGTATTTTTACAAATTCTGATAGTGTTAAAAAACTTCGTAAGAACATTGTAGAGTTAGTATTAAGTGATCACCCACCTGAGTGTCTTACATGTGAAGTAAACGGCAATTGCCAACTCCAAGATGTAGCAGCTAGTGTTGGTGTTAGGAAAATACGATATGCAAAAGGAGATAATCATATCGATCGTGAAAAAGATTTATCACATGCCTATATGCGCATGGACCTTTCTAAATGTATTAACTGCTCAAGATGCGTTCGTGCTTGTGATGAGGTTCAAGGTCAGTTTACCTTAACTATGACTGGTCGTGGTTTTGAGTCTAGAATTACCACTGATAATGATATGTTATTTGGCGATTCTTCATGTGTTTCATGTGGAGCTTGTGCTCAAACTTGTCCAACATCTGCAATCTCTGATGTGTTCCAATCCAAATCAGTTGAGGCTGATAAAACTGTTAGAACTACCTGTTCATACTGTGGTGTAGGCTGTAACTTGGAGGTAGCGGTAAAGAATGATGAGGTTTTATCAATCCGTGCACCGCAAGATGGTGTAAATGCTGGACATACTTGTTTAAAAGGTCGCTATGCATTTAAATTCTATAATCATGAAGACAGACTGACTTCTCCACTTATCAGAAAAAATGGCGAGCTTACACCTTGTTCTTGGGATGAAGCTCTAGACTTTATTAAAGATAAATTTGAATCAATTAAGAAAGATCATGGTCCAGATGCAATTGCTGGTATTTCCTCTGCAAGATGTACAAACGAAGAAAATTACATGTTTCAGAAGATGATTAGACAATTAGTTGGAACAAATAATATTGATTGTTGTGCTCGTGTTTGTCATTCTCCTACTGCTTGGGGTATGCAGCAGAGTTTTGGAACTGGAGCTGGAACTAACTCAACTGCTGATATTCCTTTAGCTGACTTAATGATGGTTATTGGTGCAAATCCAACTTCTGCTCATCCTGTAACAGGTGCGAAAATTAAACAGCAAGCTATGTCTGGGGCAACACTTATTGTCATTGATCCAGTTCGAACAGAACTGGCTCGTATGGCTGATCATCACTTGCAACTTAAGCCAGGAACTAATGTTGCTGTATTAAATATGTTCCAGTACTTCATCGTTGAGGCCGGACTTGTTGATCATGAGTTTATTAAAGAACGTTGTGAAGGTGGTGAGGATTTTATAGAACAAATAAAAGAGCTGGATGTTGACGCAATGGCTGAGATAAGTGGCTTAGATAGAGAAGATGTAAAAGCTGCAGCTCTTGCTTATGGATCCGCAAAAAATGCTATGGAATTTCATGGCTTAGGAGTTACAGAGCATTCTCAAGGAACAAAGACTGTTATGCTGATTTCTAATTTAGCAATGATGACAGGAAATCTTGGTCGACCAGGCGTTGGAGTTAATCCACTTCGTGGTCAAAATAATGTTCAAGGTGCAGCAGATATGGGTTGTCAGCCACATCATGGTCCAGGTTACTTATGGATGGATCAAAAAGAAGTGCAAGATTTTTATGAAGATAAGCTTGGGCTTCCAACACCAACGACACCTGGAAGAAAAATTCCTGAAATGTTTGACGGTGCTGTCGATGGGACTCTTAAAGCTTTATGGATTTTTGCAGAGGATGTTGTTCAGACAGATCCAAATACACACCATGTTGTCAAGGCAATGCAAGGACTTGATCTCCTTGTTGTTCAAGAAATCTTCATGAGTGAAACTGCTAAGATGGCAGATGTAGTTCTCCCAGGAACAACTTTTCTTGAAAAGAGTGGTACCTTTACGAATACTGAGAGACGAATACAGCAGGTTAATGCTGCAGTAAATCCTCTTCCAGGAACAAAAACAGATGGTCAAATAATTGTTGAGATGATGCGTAAATTAGGCCTTGATCAACCTGATTTTGATGCTAAGACTGTTTTGAATGAAATATCTAAAGTAGTATCATTTTTCGAGGGTGTAACGTGGGAAGGTTTGAGAGCTAGTCCGATGGGATTGCAGTGGCCTGTAAATAAAAAAGGTGAAGATACTCAGATACTTCATATTGGAGAGTTCAAGAGAGGTAAGGGTAAGTTTCATTATCACGATTGGAAAGAAAGTGAAGAGCTAACTAAACATAAGAACGAATACCCCTTTATTCTTACAACTAGCCGTGAACTGCAACACTATAACTGTGCAACTATGACTAGGCGAACATCAAACGTTAAAATATTAACTAAGGATGTCATTATGCTAAATCCTAAGGACGCCAAAGCAAAAGATCTCACCTCTGGTGATCGAGCAACTTTGAAGTCAGACCGTGGAGAGGTTACTCTCGATGTAGAGGTTACAGATAGAGTTAAAAAAGGTGTAGTTAGGACTACTTTCCATTTTCCTGAAGTGCTAATTAATGAAGTTACTAGTGGCGTTACAGATGAGGAAACAAAGTGTCCAGAATACAAGATTGTTGCAGTTGATGTATTGAAGGCTTCTTAGAAGATTTCTCGAAGGCTTTTAGTTTTTCAAAAATTAATATCGTCTTTCTAGCTTACTTTTTTGAAGGATACGTCCTGCAATCTCTTCAATTGAAATATGACTGGTATCAATAAATGCAATATCATTTTGAATAAACATATCTTCAGCTCTTCTGACCTCTTTTCGACATTGATCAATTGATGCATAGTTACTATTTGATCGACGTTCATCACGTATATTTTGCAGGCGAACTGGATTAATACTTAATCCATAAAGCTTGTGCTTACATTTTTGCAAGATACTCGGAAGTTTAACAGAACTAAGATCTTCTTCTATCAAGGGATAATTAGCAGCATAAATGCCATACTGAAGAGCTAAGAATAAACATGTTGGTGTTTTTCCAGATCGAGATACTCCCGTTAGAATAATATCGGCATTCTCATAGTTTTTTGTATTAAGCCCATCATCATTATTTAGTGCAAAATTTATACTATCAATTCTTCCTGAGTAAGTATTTTTGTTTCCAACTCCATGTGATAATCCCATTTCATGAGAAGATTTAGTAGCAAGAGTATTTTCCAACTTTGAAATAAAAGTTTCAAAGAAATCAAAAATGATACCACCACTATTTTCAAGTAATTCTCGATATTCATTTGATACTTGGGTGCTAAAAATCAGAGCTGGTAAACCATCATTTTCAGATGCTTTTTGTATAAGTTTGGCAGCCTCTTTAGCTTTTTTAAGATTATCAATAAATGCTAGATTGATGCGTTTAAATTCTATTTCAGGGAATTGAGTAAGTAAACTATTTCCCAATGCTTCAGCTGTAATACCAGTTCTATCTGAAATAAAGAAAACTGTTCTCATATTAATATTTATTATTGTTAGAGTTCACCAAGCTTATTCCAAGTCTCAACTACTGTATCAGGATTTAATGAAATACTAGAGATTTTTTGTTGAAGTAGCCACTCAGCAAAATCAATATGATCAGAAGGCCCCTGGCCACAAATTCCAATATACTTTCCTTGACGATGACATGCATCAATTGCCAAAGTGATCATTGTTTTAACAGCATCATTTCTTTCATCAAAGCCATCTGCAATTAAGCCAGAATCTCTATCCATTCCAAGTGTAAGCTGAGTAAGATCATTTGAACCAATAGAAAAACCATCAAAATACTCTAAGAAATCATCAGCAATAATTGCATTTGATGGAAGCTCACACATCATTATAATTCTGAGCCCATCTTTGCCTCTTTCTAATCCATTCTCTTTAAGAATTTCTATAACTTTTGAAGCCTCTTTAGTAGTCCGTACAAAAGGAATCATGATTTCAACATTATAAAATCCCATTTCATTTCTAACTTTTTTTATTGCTCTACACTCCAGCTCAAAGCATTCTCTAAACTCAGAAGAAATATATCGAGATGCCCCTCGAAATCCAATCATGGGATTCTCCTCTACTGGTTCGTAAATATCTCCAGCAAAAAGGTTAGAATACTCATTAGATTTGAAATCAGACATTCTAATAATAACTGGGGAATGAGAAAAACTAGCGGCAATAGTTGAAATACCTTCAGTTAGTTTTTCGACATAAAAATCAACTGGGGATTTATAGCAAGAGGTGCGTTTTAAAATATTATCTTTGAGTTCTTTTGGTAAATCATCTAACTCTAGCAATGCTTTAGGATGAATTCCAATAGTATTGTTAATAATAAACTCAAGTCTTGCTAGACCAACTCCTGCATTAGGAATACTAGCAAAATCATAAGCTCTTGATGGATTACCAACATTCATCATAATTTTTACAGGTATTTCAGGTAGAGCACTAACCTCAGAAAATGTATGTTCAAATTCCAAGGCACCATTATAGACAACGCCAGTATCACCTTCAGCACAAGAAGCGGTAACAACATCAATACTTTTAAGAGCTTCAGTTGCATTACCCGTTCCTACGATAGCAGGAACACCAAGTTCTCTAGCAATAATCGCAGCATGACATGTTCTACCACCTCGATTAGTTATTATCGCCGAAGCTAACTTCATTACTGGCTCCCAATCAGGATCTGTCATATCAGTAACCAGGACATCACCTTTGTTGACAAGACTCATTTCAGATAAATCATTAATTATTCTAGTTTTACCAGCACCAATTTTCTGACCTATTGCCCTACCTTCTATAAGAATTTGAGAGGTTTCAGTAAGTTTATAACGCTCAATTTGCTGAGAATTTTGTCGACTTTTAACTGTTTCAGGCCTAGCCTGGACAATATAGATTTTTCCATCAGAGCCATCCAGAGCCCACTCTATATCCATTGCTCGTCCATAATGTTCTTCAATCTTGATAGCATATTGGGCAAGTTCTTCAATTTGGCTATCATTTAGACTAAACTTTAGAGATTCTTCTTTATCTACAGCGATAGTATTGACTGTAGAATTTGATTTGGAATCTGCATAAACCATTTTTATAGACTTAGAGCCAAGGCTTCTAGATAAGATTGCAGGTTTTTTAGATTTAAGAGTAGCTTTATGAACATAAAATTCATCAGGATTAACAGAGCCTTGAACAACAGTTTCTCCTAAACCATAGGCAGAAGTAATAAATACTACATCATTAAAACCAGACTCAGTATCAAGAGTAAACATAACACCACTTGAACCAATATCACTTCTAACCATTTGCTGAATTCCAGCTGAAAGAGAAACCATTTCATGTGCAAAACCCTGGTGAACCCTATAAGAAATAGCCCTATCATTATATAAAGATGCATATACTTTTTTAATTGAGAATAAGATATCCTCAATACCGCATACATTTAGATAGGTTTCTTGTTGGCCAGCAAAAGAAGCCTCTGGCAAGTCCTCTGCAGTAGCTGATGAACGAACTGCAAAAGTCGCTGCTGATCCATACTGCTCTGTTAATAGTTCATAACTAGCAACTATTGAGTTTTGAAGTTCTTCTGGAAAAGGTGCTTCTTCAACCCATTGGCGAATTAGTGCACCGGTATCTGTAAGCTTTTTAATGTCAGTAATATCAAGTGATAAAAGAAGCGTATTTATTTTGTGCTTGAGTTTTGAATGATTTAAAAAGGATTCAAATGCTTCAGCTGTTGTTGCAAATCCTCCTGGTACTCTTACACCCTGGGAGCTTAGACCACTAATCATTTCTCCAAGAGAGGCATTTTTGCCACCAACCCTTTCTACATCAGATATGCCAACATCTTTAAGCCAAACTACATTTTCATTCATTAAAGTCCTTTTGGATAACAATTAACCTTCATATAGCCACAAAATGTAATAATAAGATTTATTATCAAAAGTATAATTTTAATACATAAAAAATGTAATGATTTATTGATTATTAATGTTTATATTTTTTTTTATCAAATTAATAATTACAACAAAGTGTATATAAATATTTTTGCTCATTTTTGCTTATATAGAAGCCTTTTTCAGAAAAAAGAGGCACTAATAAATGTATAATAACCAGTCCAAAAATAAATTCATAGGTTAACTAATGGCATCTCAACTGGAATTAGCAAACGCCATCCGTGCTTTAAGTATGGATGCTGTTCAAAAAGCAAACTCTGGGCATCCTGGAGCGCCAATGGGTATGGCTGATATTGCAGAAGTTTTATGGAATAAGCATTTAAAGTTCAATCCATCTAACGCTAATTGGCCTGATAGGGATCGTTTTGTTCTTTCAAATGGACATGGATCAATGCTAATATACTCCCTGTTACATCTTACAGGTTTTGATTTAAGTATTGATGAGCTTAAGAATTTTCGTCAACTTCATTCAAAAACTCCAGGCCATCCTGAGTATGGCTATGCAGAGGGTGTAGAAACAACTACTGGTCCATTGGGTCAGGGTATTGCAAATGCCGTAGGCATGGCTATTGCAGAGAGAACACTTGCTGCGACATTTAACAAGCCTGGACATTCTATTGTAGACCACTTCACATACGTATTTATGGGGGATGGTTGCCTTATGGAGGGATTGTCTCACGAGTCATGTGCTATGGCAGGAACTTTAGGGCTGGGAAAATTAATAGCCTTTTGGGATGACAATGATATTTCAATTGATGGCCATATTGGTGATTGGATGGAGAAGGGAGTTCCTGGTCGCTTTAAGTCATATAACTGGCATGTAATAACAGATGTTGATGGCCATGATCCTGAGGCAATTAATGCAGCTGTTGTAGAAGCTAAAGCCATGAATGATAGACCTACTTTAATTTGCACTCGAACTGTAATTGGTTTTGGTTCCCCAAATTTAGCAGGTTCTCATGATTGTCATGGCGCACCATTGGGAGATGATGAGATTGCTAAAACAAGAGAACAATTAGGCTGGAGTTTTGCTCCATTTGAGATTCCTCAGGAAATTTATGATGGCTGGGATCATCATCAAGAGGGGGCTGAATGCGAGGATAATTGGAATGAAAGATTCACAGCCTATAATGCATCTTATCCTAAGGAAGCCGCTGAATTTAAGCGACGTATGTCTGGAAAATTACCAGATAATTTTGCTAAAAAAATGGATGAGTATATTCTTAAAACTCAACAAGACATGCCTAATATTGCCTCAAGAAAGGCATCACAAAACGCAATTGAAGCTATGGGTCCAATTGTTCCAGAATTATTTGGAGGCTCAGCTGATTTAACAGGTTCAAATTTGACTAATTGGTCAGGCAGTGTTGTGGTTAATGCTAATAACGCTGATGGTAATTATATTTCCTGGGGAGTTCGAGAGTTTGGTATGGCAGCTATGATGAATGGCATGGTTCTTCATGGTGGATTAAAAGTTTATGGCGCTACCTTTCTGATGTTTATGGAGTATATGCGCAATGCGCTTCGAATGTCAGCAATGATGAAGATTGGTACAATTTTTGTATATTCGCATGATTCAATAGGCCTTGGTGAAGATGGACCTACCCATCAAGCTGTTGAACAAATAGCAACAATGCGAGTAATTCCTAACTTTCAAACTTGGAGAGCCTGTGATGCAATTGAGTCTGCAGTTTCTTGGAAAGTTGCAATGCAAAGATCAGATGCCCCGACAGCCTTAATTTTCTCTAGACAAAATTTGACTCCTATGGAAAGATCTAATGAGCAAATTCTTGACATAGAAAAAGGTGGTTATGTTTTAAAAGATTGTGGGGGTTCTCCAGATATTATTCTCATTGCCTCGGGTTCAGAGGTTTCTCTAGCTGTTGATTCTGCAAAAGAAATGACTGACAAAAAAATTCGTGTGGTTTCAATGCCATCTACTAATGCCTTTGATGAACAAGAACAAGATTACAAAGACTCTGTTTTAATACCTGGCATTAAGCGCGTTGCAATAGAGGCTGGTGTTGCAGAATCCTGGTACAAGTATGTGGGTATTGATGGAGGCATTGTTGCAATGTCATCTTATGGTGAGTCTGCTCCTGCAGGCGAGCTTTTTAAGCATTTTGGGTTTACTGTTGAGAATGTAGTAGATACTATAAATAAAGTTTTAGATTAATTTTTTTTAGGAGTAAGTAATGACAATTAAAGTTGGTATTAATGGTTTCGGTCGAATTGGAAGAATGGTTTTTCGGGCAATCGATAAAGACTTTGATAACCTTGAGGTAGTAGGAATTAATGATCTTCTTGATAATGATTACCTAGCGTATATGCTTCGATATGATTCAGTTCATGGTCGTTTTGGTAAGGAAGTAGCTGTAGAAGGAAATAATTTTGTTATTGATGGAAAAAAGATTCGACTAACAGCAGAAAGAAACCCTTCTGATTTAAAGTGGGGGGATGTTGGTGCTGATCTAGTAATTGATTGCACTGGATTCTTCTTAACTGAGGAGGGCTGTCAAGCACATATCGATGCAGGTGCAAAAAAGGTAATTCAATCAGCGCCATCTAAAGATACTACTCCTATGTTTGTTTATGGCGTTAATCATGATTCATATGATGGGCAAGCCATAATTTCAGCTGCTTCCTGCACAACAAACTGTCTGGCTCCTATTGCTAAAGTATTAAATGATGAGTGGGGAATTAAGCGAGGATTAATGACTACTGTTCATGCAGCAACTGCAACTCAAAAAACTGTCGATAGCCCTTCTATAAAAGATTGGAGAGGTGGACGTGGTATTTTAGAGAATATTATTCCTTCTTCAACGGGTGCTGCGAAAGCTGTTGGTAAAGTCTTGCCTGAACTTGATGGTAAATTAACTGGCATGGCTTTTAGGGTTCCCACTTCAGATGTTTCAGTTGTTGATCTAACTGTTGAACTTAATAAAGACTCTAGCTATGAGGAAATTTGTGCTGCAATGAAAGTAGCATCTGAAGTTTCAATGAAGGGAGTTTTAGGTTATACAGACGAAAAAGTTGTTTCTACAGATTTTGTCGGGAGCACATATGCCTCTACTTTTGATGCGGAGGCTGGAATGTCAATGGACTCAACCTTTGTCAAATTAGTATCATGGTACGATAATGAATATAGTTATACCTGCAACTTATTGCGTTTAGCTGAGCATATTGCCTAAATATTATATTTTTGAATCAGTTATGAGGTTGAAATTACATGCTTAAAATGACTGACCTTGATTTAAGTGGAAAGCGAGTTTTAATTCGCCAAGATTTAAATGTACCCATTAAGAATGGCGAGGTTGGCAGTGATAAGCGAATTATTGCCTCTTTACCATCTATTCTTTTTGCAATTAATGCTGGTGCTAAAGTAATGATCACCTCTCATCTTGGCCGACCTAATGCTGGAGAGTTTGATAAAAATTTTTCACTGGAGCCGGTTGCTAATCATCTCTCGGAACTCCTTGGCCAGTCAGTTAGACTTGAGTCTAATTGGCTAGATGGAGTTGAAATAGAAGCTGGAGAGGTAATTTTATTTGAAAATGTTAGATTTAACGTTGGTGAAAAAGAAAATGATGAAACCTTGTCAATGAAGATGGCAGCGTTGTGTGATATTTGTGTTCAAGACGCATTTGGAACAGCTCATCGTGCCCATGCCTCAACCTATGGAGTGGCTAAGTATGCACCAATAGCTTGTGCCGGACCATTGCTTATTTCTGAGCTTGAAGCATTGGGTCAAGCCTTAGATAATCCAAAAAGACCTTTAGTTGCAATTGTTGGTGGATCAAAAGTATCAACCAAATTAACTGTATTAGACGCACTTTCTAAAATTGTTGATCAGTTAGTGGTTGGTGGCGGTATTGCAAATACATTTATTGCTGCTCAGGGACATGGGGTTGGGCAGTCTTTGTGTGAGCATGACCTTATACCAACGGCTAAAGCCTTAATGGATAAATGTGATATACCCATTCCAAAAGATGTAGTTTGTGGGAAAGAGTTTTCAGAATTTGCAAATGCTGAAACTAAAAGCTCAACAAATGTTGCTAGCGATGATATGATTTTTGACCTTGGGCCAAAATCAATAGATGTATTGTGTGAAATTTTGCAAAATGCTGGAACAATTCTTTGGAATGGACCTGTTGGAGTATTTGAATTTAACCAATTTTCTAAAGGTACTGAGAGAATTGCAAATTCTATTGCTGAATCAGAAGCATTTTCTATTGCAGGGGGTGGTGATACTATTGCAGCAATAGATAAATTCAAAATTGAAAATAAAATATCCTATATTTCAACGGGTGGTGGAGCATTTTTAGAGTTTTTAGAAGGAAAGCAACTTCCTGTTGTTGAAATATTAGATTCAAGAAATGAGGAGTAAATATTAATAGAAGAACTAAAATTTTAGCAACCCTAGGGCCATCAACAGATAGACCTGAAGTCTTGAAAGGAATTCTAGATGGTGGGGTTAATGTAGTTCGTATAAACTTTTCACATAATGATGAAAAAGATCATTTAAAACGAATCAAAGCGATAAGACAATACGAAAAAGAAAATGATACTTTTATAGGTATTATGATGGATCTTCAAGGTCCTAAAATCCGAATTTCCAGTTTTAAAAATGATAAGGTTAAACTTAGTTTGGGAGATCAATTTATACTTGATGCTGATTTACCTGAAATGGAAGGTGATCATCAAGCTGTTGGAATAGCTTACAAAGAATTACCAAATGATTTAAATGCTGGGAATATGCTTTTATTAGATGATGGCAAAATAATTCTCAAAGTAGATAGAATTAAGAATTCAAAAATTTTTACTACAGTTATACAAGCTGGAACTTTATATAACAATAAGGGAATTAATTTACGTGGTGGAGGGCTTAGTGCTAGTGCTTTAACGGACAAAGATAGAAGTGATATTTTAATAGCTGCAAAGGCTGATGCTGATTATGTTGCTATATCTTTCCCTATTAATGCCGATGATGTTCGTGAAACTAAGAGACTTTTATTAAAGGCAGGGTCCAATGCAAGTGTAATTGCTAAAATTGAGCGCGCTGAAGCGCTTGAAGAAGATATTATTACTGAAATAATTCAAGAGTCTGCAGGAATAATGGTGGCTCGTGGAGATTTAGGTGTCGAAATTGGGGACCCTCAATTACCCGCCCAGCAAAAGCGACTAATCCAATTAGCAAGGGCTAATGACAGATTTGTAATAACAGCAACTCAGATGCTGGAGTCAATGATAAGTAGCCCAATTCCTACTAGAGCTGAGGTTTTTGATGTTGCTAATGCAGTTCTTGATGGAACAGATGCTGTAATGCTCTCGGCAGAAACTGCTATTGGTTCCTACCCAATTGAGGCAGTGAAGACGATGAATGATGTTTGTCTTGAAGCTGAAAAAAGTCCTACAGCAAAAGTCTCTCATCATAGGTTACATGAGGATTTTGAAGGTATTGATGAAACAATTGCAATGAGTTCAATGTATGCAGCTAACCATATAAAGGCAAAGCTTGTGGCCACATTAACACAAACTGGTAAAACTGCTTTATGGATGTCAAGGATTAGTTCTAATATTGCAATCTTTGCAATGTCAGATAATAATAAAACCTTACAAAAAGTAACTATATATAGGGGTGTTTATCCTTGTTATATAGAAAAAACAAGTGCTGATGACTGGAATGATGTTAATAGTCATGTCATTGAAATTCTTCAAAGCAAGGCTGAAGTTGAAGATGGTGATATAGTAGTGCTTACTAAAGGGATGCATAAAGATAAGTCAGGTGGCACAAATCTGATGAAGATTCTTTGTGTTGGTGACGGAAATTATTAAAAGCATAAATATAAAAAGGTAAACAATATGATGAAATATAAAGAAGAACTTAGAGAAACAGCAAGCCAACTAGCTGCTCAAGGTAAGGGATTACTTGCAGTTGATGAGTCGACGCCTACGATAGGTAAACGTCTTGCAGGAATTAATATTGAAAATACTGAGAAAAACCGACAGGCTTATCGTGGAATGCTTTTTACTACAGAGGGCCTTGGTGATTATATTAGTGGGGTAATACTTTTTGAGGAAACACTTTATCAAAAACATCTTGATGGAGAAAGCATGGTTTCAAAAATTCATAATTTGGGAGTCATTCCTGGAATTAAAGTTGATAAGGGGCTAAGTCCACTCTCAGGTGGCCATGAGCTTGAAACCTGGTGCAAAGGATTAGAGGGTCTTGCTGAGAGAACAGCTGAGTATTATGAGCAAGGGGCGCGGTTTGCTAAGTGGCGAGCTGTTTTACAAATCACGGCAGATGGTTGTCCTACTGATCTGGCAATTAGAGAAAATGCATGGGGATTAGCAAGGTATGCTCGAACTTGTCAAGATTCTGGACTAGTTCCAATTATTGAGCCTGAAATTCTAATGGATGGTAATCACTCAATTGAGCGAACAGCTGAAGTTCAAGAAAAAGTTTTGGTAGAAGTATATAGAGCATGTGCAGAAAATAATGTGTTCTTAGAGGGTACATTGCTTAAGCCTTCTATGACTGTTCAGGGTGCTGAAAATACTAATAAGGTTAGTTCAGAAGAGGTTGCGAAAATGACAGTTCGTACAATGAATCGATGCGTTCCAGCGGCAGTTCCGGGGATCATGTTTTTATCAGGTGGACTAACAGAAGAAGATGCCTCTGTTTATCTAAATACCATGAATAGCATTGAAAATAAAAGTACGACAAGTTTAACATTTTCTTACGGAAGAGCTCTCCAACAGTCTTGTTTGCAAGCATGGCAAGGTAAAAATTTGGAGGCAGGACAAAAAGCCTTAATGGCAAGATGTCAGGCTAACTCTGAGGCTTCAATGGGTGATTATGTTTCTGGTTCTCAACCCTCATCGCAAGATACATTATTTGAAGCTGGTTATAAGTATTAATATTTATGGTGTTTTTAGCCAATTTAGACTTATTAATTAATTTAAAACATAGAGCGTATAATTAAAAGCCCGAAATATTTCGGGTTTTTTTATAGAATAAACTGATTTTAAATGAAGCAAAGTAAATATTATCCTGTAATTGTTGTTGGTGGAGGCCATGCTGGAACTGAAGCTGCTCTTGCCTCAGCAAGAATGGGCGTTGATACATTACTAATAACTCATAACGTTGAGACCCTTGGTCAAATGAGTTGTAACCCTGCAATTGGTGGAATTGGTAAAGGGCACCTTGTAAAGGAGATTGATGCATTGGGTGGATTTATGGCAAAAGCCATTGATTCTTCAGGTATTCAGTTTAGGACTTTGAATGCATCTAAGGGGCCAGCTGTTAGAGCTACTAGGGCTCAAGCGGACAGAATATTATATAAAGCAGCTGTTAGATATAAAATAGAGAATCAAGAGAATCTAACGCTATTTCAGCAGCCAGTTGATGATTTGATTATTGAAAATCAAAGGGTTAAGGGTGTCATTACGCAAATGGGACTAGAGTTTTTTGCAGATAAAATAATTCTAACTTCGGGTACATTTTTAGGTGGAATCATTCATATAGGTAAACAAAATTATCAGGGCGGAAGGGCTGGTGATGCTCCAGCTAATGTACTATCTGAAAGACTTCGATCTTATGACTTAGGGGTTGGGAGACTTAAAACAGGAACACCTCCAAGACTTGATGGAAGAACAATTAACTTTGATGTTTTACAAAAACAAGAGGGCGATACCCCTTTACCAAGTTTTTCTTTTATGGGAAGTTCATTAGACCACCCTAATCAGATACCATGTTATATTACTCATACTAATGCAAAGACTCATGAGTATATTGTTAATGGTCTAAAAGACTCTCCTCTCTATAGTGGCAAAATTGAAGGCGCTGGGCCACGTTACTGTCCTTCAATTGAGGATAAAGTTGTACGTTTTGCAGAAAGAGATTCACATCAAATATTTGTTGAACCAGAGGGGCTTACGACTCATGAAGTTTATCCAAATGGTATTTCAACATCCTTACCATATGAAGTGCAAGAGGATTTTGTAAACTCGATTAAAGGGTTTGAAGATGCGAAAATTATTCGCCCTGGTTATGCCATTGAGTATGACTTTTTTGATCCACGAGGTTTAAAACAAACTCTTGAAGTTAAAAAAATAACTGGGCTATTTTTTGCTGGACAAATTAATGGTACTACTGGTTATGAAGAGGCTGCCGCACAAGGAATTCTTGCTGGAATCAATGCGGCATTACAGGTCCAAGAAAAAGACCCATGGATTCCTAAAAGAGACGAGTCATACATTGGAGTTATGGTTGATGATTTGACAACGAAAGGGGCAACTGAGCCCTATCGCATGTTTACTTCTCGTGCAGAGTATAGATTACTCTTGAGAGAGGATAATGCCGATGAAAGATTAACTCCAAAAGCCAGAGAGTTAGGACTAATTGATGAATCTCGCTGGCATTCGTTTAATGGAAAATATGAACAAGTAGCATCAGAAAAAAAACGTTTAAAGTCTTTTTGGATTCAGGCTGGTGACAAACAAGCTGAAGATGTTTTAGGTATAAAACTTGCTCATGAATATAGTTTAGAGGCTCTTCTCAAAAGACCAAACATAAACTATAAAACTCTTAGTAATATTGACAAAGCAAAACCATTTTTAGAAGATAAGTCAATTATTGAACAAGTTGAAAATCAAATCAAATATGAAGGTTATATTAAACGTCAATTAGATGAAATCGAAAAATATCGAAAAAATGAAAATACTAAATTATCTTCTGATATTGACTATAGTGAGATTAAAGCATTATCCAATGAAGTTAGACAAAAATTAAATGAGCATAAGCCTGAAACAATAGGGCAGGCCAGCAGAATTCAAGGAGTGACACCAGCTTCAATTTCTATCTTATTGGTTTTTTTGAAGACCTATAAAACCTTGACGTGAACGATAAAGAAAAGTTACTTTGTGACGGTGCTGAATTAATGGATATAGCTTTAACAGAGTTTCAAATCCAGCAATTATTAAGTTACCATTCACTTATTAGTAAATGGAATAAGGTCTATAACCTAAGTGCTATAAGGGATCCTTTAGAGTCAATTAAAAAGCATTTTTTAGATAGCCTATCAATAATAAGTTTTATTAAAGATGAGTTATTGCTGGATGTTGGATCTGGAGCTGGATTACCAGGAATTATAATAGCAATAATGAAGCCCAAAACCAAAGTTTTTGTGATTGATAGCGTTGGTAAAAAGTGCCGGTTTATGCAAACTGCAAAAACTGAGTTGTCACTTACAAACTTAACAGTTATTAATAGTAGGGTTGAAGATTTCGTGCCAAAAGAGACTTTTCCACAAATAACTTCAAGGGCTTTTGCAGATACAAATGAAACAATTAATAAAACTCAACATTTGGTGTCAAGTGATGGAAGATACTTGTTGATGAAAGGAGATAATATTAATGAAGATGATATTAATAATATTAATATTAAGGTTCATTCTTTAAAGGTTCCTTTTGTTTCAGATAATAGATCACTTTTAGAAATTAATATATAATTTTTGTTATGCAAATTGTTGATTCCCATTGCCATATTGATAGAGTTGATTTAGATGCTTTTGGTGGAAGCATAGAGTCAATGCTAGAGCATGCTAGTGAGCTATCAGTTAGTAAATTTTTATGCGTTTGTATTGATTTAGAGCATTTTAATCAGGTACATGATTTGGCATTAAAGTATCCTAATATTTTTTCATCTGTGGGTGTTCATCCTACAGAGACAAATTGTAAGGATCCGAGTGTTGAAGATTTATTGGGTTATGCCAAGAGTGAACGTGTTATTGCAATTGGTGAAACTGGATTAGATTATTTTCATGTAAAGAAAGATGATGCAGATTGGCAAAGAGACCGTTTTCGAAGACATATTAGAGCCTCTAATGAGTCTGGAAAACCTATGATAATTCATATGAGAGAAGCTAAATCTGATACGATTAATATTCTTTCTGAGGAGAAAGCTCAATCAGGTGTTATGCATTGTTTCTCAGAGGACTGGGAGACTGCTGAAGCAGCACTAGATTTAGGATTCTACATTTCTTTTTCAGGAATCTTAACATTCAATAGTGCGCAAACTCTGCGAGATGTTGCAAAAAAAATACCTGCTGAACGTATATTAGTTGAGACTGACTCGCCCTATCTGACTCCTGTTCCGTATAGGGGAAAACCAAATAGTCCAGCTTATACATATTATGTAGCAGAAAAGCTTGCTGAAATTCGCAATACTAGTATCGATAATATAGCTAGGGTAACAACGCAGAATTTTAACCAGTTATTTTTTCCATAAGCTCATGCCAATTCATGATGCTCCAAGACTTATAACAGTTGATGAATTTTCGATTGGACAAAGGTTAGATAATTATTTAGTCAAACAGCTTAAGGGTGTTCCTAAGTCTCATATTTATAGAATCATCAGAAAGGGTGAGGTACGGGTTAATAAAGGAAGAAAGAAAGCTGACTATAGGCTTATTTCTGAGGATATTATCCGCATTCCACCAATAAGAACCTCAATAACTGTGGCTGTAAAACCTTCAGATAATTTGCTGGAGACGCTGAATAATTCAATACTGTTTGAGGATAAAGGCTTGCTTATTATTAATAAGCCTCATGGAATGGCTGTGCATGGTGGAAGTGGTGTTACTATTGGTATTATTGAAGCTCTTAAGAGTGAATATAAAGAGCCAATTGAGCTTGTTCATCGACTAGATAGAGCTACTTCTGGCTGTCTAATTCTGGCCAAAAAACGCTCTGTCTTGAAAGCTTTACATGAGCAACTCTTTAATCATCAATTAGAGAAGCGATATATTGCCCTTGTTAAAAACAGTTGGAGTAAAAAAAGACATACGGTTGACGCTCCAATTTATCAAAATTCAAGAAATAGCGTTATAGATTCAAAAGGTAAAGAATCATTAAGTCATTTTCATCCCCTAAAAAATTTTCAAATTGATGACTACAGTGCTTCATTGGTTGATGTAGTTATAGAGACTGGGAGGACCCATCAAATAAGAGTGCATGCTAAATATGCAGAACATCCGTTAGCACAGGATAATAAATATGGAGACCCTAACTTTGATAAATTGATGAAGAAAAAAGGGTTAAATCGACTTTTTTTACATGCTAAAGCAATTACATTTACCAATCCAATGACAAATGAGATCCAAAAAATATCTGCACCATTACCAGATGATCTTGAGAAGTTCTTAGCCAAATTATGAATGCATATATAAGCCTTATGCGTTTGAATAAACCTATAGGCATACTCTTACTCTTATGGCCTACCTACTGGGCATTATTCTTAAGTGCAAATGGTTGGCCAGATATAGACTTATTAGTGATCTTTACTCTGGGAGTAATTATCATGAGAACTGCAGGATGTATTATCAATGATTATGCAGATCGCAATATTGATAAGCATATTGCTCGAACTCAGGACCGTCCATTAACAACAGGGGAGATTTCAACAAAAAAAGCTCTATTACTTTTTTCATTACTAATAGTTATTGCATTTTGCTTAGTTTTATTAACAAATACATTAACTGTTCAGTTGTCAATTGTAGCTGTTGCTTTAGCAACTATATATCCCTTTACAAAACGATGGACTCATTTACCCCAGCTAGTTTTAGGGGCGGCATTTGGCATTAGTGTTCCTATGGCATTTAGTGCACAAACAGGCTTAATTCCTTACTCTGCAGGATTAGTCTTTCTTGCAACAATAGTATGGACATTAATTTATGATACTCTGTATGCCATGGCAGATCGTGATGAGGATTTAAAGATAGGAGTAAAGTCAACTGCTATTCTTTTTGCAAAATATGATCAAATTGCTATCACTTTATTGCAAATATTGTTAATTATTATCTTTATTGCAATTGGTAAAACATTCAATTTAGACTTAATTTATTACTTTTCTTTGATAATTATTACGTTTTTTATGATTTATCATCAGTTCTTAATGAAAAAACGACAAAAAAGTGCGTATTTTAAGGCTTTTATTAACAATAATTTCATTGGTATCAGTGCCTTCGCAGGTATCTTGTTTTCTGTAATTAGTTAGCTTACTTAATGTTGAATTTTTGCAACATTTAGCTAGATTCTAGTCATTTTTGCTTAATTATTGTCTTTTTTTCATCAAGAAAACTTGACACAGTGATTTTGATACTATAAAAAGTCCACCAATCAGCAAATATGCTGGTTATTTTTAAAATTAATGGAGAGAAAATATGTTAAGCAATGTAACTGGTTGGATTAAAAAGTTAACTGAAGCAGGTGTCGGTCTTGTAGCACTTGCAGTAGTTGTTCAAGTAATATTTGGCTCAAGCGCTTCATTCCTACCTGGTGATGTAGTAGCTAGGCTTACAGATATGATTGGCACACTTGGTGGTGCTGGCTTAGTTGGTTTAATTACAGCAGGATTGTTGTACCAAATCTTTTCTAAGTAAACGTTTCATATTAACTCAATAAAAAACCCGCCATTAGGCGGGTTTTTTATTAACTAGACGAAGGGCTATTAAGTAATTTTTAGCAATTCACAACAGAGAAAACTTGACACACTGATTTTGATACTATAAAAAGTTTATCAATCAGCAGAGAAACTGGTTATCTTAAAATTAATGGAGAGAAAATATGTTGGATAATGTAATTGGTTGGGTAAAAAAATTAACAGAAGTTGGTGTAAGTATTATTGCGCTCGCAGTTGTTGTTCAAATAATTTTTGGTAGTCAAGCTGCATTCCTACCTGGTGATGTAATCGCTAGACTTACAGATATAATTATGGGACTTGGTTCTGCAAACTTAGTTGGCTTAATTGCTGTTGCTTTGTTATATAAAATCTTTACTAAGTAATACATATTTACTCAATAAAAACCCGCTTTATTGCGGGTTTTTTACTATTTAAATGAAATATTATTAATAGCCTTAAACCATATGATATAAGGGTTCAAAGGTATTTTGATGCATTTTTAAGCTTTGAAAACTTGACACAGTGATTTTGATACTATAAAAAGTGCATTAATCAGCAAATATGCTGGTTATTTTTAAAATTAATGGAGAGAAAATATGTTAAGCAATGTAACTGGTTGGATTAAAAAGTTAACTGAAGCAGGTGTCGGTCTTGTAGCACTTGCAGTAGTTGTTCAAGTAATATTTGGCTCAAGCGCTTCATTTCTTCCTGGTGATGTGGTCGCTAGATTAACGGATATGATTGGTGCCCTTGGTGGTGCTGGCTTAGTTGGTTTAATTACAGCAGGATTGTTGTACCAAATCTTCAAAAGGTAAACGTTTCATATTAACTCAATAAAAAACCCGCCATTAGGCGGGTTTTTTAATACCTGAATAAATTTAAATGCCTCTTAGCAGCTCATTAATTCCAACCTTAGACCTAGTTTTAGCATCAACCTGTTTGACTATAACTGCGCAATAGAGTGAGTAGCTTCCATCTGAGGATGGGAGGTTGCCTGATACTACTACGGAACCTGCAGGAATTCTGCCATAACTCACCTCACCCGTTAATCGATTGAAAATCTTTGTTGATTGTCCAATATAGACACCCATAGATATGACAGCACCCTCTTCAACGATTACACCTTCCACTACCTCTGACCTTGCACCTATAAAACAATTGTCTTCAATAATAGTAGGGTTTGCCTGTAATGGCTCAAGAACACCACCGATTCCAACACCACCGGATAGATGAACATCTTTACCAATTTGAGCACAGGAGCCAACAGTAGCCCAGGTATCCACCATTGTTCCAGAATCGACATAAGCACCAATATTTACATAAGACGGCATTAAAACAGTATTTTTAGCAATATATGATCCACGTCTTGCTGTTGCTGGTGGAACTACTCTAACTCCAGCAGCTTCAAACTCTTCACTAGAAGTATTAGCAAACTTAGAGGGAACTTTGTCATAATACTGAGTGAATCCTCCAGATAAGGGTGTATTGTCTTCAAGTCTAAAGGACAGTAATACTGCTTTTTTTAACCACTCATTAACCCGCCAATCTCCTACACCTTGTCTTTCAGCCACTCTAGCTTTCCCAGAGTCAAGTAAGTAAATTGCCTCATTCACAGCATCCTTAACTTCTTTAGTTGCAGAATCTGGATTCAAATTAGCACGATCTTCGAAAGCTGCTTCAATAATATCTTTCATAGTTCTAAGTAAATAAAAAAAAAATTGATTATACCAGTCAGAATTTCTGAAAGGCCCCCTCTAATGTTCGTGTTGGTGGTTGTGATGATGTTCATATGTAGCCATTAGGTCGTGAATTTGATCTGCAAATAAATCGTTAAATTGGTCATCCTTTAGTATAGATTCTGGAAGTCCCTCACAGCATATATGATGGTATAGGCATAGAACTTGAGTTGATTGTTTCATAACCCGGTGGAGATCATGAGAGACCATTAAGACTGCACAATTCTGCTTCTGGTGAATATCTTGAATTAATTTGTAAAGTTGTATTTGCGCATCTACATCAAGATTTTGCGCTGGTTCATCTAAAATTAAAACATTTGGTTTATTCAAAAGAGCTCTTGTTAGAAGTACTTTTTGTAATTCACCACCTGATAGATTTTTAAGTGGAAGATTTATTAAATCTTCTATTCCTGTTAGTTTGTATGTCTCTTCCGTAAAATTATTATCCAGTCGTTGGTTTAGGGTTAAAAAATCTATTACTGAGATAGGAATGTATGGATTTGCTGAGAAAGATTGTGGGGTATAACCTAACTTAATATGATCATTTCGAATAACCTCACCACTGTCTTGTTTAATAATTCCAAGTAATACTTTGATAAGAGAGCTTTTACCTGCACCATTTGGCCCAATTAAGGTTATAAATTCTCCAGGATGAAGCTTGAAGCTGACATTATCAAGAATATTTTTTCCTTCATGACTTAAGCTAATATTGTTAACATTGATGAGGGCGTTTGGCATTGCTATATTTTATCTAACAATTATTGATATGGCTTGAAAATATTACAGGTATATTGCAATGAGTACTAGAGTAACTAAAAATAAAAGCTTGTTTACAGGTAAAATTACGTCATGACACAGCAACTCATTTTAGTAGACGGATCAGCGTTCTTGTTTCGTTCTTACTTCTCTACTTTATCTCAAAATTTAACAAATGATGGTGGTTTTCCTACTGGGGCCATGTTTGGGGTAATAAATGCTATTAAGCATCTTCAGAGGCAATATAAAGATGCTAAGATTATTATGATTTTTGATGCAAAAGGCTCTAACTTTCGTCACGATATTTTTCCTGAATATAAGGCTAATAGAGGCCCAGCTGAAGATGATTTAGTTGTCCAAATTGAACCTTTATACGACATAGTAAGAGCTATGGGTTTTCATTTTATTTGTGAGGCTGGTGTAGAGGCAGATGATGTTATTGCAACGCTTGCAAAACTCGCAAGTGAAAAAGATATTGAAACTATTATAGCTAGTGGAGATAAGGACCTCTTTCAATTAGTTGGTGGAAAAATAAAACAACTGGATATGAAGGGTAAGTTATACGCTGAAGAGGATGTTGAAGAAAAAATGGGTGTCATGCCTAAGCAAGTCTTGGATTTACTTGCATTAAGTGGTGATGCTTCAGATAATATTCCTGGAGTTCCCAGTGTTGGTCCTAAAACTGCTTCAAAGTGGCTTAAACTTTATGATGATGTAGAGGGTGTTAAAGCGAATGCTAGTCAAATTGGAGGTAAGGTAGGTGAAAAGTTAAGAGAATCATTTGATTTATTAGACCTCTCATACCAATTAGTGAAACTCAAGTTTGATGTTGAGTTACCGTTTGATATCTTTGAAAAAGAACCTGGAGAGAAAAAGGAAGTTTTAGTAGAGCTTTACAAAGAATATGGTTTTTCAATGTGGCTTAAACAACTAGGAGAAATTCAAGAGCCTGAAGTTGTGCAAGAAAAGGAGATAGTTGAAAGTCCAGCTCAAGAAAAAACTACTAATCTTGATATTGATAGCTACTCTCAAAGTCTTATTCTTAATGAAGATGATTTTTCATTACTGCTAACCAAGCTCTCTAACAGTGAGGTTTTTGTTTTTGACTTGGAGACAAATAGTCTTGATTATATGCGAGCAGAGATTGTAGGCCTTGTTTTTCTAATGGAAAAAGAAAGCTATTATGTTCCCATAGGGCATGATTACTTAGATGCTCCAGTGCAACTCTCTCGTCAAAGAGTATTGGATGCATTGAAACCAATTCTTGAAAATAAAAGTATTGGTAAGATTGGTCAAAACTTAAAATATGATGCACATATTCTAGCAAATATTGAAATCAATCTAAACGGTATTAGTGATGACACAATGCTGAAATCTTATTGTTTAAATTCCGTGGCAACCAGACATAACATGGATGATTTATCAGAATATTATCTCGGGCATAAAACAATTCATTATGCGGATGTTGCTGGAAGTGGAAAAAAACAATTAACCTTTAATCAGGTGAATATTGATGAAGCGATGCCTTACGCGTGTGAGGATGTTATTGTAACTAATGAACTTAATAAATTATTAGATCATAAGCTTGAGCGTTATCCTAAACTAATGGCACTCTATCAAAATATAGAGCTTCCTTTAATTGAGATAATGCTGAAATTAGAACGAAATGGAGCTCTTGTAGATGAGTTGTCACTATTTAACCAGCAAGTTGAAATTAAAGCTGAAATGAATATTATTCAAGCTCAAGCGTTTGAGATTGCTGGCGACGAATTCAATCTTGAGTCTCCTAAGCAAATCCAACAAATCCTTTTTAGTGAAGAGGGGTTTGGACTGGAGCCAAAAAAGAAAACAGCAAAAGGTCAGCCATCAACTAATGAAGAGGCGCTCAAGTTATTAGACCACCCTTTGGTTGATTTAATTATGTCTTATCGCACATTAACAAAATTAAACTCTACTTATTTAGAGGCATTACCTAAACAAATTAACAGAAATACTGGGCGCTTGCATACTTCATATCATCAAGCAGTTACAGCAACTGGCAGGCTATCCTCATCAAAGCCAAATTTTCAAAATATTCCAATTAGAACAGAACAAGGGGCTCAGATAAGATCAGCCTTTATTGCAAATAAGGGTAATGTAATTTTAGCAGCTGACTATTCACAAATTGAATTAAGAATAATGGCCCATATTTCTGAAGATAAAAGTTTAATAGAGTCATTTCGTAATAATGTTGATGTCCACCGCTCAACTGCTGCACAAGTTTTTAATACAGAGCTTGACAAAGTTACCAAGGACCAACGAAGAAAAGCTAAAGCAATTAATTTCGGTTTAATTTATGGCATGAGTGCATTCGGTTTAGCAAAACAAATTGATGTCTCTCGAACGGAAGCCAAACAATATATCGATGGTTATTTTGAAAATTATCCTGGTGTATTAAAGTTTATGGATGAAACTAAAGAAAAGGCAAAGTCACAAGGTTATGTAGAAACTATTTTAGGCAGAAGATTATATCTTCCACAGATTAATGCAAAAAATAAAATGCTTCAACAGCACGCTCTTAGAACAGCTATCAATGCTCCAATGCAGGGTTCATCTGCTGATATTATAAAAAAAGCAATGTTGGATATTCAGGCATGGATTGATGCTGAAGATAATGGCATTAAGATGATAATGCAAGTTCATGATGAGCTCGTCTTTGAAGTTCAAGAAGAAAAATCAATTGAGTATGCTGAGATTATAAGATCTATGATGGCTGAAACATTAAAGTTAAGCATTCCATTAGATGTTGATGTAGGAATAGGATCAAACTGGCAAGAGGCTCATTAGCGCAAGACTTTTATGGATTACATATTATCAGATTATTTTTTTAAAGCTAAATTTGAGTAAGAGTTTATTATCGAGTTAAACTAAAATAGCTCCTGGAACCTAATTACATTATTAATCAATTAAAAATGAAAGAACAGCTTCAAAATCTCCTCTTTAAATCTATTGCCAAGATAATAGAGCAGGGCTTAATTTCAGATTTACCTGAAAAGATTAGATTGGATCATACTAAGGATAAAAGTCACGGCGATTATGCAACCAATATTGCTTTGGTATTGGCAAAACAAGCTAAGACAAATCCAAAAGAACTAGCTCAAAGCATTATTGAACATCTAGGAGATGTTGATTTCATTAAAAAAACTGAAATAGCTGGACCAGGCTTCATAAATTTTTTTCTATCAGATGAATCAAATAGTTCTATCATCAACGAAATTATCAAAATTAAGGAAGATTTTGGTTCTTCAACAATTGGAGAGGGACAAAGTGTTCTATTAGAGTATGTTTCTGCAAATCCAACAGGGCCATTGCATGTTGGACATGGCAGAGGAGCAGCTTATGGGGCTACTATATCTAATTTATTAAGAAAGGTTGGATTTAAAGTTGATAACGAATATTATGTCAATGATGCTGGACGACAGATGGATATTCTGACGGTTAGTATTTTCTTGCGCTATCTGGCTTTGAAGGGAGAAAAACTGAGATTCCCAGATAATGGATACCAGGGAAAATATATTGAAGATATTGCATGCAAAATTATAGAAAAATATGGCGATAAGTTTCAAAAAAAATCTAATCTTCTATTTGATGGAATATGTAAAGATGGTCTTGAAGGTGGGGATAAGGAATCTCATATTGATCAGTTAATTGCCAGTTCAAAAGAGATTTTAGGTGCTGGATTCAAATCAATATTTGATGTTGGTATAGAAAGTATCCTTAATGGTATAAAAGATGATTTATCTGAATTTGGAGTTGTTTTTGAAAAGTGGTTTTCAGAGCAATCTTTGATTGATAATGGCCTTTCAGAAGATAGTATTAAGAAATTACAAGATTCTAATCATGTCTATAACAAGGATGGTGCACTATGGTTCAAGACAACTCAGTATGGAGACGAAAAAGATAGGGTGGTAGTTCGAGAGAATGGTAATCATACTTATTTTGCTTCAGATATTGCATATCATCTTGAAAAATTTGAGCGTGGTTATGACAAAGTCATAAATATATGGGGTGCTGATCATCATGGTTATATTGCAAGGGTTAAAGCATCAATTGCAGCGTTTAATCATGATCCTGAAAAATTAGAAATCCTTTTGGTTCAATTTGCCAACCTTTACAGGAGTGGTAAAAAAGTTCAAATGTCAACACGAAGTGGCTCATTCGTTACTTTGGAAGAGTTAAGAAATGAGGTTGGAAATGATGCTGCGCGTTTTTTTTATATTTTGAGAAAATCGGAGCAACATATGGATTTTGACCTTGATCTTGCCAAATCTAAGACAAATGAGAACCCTGTTTTCTATATTCAATATGCGCATGCCCGAATTTGTTCTGTTTTTAGACAAGTTCAAGAAAAAAGTCTTGTCTTTAATCATGATAAAGTCAACTTAGGACTTCTTGTTGAGGCAAATGAGAAAACTCTTTTAAGAGAGCTTAGTCGTTACAGGAGCGTAATTGAGTCATCTGCACTTCAATATGAACCCCATCAGCTTGCATACTATTTACGTGATTTAGCGACATATTTTCATAGTTACTATAACGCCTGCCCTTTTATCATGGAGGATCAAGATCTCTCTCAGGCAAGATTATCATTGGTCCTTGCAACTAAACAAGTTCTTTCGAATGGCTTAAGTATTCTTGGGGTGAGTGCGCCAGAATCGATGTGAATGATCAACAAGAAAGAGGCCAGGCACTAAATATAAGTGAGTCTTTTATTGTTCAAGCTCCTGCAGGTTCAGGAAAAACAGAGCTTATTACACAGCGTTATTTAAAACTCCTTGGTTGTGCTGACCAGCCAGAAAATGTTTTGGTATTGACATTTACTAATAAGGCTGTTGATGAGCTTAAACATCGAATTATTAATGCTCTGAATCAAGTTAAGATGACTGTTCCTACAGAGCAACATAAGCTAACAACTTTTCAACTTGCAAAGCAAGTTATGGAGCAATCAAGAAAAAATAAGTGGGATTTGCTCAATCATCCCTCTAGAATAAAAATAGTAACTTTTGATTCTCTCTCTAGTCTAATTGTTTCAAGATATCCCTCATTAGATCAACTTATCCCCCCAAGAACCATGACCGACAGTTATGAATCTGAAGAAATATATAAAAAAGTAGCAGAGAATACAATAAAAAATATAGATGATAAGGATTATACAAAATGTATTTCCACAGTTTTTTTATACCTTGATAATAATGTTGAAAGATTTTGTAAGCTCATAGTTCACATGCTAAAAAAGCGTGAACAGTGGCTGACCAAACTCTATCGTCAAGGTGTTCTTAATACTAAATCTTTAGAACAAACTGCTCAGGAAATAATTATTGATCATCTTAAAGTTTTACGCAAAACTGCAAATGAAATATTAAGCCCTAAGTTTTTTAATCTACTTAGGACAAATAAAAGAGATGACATTAATAAAATTCTTAAACTTCCTAATTGTAATCTAGAGGATTTGAGTCAGTGGCAAAGTATTGCTGAACTGCTGTTGACAAAAGATGGCAATTGGCGAAAAAATGTTGATAAAAAAATTGGCTTTCCGCCAGAACTAAAAGAAGAGAAAGCATATTTAAAAATAATTTTAGAGGAGTTGGGTTCAGCTAGCTCATTTAAAAAAATACTTAATGATTTAACTAATCTACCAAGTGCTTTTATAGAAAAGTCAACGAGTGTTCATATAAATGATATTGCAAAGGTACTAAAACTTAGTGTAGCTGAGTTAAATATTATTTTTAAAGAACAAAACGTTCAAGATTATTCAGAGGTCTTGATGCAAGCTATTGCTGCCCTAAATTCACGGGAAGAGGTTAGTGATATTGCGTTAATGCTCGATTATCAAATTAAACATCTTTTGATTGATGAGTTTCAAGATACCTCATATTCCCAGTTTAATTTAATTGAAAAATTAGTTGAAAATTGGAGCTTGGATGATGCTAAGACCATATTTCTTGTTGGTGATCCAATGCAATCAATATATAAGTTTCGCGAGTCTCAGGTTGGGATTTTTCTTCAAGTAATTAAAAATAGCATTGGAAATCTTAAGATTAATTCATTAACTCTCACCTCAAATTTTAGGTCGAATAAGAGTATTGTGGATATAAACAATAATATTTTTACTCAAGTTTTTCCTAAAGAAAATCAGACTTTATTTGATGCCATTCAATTTTCCAAATCTAGTTCTGCTTCTCAAAAAGAATCTATTAATGCTGTCAATTTTTATCCCTTCAATATAGGCCAAGATGTTAGAGAGTCCGAGAAAGTTATTGATATCATTAATGACTCACTTAGAGATGATTCTGAACAGGAAATTGCCGTTTTGGTGAGGTCTAGGTCACACCTAAAGGAAATAATTAGATCTCTTCAGTTCCATAGAATTAATTTTGAAGCTATTAAAACTGAGCCTCTTATAGAAAATCTTTTCACTAAAGACTTAATAAGTTTGGCTAGAGCATTACTCAGCCTATCTGATAAGCTTGCATGGCTTGCACTTCTTCGTTCACCTTGGTGTGGCTTATTGTTAAAGGACCTATTAATTATTAGTGAGTCAAAGGAAATAACTATTTTTCATCAATTGCAAAGTAATCAATTAAGTGAAGATGGAATTAAAAGATCTCAACATCTATATCATGCAATTGAAGAGGTAATTTTAAGTGAAGGTAAGTTTTCTTTTGTTGAGCGTTTTAGTTATGCTTTGAGTAAATTATCTGCGGATAATGAATTAAGTGAGCAACAAAGAATTATAAAAGCTCAGTTTCTAAATGTTCTTAATATCTGTGAGGTAAATCAAACTTTAAATATTAAAGCAATCCAATTAATGCTTCAAGATAAATATGCACCATCTCAGCTAGCTCAAGTAAAACTGATGACTATTCACGAAGCAAAGGGACTTGAATTTGATACTGTTATTCTGCCAGGCCTTGGTAAGAGTGGGAAAAGTGATTCACTAGCTTTAATACAATTTCAAGAGATTGCAAACAATAATATTTTGCTTGCGCCAATTAAATCAGCATCTGAAAAAAATGAAAGCCAAACCTACCTCTACTTACAGTATTTAAAAAAACAACAATCCCATTTCGAATTAATGCGATTGTTATATGTAGCTATGACTCGCGCTAAAGAAAAACTTTACTTACTAGGAAGCATTAAAAAAACAGGAAAGGTGAATAGTAACTCAATGCTTGCATTTTTAAGTCATTACTATGAAAAAAAAATTGAAGATCTTGAAAGTGAATCTGAGGTAATTATAAAAGAATCTAAGGCACCAAAATTATCTCGATATAAAAAACTTACATTAATTTCTAAAAGAAATATTAATGAAAATCAGTCAAAAAATAATACTAACAATATTGAGCTAATTTATCGAAGTGCACTAGGCTCAATAGTTCATTATTATCTAGAACATAATGAATTTGATCCTTCAATTCGAAGTATTGAAATTAAGTTTGAAGAGTATGGGCTTCCTAAAAAATTAATTAAATCTTATTGCAAAGAAGTTTATGATTTACTCCAAAATACAAGCAGTGATGAAGATTTTGATTGGCTATTTAAAAAGAGAGTATCTACTGAAGTTGAAGCTGAATATAGTAGTTTCAATAAAACTGTAATTATTGATCGATTATTTATTGAAGATGATGTTTTGTGGATTATTGATTTCAAAACAGCACCCCTTGGAAAAGGAGAATCTATTAGTTCATTTATTGAGCGTCAAAAAAAATCACATTTAAAGCAAATAATTGAATATCAAGAGATTCTTGAAGATATTTTTAAGCTACCATCAAGACTAGCCATATATTGCCCAGCTATTAGTCAGTTAATAATTCTTTAGACACTATTTAAGTAGAAAATAACTGGACAAAGCTTACAATTCCACCTATGATAATTGCCAATTTAGTAAACCTTTATTTATATGACTAAGCAAAATGAGATTGTTGGATGGAATGACTATACTCGTAGTTATGGTGGAAGGGAAATAAGAACTATTAACCCAACTATTCAGAGTGGCTCTACTGTTTTATTTGAGAATTTTGAGGACATGAAGTTAGCTCTTGAGGGTGATTATCCTGGTGTTGACTATGGGACTCATGGTTTATCAACTCAAAAGGCCTTTGAAGAAGCAATCTGTAAGCTTGAAAATGGTTATAAATCTTATGCATTCCCCTCTGGAATAAGTGCAATTACAAATACATTAATGGCATTTACTCAAAGTGGGGATGAGATACTTCTTTGTGACAATGCTTATGGACCAACAGGGAGATTTTGCCATAAAATTCTTGAAAAATACAATGTCAAGACAACTCATATCGAGTCAAGTATTGGATCTGAAATTAGTAAGTATATAAATGAAAATACCAAACTGATATTTTTAGAATCACCTGGATCAAATACCTTTGAGATACAGGATATTGCTGCAATTGTTAAGGTGGCTAAAAAAGCTGGCATTATGATAATAATGGATAGTACTTGGGCCACTCCACTCTTTTTAAAGCCCTTAGATCATGGGATTGATATTGCAATTCAATCTGTAACTAAATATATTTCAGGCTACTCTGATATCTTAATGGGTTGTGCTACTGTAAATGAAAAGTATGCAGATCAATTTGCTGATTATTTTAATACAGTTGAAAACTACACAAACCCTCAAGATTGTTATGTTGCTCTGAGAGGATTAAGATCTCTAAAAGTTAGATTAGAGGCTCATCAAAAATCTGCCTATGAAGTTGCAAGATGGTTAGAAGTGCAAGATATTGTTGATTCTGTGATTCATCCAGGATTAGAGTCTCATCCTCAACACTCTTTATGGAAGAGAGATTTTAGTGGTGCATCTGGGCTATTTTCTTTTACATTTAAGAAAGCATATTCGACGGAACAAATTGGTTTGTTTGTCAATTCACTTGAAATGTTTGCTCTTGGCTTTAGCTGGGGTGGTTATAAGAGTCTATTAACTGCACGAACCTATAAACGAGATGGAAAGTGGGTTCATGATGGTAAGCATCTTATCCGCTTGAGTATTGGTCTCGAGGATTCACAACAATTGATTGCAGATCTAAAACAAGGGTTTAGTGTTCTTGATTAGTTTTTAGGATCTATCTCTTTTATCATTAATAACTGTAACTCGTTGCATGTGCCTAGATTGAGGCAGATAGTCACAAACTGCATAATGTTGGGTTATTCTATTGTCCCAAATAGCTATAGAATTATTTTGCCAGTGAAACCTTACTTGAAATTCAGGTTTAGTAATATGTTGGAATAAGAATTGAAGTATAGGATCACTTTTCCCTTGACTATCATTGACAATATTTCGAGTAAATGATTGGTTTACATTTAAGTATTTTAGGCCTGAAATAGGATGTGTCTCAATCACTTTATGAACTGCTGAGCCAACTTTTTTTAAGGCATTATTAACAGATTCAATTCCTCCATCTTTATAATAGTCATTTCTGAAAGTACCCATATCATGAATTGCTTCCAAGCCATCTAGGTGTTCTTTCCATCCATCTGAAAGACTATCATACGCAGCACTCATACTCGCCCAAAGTGTATCGCCACCCACCTTTGGAACATCAACACCATGAAGAATGCTGGCAAATGGTGGGTTATTTTTGAAGGTCAAATCTTTATGCCAATCATCGGTGTCAGGCCTAGTATTTGCATCATTTTTTAGTAAGACAATACTTTGATAATCTTGAACATGCGGATAAACAGGATGACCAGGATCTACTTCACCAAGGCTCTCTGCTAGCTTTAAATGTGTCTCTGGGGATATATCTTGATCTCTAAAAAAGATAACTTGATATTTTATAAGTGCGTTATATATCTTATCAATAGTTTCACTATTTCTATCTTTACTTAGAGATACTCCTGATATCTCTGCTCCAATTGAAGGGGTAATTGCCTCTACTTTAAACATTTTTTAATAATCATAAATTGTTTGAAACATTTTTATTATAAAAAGAAAAACAACGATTAGTTACCTTTCTTCAACCACCATATAAGAATAAATAATTGAAAAAATAATAAAGGTATAGTTGAAATAAGAACAACTTCCCAGCCAAAATTAAATACAAACCAGCCCGCAGAAAGTGCTGCAAGGGCTTGAAGGCCAAAAATTAAAAAATCATTAATGGATTGAACTTGAAATTTTTCATTTTCGTTGTAGGATTTTGGAAGAAGGTTTGTTCCACCAATAAATAAAAAGTTCCAGCCTAAACCAAGAAGAACTAAAGACCACCAGTAGTAGCTCAGTGCATGGCTACTAAATGCAATAAAAATTGAAGTAAAAAATAATACAACACCAAGTAGCATCATTCTAGTGAGTCCTATATATTTGAGTAGAAAGGCGGTAAATAAAGAAGGGAGAAACATTGCAATTACGTGACTCTGCAAAACAACCTTCGTCTGATGAAGTGAGAAACCATCCATGACATGCATACTAACTGGAGTAGCAGTCATAATAAAACTCATAACAACATAACCAGTTGTTGCAGCAGAGACTGCAACTAAAAAAGAGCCTTGTTTGATGATATCAAATAATGATCTTTTGGATTGGCTAGTTTGCTCTTTGAATTTTGCAGCTGGTTTAAAGAAGCTCATTAATATAAATGCAATAACAAATAAAAATGCCAGAATAGTAAATGATCCAACAAAATCAGTCTCAAAGTAATTTTTTCCTAAAGTAGCAATCTCAGTCCCAATGAATGCAGAAATAAGTCCACCAAGAATAACTACAGCAGTTGCTAAAGGCCTTTTTTCAGGGTCAACGCTCTCAATAGCTGCAAATCTAAATTGCATCATTGTTGCAACACTTGCACCAAGACACAAGCTTGAGAAACTAAATAGAAAAAATAACTCGTATATTATTGATAAGATGCTAAGACCTATTATTAAAATAGTATAAATGCATACGCTTAAAAAGACTTTTTTTCGGCCAAATATTGACATTAATTTAATGACTGGAATAACACTAACAGCTGTACCTACAACAATTGTAGCTACAGGTAAAGTTGATAAGCTTTTTATTGGAGAGAGGCCACTACCAATTATGCCTGCGACAAAAACCATAAAGACACTTAGAGACATGAATAGAGATTGACAAGCAGTCAAAATCCATACATTTTTTGGAAGATTAAACATTTGACTAAGTCCTATGAAGTAGAGAGGTTATTTCTTCTTTGGTCGCTTCCATCGAGAAATGGTTGTTTGCTTGTTCCTACTTAAAGTAAGTTTTTCACTTGGAACATCCATGGTGATTGTTGATCCAGCTCCAATAGTTGCATATTTACCTATTTTAATTGGTGCAACTAATTGACTATTTGATCCAATAAAAACACCATCTTCAATAACTGTCTGATGCTTATTGACACCATCATAATTACAAGTTATTACACCAGCACCAATATTGACGTCATTGCCTACTGAACTGTCACCAATATAACTCAAATGTGAAACCTTTGAGTTATTGCCAATAGAGGATTTTTTTACCTCAACAAAATTACCAATTTTTGCATGATTGCCAACATTAGTTCCAGGACGAATGCGAGCAAAAGGTCCAATAGTGCTATGTGTTCCAATTATTGAATCTTCAACAATAGAATTTGACAAGATAATAGTATTATCGGAGATTTTAGCGTTTTTTAAGGTACAATTCGAAGAAATTGTGACATTATTGCCAATTTCATTATCACCTTCAAGGATGACATTGGTATCAATAATACAGTCATTTCCAAAGGTGAAGTTTCCTCGACAATCAAAACGACTGGGATCTTTAATTGTCAGTCCATTAGACATAAAGCCTTTCACTTGACGTAATTGAAAAGCTCTTTCGGCTTCTGCTAAATTATTTTTATCGTTAATACCCATTACTTCAGAAGAATCATCACAAATTAATGAAGTAATATTAACATTATCTTCTACTGCTTTTTCAACAATATCAGTAAGGTATAGTTCACCTTGTGAGTTATTTGGCTTAATTTGGTTTAGGTATTTTTTTAACAAACTTCCTCTTATTGCCATTATGCCAGTATTGATTTCATCAATTTTAAGTTCACTTTCTGAGGCATCTTTGTGTTCAATAATAGATTGAATTAATTGACTTGGTCCACGTATTATTCGACCATAACCTGAAGGATCTTTTTGAATAACTGTCAGAATTGAGAAGTCAGAGTTTTTGGCCTGTTCTATTAATATTTTTAGAGTACTAGTTTTTATAAGTGGCACATCGCCATAAAGAATTACGCAAATGGAGCCATCTTTAATATTAGGTAATGCCTGTTGAACAGCATGTCCTGTTCCAAGTTGATCTTTTTGATATACCCAATTAATAGTATTATTATTTATTACTTTTTGAATAGAATCAGAGTTATGACCAATAACAATATGAATAGAATCAGTTATTGAATCAGATGCATCAATGACGTGCTGAAGCATTACCTTATTACCAACTAAATGAAGAACTTTAGAAACCTTAGAGTTCATGCGCGTGCCTTGCCCAGCAGCTAATATAATGGTATTAATCATTTTGAATAGGTAATTTCTTGGAATTATATTTATCGATTTTCTTAGTATAATGTTACCCTTTAAATACTCATAAGATCAAATGCGTAAAAAATTGTTTGCAGAATTAATTGGCACTTTCATTCTTGTTTTTGCGGGAACAGGGGCAATAATGATTAATGATATTGCAGGTGCTATTGGTCATGTTGGTATTGCTCTTACCTTTGGATTTGTTATTGTTGCTTTGATATATAGCTTTGCACATGTCTCTGGAGCTCATTTTAATCCAGCAGTAACAATTGCTTTTTGGTCAATGGGCGAATTTGAACGGAAAAATGTTTTTCCATATATTTTTGCGCAAATATTAGGAGCGGTTATAGCGAGTTCAAGTCTTTATTTATTATTAAATGAAAATTTTATAAACGTATCTGAAGTGAGTTATCTTGGTGCAACTCTTCCAAGTGGTTCATTAGTTCAAGCTTTTGGTTTTGAGTTAATAATGACTTTTATATTAATGATTGTTATCTGTTCATCTGCAGTTCATGGAAAAGCAACTAAAGATTTTGCTGGTTTAGCAATTGGTTTGACAGTTGGATTAGAGTCAATGTTTGCAGGACCAATAACAGGTGCAAGTATGAACCCTGCTAGGAGTATCGGTCCAGCAATTATAAGTGGTAATCTTGAAAATCTATGGATATATATTATTGCAACTATTTTAGGCTCTGTTTTTGCAGCTTTAATATTCTTGAAAGTTTTCCAATCTGATTGATAGTTTCAATTGAAAAATATTCAATGACTTTTAGGATATGATAATATTAAAAGCCTTCTAAACAGTAAGGATTTTCAAGTGTTATAATTTAAGTTATTGAATAAATTTAAACTTAAGAAATTTTTTTTAAAAAATTTATCTACTTTCAAAAAATAGTAATTATAATGCGCATTTTTTAACATAAATTATTAGAGTTTTTTTGTTTTTTTTGCTATTTTTTAACTACAACTACTAAGGACTAGATTAGAAATATGACTGGAAAAGATAATATCACAAGCCTATTTGGCAAATCACCAATAAGCCCCTTACAGCAACACATGAAGCAAGTTCATTCGTGTATTAAGGAATTTGGTGTTTTTGCAAAAGCTGCAAATGTAATGGACTGGGAAAAGGCTCAATTAGCCCAAACTTCAATCAGTAAGAAAGAGAATAAAGCAGATGCTTTGAAGAAAAAGTTGAGAATGAATTTACCAAGTACATTTATGATGCCTTTTTCTCGTAGAGACCTATTAGATGTTCTATTAATTCAAGATTCAATTGCTAACATTACTAAAGATTTAGCAGGTTTAATGATGTCTCGTCGTATGGTTTTTCCAAAAGAGTTTGCTGATGATTTTATTGAGTTATCAAAGCTTTGCATTAAGACCTCAGAAGCTGCTTTAGTTGCAATAAATGAGCTTGATGAGTTACTAGAAACTGCATTTAGTAGCAGAGAGCGCAAAATTGTTGACAAAATGATTAAAAAAGTAAATGAACTAGAGCATCAAACTGATGTTGCTCAAGAGGTAATTCGCAATAAACTATTTTTGCTTGAATCTTCATTACCCCCAATTGATGTGATGTTTTATTACCGAGCTATTGAGTGGCTTGGTGAAACTGCGGATGCCGCTCAAAAAGTAGGGTCACGTTTTGAAGTAATGTTAACTAAGTAGAGGGCTTAACGTGGAAATCATCTTACAAAACACCGATATTCTTATTATGTTGGCTATTGGCTTTGGCTTATTTATGGCATGGGGTATCGGGGCTAATGATGTAGCAAACGCAATGGGAACCTCAGTTGGATCTGGAGCTATTACTTTTAAACAAGCTGTAATTATTGCTGTTATTTTTGAATTTGCTGGCGCTGTTTTGGCTGGTGGTGAGGTTACTGCAACAGTTCGAAAGGGAATTTTGGATGCTGGTGCTTTCACATCTAACCCAGAGTTACTTGTCTACGGTATGCTTGCATCATTATTAGCAGCTGCAACATGGCTTCTTATAGCTTCATCACTGGGTTGGCCAGTATCCACAACTCATTCAATTGTTGGAGCAATTGTTGGTTTTGGTGCAGTTGGTATAGGGGTAGAGGCTGTTTCATGGGGTAAGGTATACGCAATAATTGCAAGTTGGGTGATTTCACCTTTAATTGCAGGCACAATGGCAATCATTATATTTAAAAGTCTTCAGCGCCTTGTTATAGATACTGAGAATCCTCTCGAAAACGCTAAAAAATATCTTCCTTTTTATGTGTTTTTTGTTGGCTTTGTTCTCTCATTAGTGACATTATTAAAAGGCCTAAAACATGTTGATTCATTAAAGCATCTTGGTAAGGATCTTCCAACAAGTATGTTGATTGCAGTTGGTGTTGGAATATTGGCGTCTATTATTGCAGCAATTATTCTTAGACGTATTAAAACAGATCCTGCAGACGATAGTGATTTCTCATATGCTAATATGGAAAAATTATTTGGTGGGTTGATGGTTATCACCGCTTGTTCAATGGCCTTTGCACATGGTTCTAATGACGTTGCAAATGCTATTGGCCCCTTGGCTGCTGTCTATAGTATTGTTGCATCGGGAGGTGAAATTGTTTCCAAAAGCGTACTACCCTCTTGGATTCTTTTAGTTGGTGGTGGAGGAATCGTTTTTGGACTTGCAACCTTTGGCTTTAGAGTAATGAGAACTATAGGTAAAAACATTACAGAGCTAACACCAAGCAGGGGCTTTTCTGCTGAACTTGCTGCCGCAACAACTGTTGTATTTGCCTCTTATACGGGTCTTCCAGTTTCAACAACTCAGGTTCTTGTTGGAGCAGTTTTAGGAGTTGGTATTGCAAGAGGACTTGCCTCACTAAACCTAAGGGTCATTAATAAAATCTTTCTTTCATGGATTATCACTTTGCCAGCTGGAGCATTAATGTCGATTTTATTTTTCTTTGCACTCAAGGGCTTCTTTGGTTCATCTTAATTGTTTTAAATTAAGTAAAATGATTGAATTAACTGGTAATTTATCGGAGGCTTATTGTGACATTAGAAGAGGTGCAAAAAAAACTTGAGTCAGGAATTGAGCAGTCTGAAGTTACTATGGAGGGTGATGGATGTAACTGCTCAGCAGTAATTGTGTCACCATTATTCGAAGGACTATCACTTTTGCAAAGGCAAAGAGCAGTTCTTGCAGTTGTTAAAGAAGAAATCAAAAGTGGTGAGCTTCATGCATTGAGTGTCAAAACATTTACCCCTGAAGAGAGATAGTATATAATTCGATTCCTTTAAATCTTTAAGATTATAGTTATGCAAAAAGATATTCATCCAGCTTATGAAAACATTAAAGTAGTTTGTAGTTGCGGTAACACCTTTGAAACTCGTTCAACTTCTGGTAAAGAAGAGCTTCATCTTGATGTATGTTCAAGTTGCCATCCTTTTTACACAGGTAAACAAAAAATTATGGACACAGCGGGTCGTGTTGAGAAGTTTAAGTCTCGTTATGGTGCGTACAAGCGATAAATAATAACTTATTTGCTCTTAAAGCCACAACTGTGGCTTTTTTTGTGTCAGAAGTAAACATAAAAAAGACCTTTAAGAATGACTATAATCAATCTTTTATAGAGAAAATATAATGGCATTTGACTACATTAATGCGCTTCTAAAAAAAGAAGTGTCAAGAACTCCAATTTGGGTAATGCGACAAGCTGGTCGTTACTTGCCAGAGTATCGTGCTACAAGAAAAAGAGCGGGGGATTTTTTAACGTTATGCAAGTCTAGTGATCTAGCTTGTGAGGTTACCCTTCAGCCCCTTGAGCGATTTGACTTAGATGCGGCAATTCTATTTTCAGATATATTAACTATTCCAGATGCTATGGGTCTTGGTCTTCATTTTGTTGAAGGAGAAGGACCTAAATTTTCTAAACCGCTTAACACGCTCAGTGATATTGATCATTTATATAAGCCAGATGTTGGAAGTGAGCTCGCATATGTAAGTGATGCAGTCTCAGTAATAAAGTCAAATCTTAACGGAAAAGTCCCACTTATTGGCTTTACAGGAAGTCCTTGGACTCTTGCAACTTATATGGTTGAAGGTGGAACAAGTAAAGCATTTTCAAAGGTCAAGGGTCTTCTGTATGAAAATCCAAAGCATATGCATAAACTTCTAGATGTTCTAGCTGACACGATTATCGATTACTTGAATTCACAAATTGAGGCAGGAGCAGATTCATTAATGATTTTTGATACTTGGGGTGGCCTTTTAAATAAGAATAGTTATGAAAACTTCTCGCTTAGATATATGTCAAAAATTGTTGATGGAATTCATAGGACCTATGAGGGAAAAAGAATTCCAGTAACTCTTTTTACTAAAGGTGGTGCGGCATGGCTTGAACAAATTGCAGCTACTGGCTGTGATGGTGTTGGTTTAGACTGGACAATTGAAATTGGTGATGCTCAAAGAAGAATTGGTTCAAAGGTATCTCTTCAGGGTAATCTTGATCCTTCAGTTCTATATGCTTCACCTGAGGTTATTATCTCTGAGGCTCATAAAGTACTAGATCAATTTAAAGGAAAAACCGGACATGTATTTAATCTTGGCCATGGTATTACTCCTGATGTTAATCCAGATAGTATGAAAGTATTAGTCGATGCAGTTCACTCTTATACAAAATAAAACTAAATCACTTAAAAAGACTTTAGGCTTCACTATGTTAAAATTTAGTTAAAACAATTTAATTTATATATATGTCAAGAATTTTTAATATTTTTAAAAAACTCAATGCTGATGATAGAACAGCTTTTATTCCCTTTATTACTGCTGGTGATGGTGGTCTAGATAATTGTGAAGCGCTAGTTTTCACATTAGCAGAAAGTGGAGCAGATATCATTGAACTTGGGATGCCTTTCTCTGATCCTATGGCTGATGGACCTGTAATTGCAAAATCTCATGAAAGAGCAGTAGCTGATGGCATTAATTTAAATGATGTTTTTGCTCTTGTTGATAGATTTAGAGAACATAATCAATCTACTGGCATTGTTCTAATGGGTTATACAAACCCAATTGAAGTTTATGGCTATAAGGACTTTGCAATTAGGGCAGATGAAGCTGGTGTTGATGGAATTTTAGTTGTTGATATGCCTCCAGAAGAAGCTATGGATCTTAAAAAAGAACTTGATAATTTTGAGATTGATTTAATCTTTTTAGTAGCACCAACAACAACAGATGAGCGCTTGGAACAGATTTCAAAATTAGCAAGTGGCTATATTTACTATGTTTCCCTAAAGGGCGTTACAGGTGCAGCAAATCTAAATGTTGATTCAGTTAATTACCATCTTGAAAGAATGAGAAATTATATCCATCTTCCAGTTGGTGTTGGTTTTGGTATAAAAAATGCAGAAATTGCAAAGCAAATTGGTCAAAATGCAGATGCAGTAATTGTTGGAAGTGCCCTTGTTTCAATTGTAGAAGAATTATCTAGTGATAAAGATAAGTTAGTGACGAAGGTTGGAAATTTAGCAAAAGAGATCTCAAATGCGATTACTTGATTAGGGAATAGTATGAGTTGGTTGGAGAAAATATTACCATCGATTGGTAAAAATGCTAAAAAAAATATCCCTGAAGGTCTTTGGAGTAAGTGTCCTGAATGCAGTCGGGTCCTTTATCAAGAGGAGCTTGAGCGTTTAAGTTATGTGTGTCCCAAATGTAGTCATCATTTAAGAATTTCAGCAAGAAAGCGCCTTGAGATTTTTCTTGATAGCGATAATCAGTTAGAAATTGCCGCTAATATTAAGTCTGTAGATCCACTTAAATTTAAGGATCAAAAAAAATATAAAGATCGTTATAGTGATGCTCAAAAAAGAACGAAAGAGAATGATGCATTGCTTGCTAAATCAGGTTTATTAAATGGAATGCCAATAGTTGCTGCAGCTTTTGATTTTAATTTCATGGGCGGCTCTATGGGTTCAGCAGTTGGAGAAAAATTTGTTCGTGCTACAGATGCTGCTATTGAAAATAAACAGCCCTTTGTGTGCTTTTCAGCAAGTGGGGGAGCAAGAATGCAAGAAGGCCTTTTTTCGCTGATGCAAATGTCTAAAACATCACTTGCAGTTAAACTATTAGCCGATAAGAAAATTCCATTTATTTCTGTTTTAACAGATCCTACTATGGGCGGTGTTTCAGCAAGTCTGGCAATGTTAGGTGATGTACAAATTGCAGAACCTAATGCAAGAATTGGTTTTGCAGGTGCTAGAGTTGTTGAGCAAACTGTTCGAGAAGAGTTACCAGAAGGATTTCAAAGAAGTGAGTTTTTACTCGAGAAGGGAGCAATTGATATGATTGTTCATCGATCAGAATTGCGACAAAAAGTATTCCAGATACTTTCTGCGCTTAATCATAAAAATTAAATCATATATAAATATATGAAAAAAATGAATCAATTTTGAAAGTATTTTTGGCCAATCCAAGAGGTTTCTGTGCAGGCGTTGATCGTGCAATTGAGATAGTTGAAAGGGCTCTTGATAAACATGGCGCACCTATCTATGTTCGGCATGAAGTTGTGCATAATAAATTCGTTGTTGCAAACCTTAAAAAAAAGGGAGCAATTTTCATAGATGAAATTGACCAAGTTCCTGAGGGAAGTGTTGTAATTTTTAGTGCTCATGGAGTGTCACAAATGGTAAGAAAAGATGCTGTATCAATTTCTGCTACCATTTATGATGCAACTTGCCCCTTAGTAACAAAAGTTCATAAAGAAGTTATTCGTCGCCAAAAACAAAATCATCAAGTTATCCTTATCGGCCATGCTGGGCATCCAGAAGTTGAAGGAACATTAGGCCAGTCAAGTGACCCTAAAAAAATCACTCTGGTAGAATCAATTGATGACATCAATGGTTTAAATTTTTCAGCAGATATGGATATTTCCTACACAACGCAAACAACATTATCAGTTGATGATACCAAGCAAATAGTTAGTAGTTTAAAGAGTAAGTTTCCTCAAATTCAGGCTCCTAAAAAGAGTGATATTTGTTATGCAACACAAAATCGTCAAGATTCTGTTAAAGCCATGATAAAGAGTTCAGAAATGCTTCTTGTTATTGGTTCAAAGAATTCTTCTAACTCTAATCGCTTAAAAGAAATAGCAGAAAATGCAAATAAGCCAGCATATCTAATTGATGGCACAAGTGATATTGATCCAAGTTGGTTGGATGGAATTAATTCAATTGGCGTAACAGCTGGGGCATCTGCACCAGAAGTTTTGGTGCAAGAAGTAGTAAGTTTTCTTATAGAAAATGGCGCAGATGAAGTGGTTGAAGTTAGTGGTGCTGAAGAGTTTGTTAATTTTCCAGTTCCAGCGACTTTGAGAGTTTAAATTAGAGTAATTTTTTAGATAAAGGTGTTATGAAAAAATATAATATTTATGGGATAGGTGCAGCTATTGTAGATACTGAGGTAATAGTATCTGATTCATTTTTAAATCAAAATAAAATTGATAAGGAGTTAATGACTCTTGTTGATGAAGAGCGTCAGCGTTATTTAATTAATGCGTTAACCTCACAGCGTATTCCAGTTAAAAGAAGCTGCGGAGGCTCAGCTTGTAATTCGGTTGTAGCTGCAAGTAGATTTGGTTCTAAAGCTTTCTTTTCTGGGACGGTTGCTAATGATGATGAAGGTAAATTCTTTGTTAAAGATTTAAAAAGAGCTGGAGTAGATTTTCATCAAGAAGAGCCATCAAATAGCATCACTGGAAAGTGTCTAGTGATGGTTAGCCCAGATGCTGAACGCACGATGAATACTTATCTAGGTGCTAGTCTCGAACTATCATATCGTGAGATTGATGAGGAGTCATTAGCAAATTCTAATTGGTTATATATTGAAGGTTATGTAGTTACAGATGAGCAAAGAACATCTGTTGCATTTAGTGCCATGGACTTTGCAAAGCAAAGTGGTACTAAAACTTCTATTAGTCTATCTGATCCATTTATTGTTGAGGTTTTTGCAGACAATATAAAAAAAATTATTGGTGAAAGTGGTGTTGATCTTTTATTCTGTAATGGTGATGAGGCAAGAAGCTTTACAGGAACTCATACTGTTGAGGCAGCTGCTGAATCTCTTAAAAAATATGCAAAGACATTTGCTATTACAAGGGGGCCTGGAGGATCATTAGTATATGATGGTAATAAGTTCATTCATACACCAGGTGTTATGTCGAATGCAATAGATACCAATGGAGCTGGGGATATGTTTGCTGGTGCTTTTTTATATGCACTAGAGCAAGGAAAAGATTTTTCATGGGCTGCAAAGTTTGCAAATGCTTCTTCAGCTCGAGTTGTAAGCCAATTTGGCCCAAGAATTAAGGTTATTGAGTATATAAGTCTTAAGCAGCAATTTAATATACACGACTGAGACTTTCTAAGATTTATAATTTAATCTAGTCTTTTCTGGCCTATAATTGTGACTTTACTGGTCCTATAGTTGTTTAAATCTAAAGCTAATTGTAGGTATTATTAACATTTTTAAATTTTGGAGTACTAGATGAACAAAGCAGTAAGTAGATTATTCCAACTCAGAAAAGCATTAGATGAATGTGAAAAAGATTTTGGATTGACTGAGTATTCTGAAGTTGAAAGAGCGGTATTCTCGTATATAACTTCAAATACTAATGTAACTATTACTTCAATCAAGAATGATCCATATTTTTCAAAGTATTCATTATCAACTATTAAAAGGGCAGTGCTTTTTTTAACTACCAATAATATAGTTACAGCAGTTCAGTCTTCTGTTGATAAAAGAGAAATGATCTTAAGATTTGAAAATTAATTTATAAATTGTAATAGTGGATTAGGCCTCTGACCACTGTAAAAAGCATGAGCAATCGCATTCAAAACCTTAGAGCTGCGATTAATAAATTACAAGAAAGGTTTGTATCCTCCCTTTAGAGGTTGCCGATGTCGTTAGGTAGCTTATACCAGTGATATAAAAACTATATAACAAAGGGGGTATTTTTGTTAATGGAAAGTTTAAATCAACAAAAGCTATTTAGTTTTTTTTCAGATAATATTATGGCTTTTCTTGTTGTAGTATTTATCACCTTTATAAATGGCCAGTCCTATCCATTTGTTGGAAATCTTGTATGGCTTCCTATTGGTGCAGTTTCCCTATGTTATCTTTTATTTGGCTTTAGGATTTTTGTAGCAGTTTTTTTAGCTATTACCGCTTCATCTATTTGGTTTCATGACTCAACATTTGATGGTATTAATATTCTTCATTTAGTGGGAACATTTGCACCACTTTTGGCTATTGCCAGCATGAAGTTTTTCAAATTATCAAATTTTTTTGATGGTGGAAAGGTTGTTTTTCAGCACTTACTTTTTTTAGCAATTCTTACCGCTTTATATAATACATTGATGAAATTTTTTGTGTATTCATACCTTTCATCACTGGGTGAAGGCTCCCAATCAATTAACGCTATGCAATTCATTAAAAATTATCTAATTGGAGATGTTCTTGGCTGCTTGAGTGTTCTATTGTTTGCAGCCCTTGTAATAGTTCCTGGTATTCGATATTTTGCCCCTTCTCATGTCCCTCCCAAATAGCGGCTTTATAAAATATCTTTAATTTGACCTTCTAAAGAAAATCCCTTAAACAATACTTCCTAGTAATTTGCTTATTTTTTCTATACGGGAATAATCTGCATCCATTGTGTCCTTATATATAAGAGTATTTTGATTTTTTAATTGAAATATTTGAGAATTCGTTTGAATTAAATTAATAATCTTAGAGGCATCAACTGTATTTTTTTCTTTTAAAGTGATTTCTGATTTATCATCATAGATGTTAATTTTGTCAATTCCAATTTCTTTTGAGTAAAGCTTTAATGAGGTAGACTCAAATAGATTTTTGGTAGAGTCAGGAAGTAAACCGAAACGATCAATCATTTCAATCTTTAATTCTTTTAACTCATCATCATCACTCGCACTAGCAATCCTTTTATAAAGTATCAGTCGCTCATGAACATCAGTTAAATAAGTTTCAGGAATAATGCAGGCAATTCCTGTATTTATTTCAACCTCTTCAACTAATGCATCTTTAATATCAAATTTTTCATTATTCTTAATTGCTTGAATTGTTCTTTTTAATAAATCATGATATAAATTAAATCCAATTTCAGATATTTTTCCACTTTGATTTTCACCTAATAAATCACCAGCACCGCGGATCTCTAAGTCATGGTTGGCAAGCATAAATCCTGCTCCAAGCTCTTCTAGAGAAGCTAGAGCATCAAGTCGTTTTTTTGCATCTAAAGTTATTGATTGATGAGATTTAATTACAAGATACGCATACGCTTTATGATGCGAGCGACCAACTCTTCCCCGAAGTTGATGAAGCTGAGCAAGCCCAAAATTTTGTGCATTATTAATAATAATTGTATTAGCACTAGGTATATCTATACCAGTTTCAATAATAGTTGTGCAAACAAGAAGCTGGAAGCGTTGATGATAAAAATCAGCCATAATTTGTTCAAGTTCTTTAGTGGGCATTTGTCCATGAGCAACTCTTACATTAATATTTGGCATTAGACTGCTCAAAGATTCAGCCATATTATCAATAGTATCTATATCATTATGAACAACAAATATTTGTCCACCTCTATGAAGTTCCCTAGAGCAAGCCTCTTTTATTGATTCATCATTCCACTCATCTACAAATGTTTGAATGGCTGTTCTTTTTGCCGGCGGTGAGGCGATAATTGATAGTTCTTTAAGTGCTCCTAGTGCCATATTTAATGATCTAGGTATTGGTGTTGCAGTCATGGTAAGTATGTCACTCTGCCCTCGAATCTTTTTTAGTGATTCTTTTTGTTTAACACCAAAACGATGTTCTTCATCAATAATTATTAATCCTAAATTTTTATACTCAATAGTTCCTTGTATCAACTTATGAGTGCCAATAATAATATCAATTTTTCCTTCCTTAAGCTCTGATTTAATTTGAATTTGTTCCTTGGTATTTTGAAATCTTGAAAGAGATTTAATCATTATTGGGAACTTTGAGAAGCGATCATTAAAAGTTTGGCGGTGTTGACTTGCTAATAAAGTTGTTGGCACAAGGATTGCAACTTGCTTACCAGCTTCAACAGCTAAGAATGCAGCTCGCATTGCTATTTCAGTCTTTCCAAAGCCCACATCTCCACATACTAAACGATCCATTGGTTTATCAGATTGCATATCTAGAAGAACGTCATCCATCGTTTTAAGTTGGTCTGGAGTCTCTTCAAACGCAAAACTTGAAACAAAAGAGCTATAAGAGTCACTAGGTGCTGGATAAGCAAACCCCTTTTGAGACTGTCGCTTAGCATAAATCTCTAGAAGTTCTGCTGCAACATCATAGAGAGCTTCAGATGCTTTTCTTTTTGCTTTTGTCCACTGTTGACTTCCCAGCTTATGAAGAGGCGCATTATCAGAGCTTGCCCCTGAATATCTAGAAATTAGATTAAGTGAAGCTACTGGAACCATAAGTATTGAGCCATTAGCATATTCTAATGATAAAAAATCTTGTTGATTATCATCAAAGGTTTTACTTTTAAGACCTAAATAACGACCAACACCATAATGCTCATGAACAATTGGATCACCTAATTGAATTTCAACAAGGCTTTTAATTGCCTCATCAAAATCTTTATGTTTTGCTCGTCTTCTTCTTTTTTGATTAACAGCATCTTGGCCAAAGAGGTTATTTTCGGTAATAATTGCAATTTGATTACATAATATCCCTTCATTTAAACTAGCATTAGTTATGCATAGCTTATTATTTTGCTTTATGAAATCCATCCAGCTTAAACAATCTAATGCTTTCAAATTGTAACTCGATAAAAGATCATTAAGAACACTTTGGCGACCTTCAGACTCACAAACAATTAAGACTTTACCATCAAAATTTTCAATAAAATCAATTAGTTTATTTAAAGGTTTTTTAGTTTGAGCTTCTATTTTTAAGGGAGGAAGTATAGAAGAAGAAAAATTTAATGCAGCTTTTTGTTCTAATTTTGAAGTTTGTATTTGAACTTGTTTTTTATCTTTAAGTTCTTTAAAAAATTGTTCCTGATTTAAGAATACTTTATTAATTTCTAAAGGAAGTCTTTCTAGAGAATTTTGACAATGTTTAAAGCGTTCTAATAATTCATTACTCTGGATTTTCATTTCCTCATCAAGGCCCTTACGATAAGCAATAATTGGCTTATTATTAAAAAAGTCAAAAAGTGAGCTTGTTTGCTCAAAAAATAATGGTAAATAAAATTCGATTCCACCAGGAAAACGACCTTCATTTACTTCGTCATAAATGAAGCCATTAGTATTTCCAAATTCAGATAAATAATTACTCTTAAAAGTTGAAATACTTTCATGATCTGATGCAAATTCACGAGCAGGAAGTAGATAAATAGAATTTATTACTTCAATTGATCTTTGTGAGTTGGCATCAAAGGTTCTGATTGAGTCAATTTCATTATCAAATAAGTCAATACGGTAGGGTAATTTGGTCCCCATAGGATATAGATCTATTAATGCCCCTTTAATACTAAATTCACCTTGCTCCATAACAGTAGCTACTCTTCGATAACCTATCTTACTAAGCTTTGAAATAAAAGTCTCTATTTCAAGAGTTTGCCCTTTGATTAAGCTAAGACTATATTTATCAATGTAGTCAGTGGGACATAATCTTTGAGACATTGTCTCAAGGGTAGTTATTACTATTCCAGATTTGAGTAAAGATAAGCGCGCAAGAGTTTTGAGTCTTGATGAAACTATATCTGGATGTGGTGAAAAGTGATCAAATGCAAGGACTTCCCAACTTGAAAATTCTAAGATCTCTAGTGATGAATTAAAAAAGCTTAGCGCTTTTCTAATCTCATCATAATGAGTAATATCTTTAGCAATGTAAATAACAACTTGATTGTTTGATTCAGCAAATTCTATAAGTGCTAATGCTTCAGATGAGCCAAATAGTGCTCCCCAGTTGTCGGTTAGACCAGCAGCAAAAGGCCTAAAGTTGTTAGGATAAATAATGCTCATAAGAACTTCTCACTTTTGTTTAAAAACGCATCAAATCAACAAATCTCATTATGAGAAGCGCGTGCAAATTTCTCCATTTTTTATATTAGGTAGAGTTGAATCATTATACTTAGTAAGAACTTTGGTGCGAAGTATATGACTTCTTTAAATGTCAATAAGGAGATTATTCAAATTGTTAATTTAATAATTCAACTGATGTTTTGGTCACAGAGCACTGCAACAGAATTTTTAAATAGTCGTATTAAAAGAAATAGAAATTCTATCAGTTTCCTCACTATTCATAAGAACCTTATGTTCCAACCACCCTGGAAATAAAAGAAGCACATTTGGTTCTGGTTTATATTTCCATTGACCTGAATTTGCTGAATTCCATTTTTCTATAATAGATTCTTTCCAGAAATATGTTGTAATGTCCTTATAAGGATGTTGAAAAACAATTGGAGCTTCTCCCTTCAAATAGAATGCTCCCGAAAAGCAAGCACCTGGATGATCATGGAAATCATTTGAACCCCCCTTAGGATTTATATTAATCCAAATATTTGATAATTTTTGTTTTAGTGTTTTTTTTAATTGCATTTGATTGTGAAATGCATTTGCATTTTCTTCTATTTTATTTTTAAGCTTAACAAATTCTGTGTGAGTCTCATTAAGAATATTGTCACTATGCCACCCTCCCATATTAGTTAATTTAACTCCTGCTTGGTTTTTTTGTTTCATTTCATAACAGAACTCAATTAAAGAATCAATATTTAATTCCAAGTCACTTATTTGTATTGGTGATACAAATTTATATAAATATTCTTTATTTTTCTTCATAAGATATGAACATTTTCCTTAGCAAGCATTTGGATTAGTTGGATTATTGGGAGACCAATAAGACTATTAGGATCATTGCCTTCCATTTTATTAAATAATGCAACTCCTAGGCCTTCTGACTTAAAACTTCCCGCACAGTTAAGAACATTTTCACTCTCTAAATAGGACAAAATTTGATCATCATTTAGAGGCTTAAGTGTAACCCTAAAAAGTTCAACATGTGATTGTATTTTTAAGGTTTCAGTATTCATTAATACAATACCTGTCAGAAACCTAACAGTTCTACCCGAGCATTGTTTCAGTTGCAAAAAGGCATTTTCTTGAGTAAGTGGTTTGTTAAATATCTTATCAGTTTCATTATTTCCAGAATCTAAAGTAGCAACCTGATCAGATGCAATGATTAGACCAGAATGAGTTTCTGAAGCTTTTAGAGCTTTTTCCTCGGATAAGCGAGTGACCAGATTATAAGGGGACTCTGATGTATTTCGGCTTTCATCTATATCTGGAGATGTGGTAACAAATGGCATACCAAGCTTCATTAAAATGTCTCTTCTAAAAGGCGATGATGAGGCTAGAATTAGTAACACTATAAGTTTAAAAATTGTAAAATAATCTAATATTTTACTTTATTAAAACAAAACTTTATGCGCTTATCAATAGTCGTTGCAATGGATGACAATCGCTTGATTGGTAAAGATAATAAATTGCCATGGCATCTTCCAGCTGATTTAGCTTATTTTAAGAAAATTACAATTGGAAAGTCCATCCTGATGGGTCGAAAAACATATGACTCTATTGGAAGGCCATTACCTAATCGTCGAAATATTGTAATTACAAGAAATACTAACATTGTAATTCCTGGATGTGAGATAGTCTCTAATATTGAGCAAGCTCTTTCAATTACAAAGGATGAGCCTGAAGTAATGGTTATTGGAGGAGCAAGCTTGTGTGAACAATTATTACCAGATGTATCAAGACTCTATATTACAAAAATTGAGGGATCATTCGATGGCGATGTGTATTTTCCTAATTATGATAAATCTGAGTGGCATGAAGTAAGCTGCGAAACACATCAGGCAGACTCTCTTAATACTTATGAACATCACTTTATTGTTTTAGAGCGCTCTCAATGAAAAAGTTGATTTTATTGAGTTTAATAATATTTTATGTATCTGGTTGCGTTTTTACTAAGGTAGTAACTGCTCCTATGAGAGTTACAGGAGCAGTTTTCTCAGTGATACCAGTTGTAGGTAATGGTGTGGATGAATTTATAGGAGCTAGCGCTGATCTGATAGATGCAATACCAATCTAACTGGCTTGTAAAAGTAATTTATTTTTAGCAGCCAAAACCTCCTTTAGTGCTTTAGGCATTATCTTAACAAAGTGAAGTATTTCTTGATCCCAATTATTTAATATTTGTTCAGCAATCAAAGAGTTAGTTAATTTAAAGTGTTTTTCAATTAATGAAGATAACTCATCACTTGATTCTTTATCTAGTGAATCAAAATCTATTGTGGTTGAATTTGACCTACCTTTAAGAGTTAATTTAGGATTATATACATAAGCGATTCCACCACTCATTCCAGCACCAAAGTTACGACCTACTTCGCCTAAGATTACTGCCCTACCACCTGTCATATATTCACAACCATGGTCACCAATTCCTTCAACTACGGCAATCAATCCAGAATTTCTAACACAGAAGCGTTCTGAAACTTGACCAGAAAGATACATTTCACCTCCAGTAGCCCCATATCCACAGACATTACCGGCAATAATTTCATTGTGTGCAAGGTAGGTAGAATTTTTTGGAGGATAAATAACAATTCGACCACCAGATAAGCCTTTTCCAACATAGTCATTAGCATCGCCTTCAATGGATAAAGAAATACCATTTGCAAGAAATGCACCAAAGGATTGACCTGCAGAGCCTTTGAAATCAATATTTATTGAGCCATCCTTTAAGTTATTACCTTTTCTAGTTTTGACAATATGTGATGATAGCATTGCTCCAACTGCACGATCAGTATTAGAAATATGAGATTCAAATTTAACTTTGCCATTTCCTTCAATAGCATTTTTTGACTTGGCAATTAGATCATGATCAAGCTGCTCATTGAGTTGATGATCTTGTTTTATTGATTGATAAGTTCCAGCATCTCTATATTGATTATCAGCAGGAGTTAATATCTTGCTAAGATCAATTGAGTCTTGTTTCCAATGGTTTATTGCTTTATTCATTTCAAGCATATCAACACGGCCAACCATATCAGTAAGTTTTTTAAATCCAAGTTCAGCCATAATAATTCGTAAATCCTCTGCCACCATAAACAAGTAATTAACAACATGTTCAGGTTTACCAGTGAATTTTTTACGAAGAACTTTGTCTTGTGTCGCAATTCCAACTGGGCAAGTATTTAGATGACATTTACGCATCATGATGCAACCTAGTGTTATCAATGGGGCGGTAGAAAATCCAAACTCTTCAGCCCCTAGTAATGCAGCAATAGCAACATCTCTTCCAGTTTTAAGTTGACCATCTGTCTGAATAACTACTCTTGATCGAAGATCATTCATCACTAATGTTTGATGGGTTTCTGCAACACCAAGCTCCCAAGGTAGGCCTGCATGTTTAATAGAAGTTAATGGTGATGCTCCAGTTCCTCCATCATGCCCAGCAATAACTATATGATCTGATTTTGCTTTAGTAACTCCAGCAGCCACAGTACCGACACCAACTTCAGAAACTAGCTTGACACTTATTCGAGCCTCAGGATTAGATCTTTTAAGATCAAAGATAAGTTGTGATAAATCTTCTATAGAATAAATATCATGATGAGGTGGTGGACTAATTAAACCAACACCTGCTGTTGAACAACGTATCTTAGCAATAAAATCATCTACTTTTCCGCCAGGTAATTCTCCACCCTCACCAGGTTTAGCACCCTGTGAAACTTTAATTTGAAGTTCATCAGCATTATTAAGGTAATCAATAGTAACACCAAATCTGCCAGAGGCAACTTGCTTTATAGAGCTACGGCGAGAGTCACCATTTTTGTCAGGAGTCCAGCGATTTGGATCTTCTCCACCCTCTCCAGTATTCGATTTACCACCGATTCGATTCATAGCAATAGCGAGTGATTCATGAGATTCTGGAGATATTGAACCAAGACTCATTGCACCAGTAACAAATCTTTTGACAATTTCTTTTGCTGGCTCAACTTTATCAATATTAATTGGAGTGACTGATTTAAATGCCATTAATCCTCTAAGAGTACAATTTCTAGTTCCTTCGTCATTAGATTTTTGAGCAAATTCCCAGTATGCATTTTGATCATTACTTCTAGCAGCCTGTTGTAAGCTTGTTATTGTTTCAGGCTCCCACATATGTTTTTCACCACCACTACGCCAAGCATAATGCCCAAGATTATTAAGCGAATTTGATAGAAAAGCTTTTTTGTGTTGAGCTTCAGATTCTTTTTGAATTACATCAAAACCAACACCACTAATTCGACTGGCTGTTTCAAAGAAACACTTATTCATTACCTCTGCAGAGAGTCCAACGGCCTCAAAAATTTGTGCACCTTTATAAGATGCCAGAGTAGAAATACCCATTTTTGCCATGACTTTAAGCATACCTTTAGCAATAGCTTTTCGATATGATGTAACAATAGCTTGATCATCCTCAAGATCAAGTAGCTTATCTCTTCTTGCTTGCCATAAAGCTTCAAAAGCAAGATATGGGTTTACTGCATCTGCCCCAAAGCCAGATAAAAGACAGAAATGATGAACCTCTCTTGCTTCTCCAGTCTCTACAATTATTCCTACTTGAGTTCGCTTATGAATAGCTACTAAGTGTCGATGAACTGCTGAGGACGCTAGTAGGGCACTTATGGCATTGCGATTTGCACTAATTTTGCGATCCGAGAGAATTACTAAGCTATGACCATCATTAATTGCTTGAGTGCTTTGCTGGCATATAGAGTCAAGCATTAAGTCTAGACTATGCCCTTCATTGATATCATAAGTGATATCAATTGTTTTACTAGTCCATCCTCGATGATTGCATTGAATTAGTGAGGACATCTCTTCATTTGTCAAAATAGGATGATCAATTATTAATCGATTAGCATTTTCAGCTTTATTAGTTAATAAATTTCCCTCTGGACCAATTGAACAGCTCAGTGACATAACAACCTCTTCACGAATTGAATCGATTGCTGGATTAGTAACCTGAGCAAAAAGCTGTTTGAAGTAGTCATAGATTATTCTTGACTGATCTGAGAGACAGGCTAATGCAGAGTCATTTCCCATTGAACCAACAGGATCTCTCAATTCAGTTACAAGTGGCAAAAGCATAAACTTTAAAGTTTCAGTACTGTAGCCAAAAGCTTGTAAACGGTTGACAAGAGTTTCTGGAAAAAACCCATGGGTATCATCATATTTTTTTAAATCAGAAAGAAGTATTTGTTGTTCCTTTAACCATATTTCATATGGATTCTTTGAGGCGAAGTCCTCTTTAATCTCATCATCATCAACCAACTCTCCTTTGTCGAAGTCAATGAGAAACATTTTCCCTGGCCTTAGTCGACCTTTCGTTTTGACGTTATTAGTTTCGACATCAACAACTCCAACTTCTGACGCCATAATAACTCGATCATCATGAGTAATATAATAACGAGAAGGCCTAAGACCATTCCTATCAAGAACGGCTCCAATGTATCGACCATCAGTAAATGCAATCGAGGCTGGACCATCCCAAGGCTCCATTACGTTTGAAAAATACTCATAGAAAGCCTTTTTACTTTTGCTCATTTCTTTGTCATTTTGCCAAGCCTCAGGAACCATCATTAATACAGCTTCTTGAAGAGACCTTCCATTCATAAGAAGAAATTCCAGAACATTATCAAAGCTTCCAGAGTCAGAAACTTCAGTTTCTATAACTGGTAAAGTTTTATTTAAGTTATCACCAAAAACATCACTTTCCAGAACGCCTTCGCGAGCCCTCATCCAGTTAAAATTTCCTTGACGAGTATTAATTTCACCATTATGAGCCATAAAACGGCAAGGTTGTGCACGGTCCCAGGATGGGAAAGTATTTGTTGAGAAGCGAGAGTGCACCATTGCTAAATAAGTAATAAATTTCTTATTATTAAGGTCTGTATAAAATTCCAGCAATTGAGATCCCATTAGCATACCTTTATAAATAATTACTCTAGTAGATAAACTACAAATATAAAATAAGAGCGCTTGAGTAAGAGATTCATCCGTTCGGATAACTTTAGAAACATGTTTTCGAATAATATAAAGACTGGTTTCAAAAGAATCTGAATCTAGACCTTTTGAGTTTCCAATTATGACCTGTTTAATTACTGGTTGCGAATCTCTAGCAGTATCTCCAACATCAGCCTTGAGAGCATCAAAGGGTACATCACGCCAGCCAATTAAAGTTTGACCTTCTTCTTTAATGGTTTTTTCAATAATTGAAATACAGTGAGTCCTTTCAACATCATCTTGAGGTAAAAATACATTACCTACACCATAATTTCCTTTTTCAATTTTGATACCAAATAGTGATTTGATCTCATCATAAAAAAACTCATGGGGGATATCGGTTAATATCCCAGCACCATCGCCAGTATTTGCTTCACAGCCACAGGCTCCACGATGATCCATTCGCGAAAGCATTTCAAGTGCATCCTGGGTTATCTTATGAGAGGATTTTTTTTTAATATTAGCAATAAATCCCACACCACAATTTTCCTTTTCATTGTTAGGGTGATAGAGTCCATGAGGCTTCGGCAAGTGTAATTGCTTATTTTTCATAAAAAACTGAAATTAAATAAAGAATGAAACTTATATATATAGTCTACATTATATCAGTTTTTTATTGAATACCAAGTTTACCCATAAGTATTGTCATAATAGGGATTCTAAGGTAGAATTGTTTCATTTTTGTTCACTATATGTTAGCTATCATTTCCCCTTCGAAAACCCAAGATTTTTCATCTTGTGATATTGAATCTCATACCCAGACGCGACAACTAAATGACTCAAATGAGTTAGTTGGGATTTTAAAAAATAAATCTCAAGAGCAAATTTCTAAACTAATGTCAGTAAGTGAAAAGTTATCAAAACTAAATTTTGAACGTTTTCAAAAATTTAAAACACCATTTACATTAGATAATGCAAAGCAAGCATTATTGGCTTTTAAGGGTGATGTATATAGTGGTATTGATGCACCGTCGCTCTCAAATAAAGATCTTGATTTTGCCCAAGAAAATGTTCGCATGCTCTCAGGGCTCTACGGAGTTCTCAGGCCTCTTGACTTAATTCAACCCTACCGCTTAGAAATGGGAACAAAGCTTAATAATCATAAGGGTAAAAATCTTTATGAATATTGGGGATCTGAGATTAGTGAAGTTCTAAATGAAGATGAGTCTGAACTTATAGTAAATCTTGCTTCTAATGAATACTCTAAAGCTATTGATAAGAAAACTTTAAAAGCAGATATTTTAGACGTCGTTTTCAAAGACAAAAAGGCTGATACTTACAAAGTTATAGGCATCTATGCAAAACGAGCTAGGGGGTTAATGGTTAATTATATTATTCGTAACCGTTTGACAAATGCGGAATCTCTTAAAAACTTTTCAGATGAAGGCTATCGTTTCGATGAGAAGCTTTCAAGTGAATCAGTCTGGGTTTATCTCCGAGACTAGCGCTTTTATAATTAAATAGATTTTTAAAAATATCTCATTACTGGTATATTGTTGTCACTTTTTTTACTAACCTAATCTTTTTATAAATTATGATAAAAGTCTATACCTCTCATTCATGTTTTTACTGCACCCGAGCTAAAAATTATCTAGATAATCTTGATATCGATTATGAGACATTGAATATTCAAGAGGATAATGCTGCAAGAGATTTTTTTATGAAATCAGGATTTAGAACGGTTCCACAGATATTTGTAGATGACCAACTTTTATGTGAGGGTGGTTCTGATGGCTTGGTTAAAATGAGTAAAAAAGATATTCAAGATAAAGTTATAGAGTTGTCTGGAGCCCGTTCTTAAATATCTCTAATTCCTGCAATACCTTGAGCGCCAATTCCTAAAGCTTTTTTTATTAGCCCTCTATTCATTCCGCCTAATAAAAATACTGGTAAGTCACATTGCTCAATTATGCTACTAGCAATCTCCCACCCTAAAGGCAGTATATTTGGGTGACTTTGAGTTTCCTGTATTGGAGATAAACTTATGTAGTCAGCAGAAATTTTTTCAGCATGTCTTACCTCCTTTTCATTGTGTGAAGAGGCGCCAAAGAGTTTTGTTTCTGTAAATGGTCTTTTATCTAGACTTAAAAACTCTGAACTAGTTAAATGCCAGCCATCACAATTCTCGTTATAGGTTTTGTTTGGAATGTTAAGAATCAGTTTAGCTTGGTAATTTTTGCATAGCTTATAAATGTCGTTAATATAAGAACTATCAAGAGGAGTTTTGCTTCGAAGCTGGATAATTTCAGTGCCAGTTGCTAAGTGATTTTCACATTCATTAACAATTAAATTAGATTGATGATTATCAGGGGTAATCCAGTAACTATTTGGTAGGTTAAACGTATTAATTATTTTCCACATTGTAGGCAGTAATTCTAAGTTTTTAAATTTCTCAATACTAACCCAAGCTACTTCTTGACCCTCTTTACTAAAAGGTTTACCAGAGAAATGCTCAACATTATAGACCCAGAGCTGCACAGTTTTATCAACGTAATGATGATTTAATTTTTGTATTAGTTTGCATTCAGTAATAGTGACTCCTACCTCTTCAAAAAACTCTCTTTTAAGAGCACTAATATTATCTTCTTCAGATTCAATTTTTCCTCCTGGAAGTTCCCAGTAGCCTGGCATAAATTGATCTTTTTTACGCTTAGTAATTAGCAACTCATTGTCGCTATTAGAGATAATTCCTACAACAACCTTAATAATTAAATTTTTATTTGACAAAGCCTTTTTTAAGATAAATGTTTAATAGATTTTTTCTATTATCACCGTTAACTTGAGTCCGAGGTAAAATAAGTCCTTTTATTCGTAGGGATTTAAGTGAGTCTTCAAAATAAAATTGAATCATTAATACCTATTAAGGATAGTCTGAACCAAAACCTTATTGGAATTGAAAAGGAAGGTTTGCGTGTATCTGAAGATGGAAGTATATCTCAATCTAAACATCCCGAATATTATGGCTCAGCATTAACAAATCCATCTATCACAACTGACTTTAGTGAGGCTTTGATTGAGTTAGTGACAAAACCCATAATGGGAGCAGATAAAGTTATTGATGAACTCAATAAAATTCATCATTATGTGCATAATAATTTACCTAAAAATGAGCGTTTTTGGCCAGCAAGTATGCCTTGTATTCTAAGAGGAAAAACCAATATTCCAATTGCAAATTATGGGAGTTCAAATCTTGGAATGATGAAGACAGTTTATCGTCGTGGGCTAGCAAATCGTTATGGAAGTGTAATGCAGGCAATTGCCGGTATTCACTTTAACTATTCATTCTCAGCCGAGTTTTGGAAATCTTATCAGCAAGTAATGCAGTCAAATATTAATCCTATAGATTTTATGAATCTTCATTACATGGGTCTGACAAGAAATTTTCTAAGATATGGTTGGTTAATTACTTACCTATTTGGAGCTTCATCTTCGGTATGTAAATCATTTATGAAGGACAATTATGATCATGACTTGGAAGAGTTTGATGACTCAACTTTATATTTACCGTATGCGACTTCCTTAAGAATGGGAGATATTGGCTATCAGAATTCACAAGAGGATGAAAAAGGAGTTAAGGCGAATTACAACAGTTTACAGCACTATATATATAGCCTCAGAGCTGCAATGAAAACCAGTTGTGATGATTTTGAGAAGATCGGTTTAAAAAAGGATGGAGAGTACCTTCAACTTAATACCAATATTCTCCAGATCGCAAATGAATACTATTCATCAGTTCGACCAAAACCTATTCTTTATGGAAACAACAGGCCTTTAAGGGCTCTTAAAAATCAAGGAATAGGCTATATAGAAATACGATCATTGGATATTAACCCCTTAACTAATATAGGAATTGACAAGCAGCAAATCCAGTTTTTAGAGGCTTTTTTATTGTATTGTCTTTTAGAGGAGTCACCTCCTCTTTCTACATCAGCATTATATGATATTGATAAAAATGCCAGTCTCATTGCTCATCAAGGAAGGCAACCAGGTTTAAATTTATATAATAATCAAGACAAAATTAGTAGGGATGAATGGGCAGATAAAATTTTTATTGGAATAAATAAATGCTCATCTCTTCTGAGTATTGAGCACCAGAATGCCGTAAAGGCAATTTCTCTGCGTGTCCATAATCCTGACTTAACTCCTTCAGCAATAATGCTTAATGAAATGCAAAATCAAGAAAAAGGATTCTTCGAATATACTAATCAATTTAGTCATAAAAATAAAGAACACTATAAAAATCTAGTTGTTGATAAGAACTATTTTGATGAGCTTAATGAGTTATCACAATCTTCTCAAAAAAAGCAAAAGCAAATAGAAGCTAGTGATCAAATTAATTTTGATCAATTTTTAGAAAAGTATATGGCTTATGACGACTAGTATTGCAACCATATGTTCTTTGGCAACAGCAATAGGTCAGAGTGGAATTGGAATTGTTCGTATCTCGGGGCCACTGGCTTTAGATATAGCAAAAAAAATACTTCTTACTGAGCTTAAACCAAGATACTCATTCTATGGTGTCTTTAACGATGCTAATAGAAATACTATTGATAAGGGCGTAGCTATTTATTTTCCTGGACCAAATTCTTATACTGGTGAGGATGTTGTTGAGTTCCATGGCCATGGTGGAATGAGTGTCCTTAAAAGTCTTATTGAAGTCATTGTTTTTTTTGGTGCTAGGCTTGCTGAACCTGGTGAGTTTACTAAAAGGGCCTTTTTAAATGGCAAGATGGATCTAGTTCAGGCTGAGGCAGTTCAAGATCTTATTCAATCCAGCTCAGAACAGTCAGCTTTAAGTGCTGTTAGGTCTCTAACAGGGGAATTTTCAGAAAAAATAAATCTTTTATTAGCAGACTTAATAGCTTTAAGAGTTTTTATTGAGGCAACAATTGATTTCTCTGATGAGGAAATTGACTTTTTAGAATCCCATGAAGTTTCAACTAAATTGGCAACCTTAAAAGATCTACTCACTAATATTCTTGAGAATGCTACACAAGGAGCAATTCTCAGAGATGGCTTGCATGTTGCTATTGCTGGAAAGCCAAACGCAGGAAAATCGAGTTTACTAAATGCCCTCACAAAACAACCTAGTGCAATTGTTACAGATATTGCAGGGACTACTAGAGACATTTTGAAGGAAACTATTCATATTAATGGAATGCCTCTTCACATAATAGATACAGCTGGTCTTCACAATAGCGACGATATTATTGAGCAAGAAGGCATCAGAAGAGCGCATATTGAAATCAATAATGCTGATGTTGTACTTTTAGTTTACGATGCAATTGATAAATCACCAGATTTATCAATATTGCCTAGTGAAATCCAAGCCAAGCCAGTTATTTGTATTAAGAATAAGATTGATCTTGTCAAAGAAAAATCCAAAATAACAAAATTTGACTCATATTCAGATATTAGTTTGTCAGCTAAAACTAATGCTGGAGTAGATATGTTGAAAAAATTATTATCAGAGTTTGCAGGTTTTAAGCCTGATAGTGATAGTGTTTTTCTTGCTCGAAAAAGGCACATTTTGGCAATCGAGCGAACTCTTGAGTATATCAATAGTGCCGAAGATCAGCTGAAGGGCGGTGCAAGTGAACTTGTGGCTGAAGATTTGCGCCAAGCAGGGATGTCTCTTGGCGCAATTACTGGAGAATTTTCTTCAGATGATCTCTTAGGTGAAATCTTCTCCTCATTTTGTATTGGAAAATAGAGTATAGTTGATTGTTACAGAAAGAAAAATTAAGGAAATTTTAAGCCGGATAAATGATCTCTATGTCATTGATTCTAATTACTATTTTTATGTGAAATAAACTTAGAGATAAGATGCTTTAAAGTTTATTTAGTAAATATTGTTAATATAGCTTGACGCGACCACTTCAGCCTGTATAATTTCCCGCTTTCACCGCCTCTTAAGATCCATTTACTGGGTGGTAGTTCTTTAACAATTTATCAAGCAACTTGTGTGGGCACTCGTACAAGAAATTGTGCAGTGCACATAAAAAACAAAAGCAGATAAGCTTTTTAAAAAATTGAACTATTGGTTATAAAATGCCAAGTGTTCTAAAAAGTCAAAGATTAAACTGAAGAGTTTGATCCTGGCTCAGATTGAACGCTGGCGGTATGCTTAACACATGCAAGTCGAACGGAAACGAAACTAGCTTGCTAGTTGGCGTCGAGTGGCGGACGGGTGAGTAACGCGTAGGAATCTACCTAGTAGTGGGGGATAGCCCGAAGAAATTCGGATTAATACCGCATAATCTATTCGTAGTAAAGTGGGGGACTTTCGAGCCTCACGCTATTAGATGAGCCTGCGTAAGATTAGCTTGTTGGTAGGGTAAAAGCCTACCAAGGCTACGATCTTTAGCTGGTCTGAGAGGATGATCAGCCACATCGGGACTGAGACACGGCCCGAACTCCTACGGGAGGCAGCAGTGGGGAATATTGGACAATGGGGGCAACCCTGATCCAGCAATACCGCGTGTGTGAAGAAGGCCTGAGGGTTGTAAAGCACTTTCAATTGTGAAGAAAAGTTAACGGTTAATAACCGTTAGCCTTGACGTTAACTTTAGAAGAAGCACCGGCTAACTCCGTGCCAGCAGCCGCGGTAATACGGAGGGTGCAAGCGTTAATCGGAATTACTGGGCGTAAAGCGTGCGTAGGCGGTTTATTAAGTCAGATGTGAAAGCCCCGGGCTTAACCTGGGAACTGCATTTGAAACTGGTCAACTAGAGTATGGTAGAGGAAAGTGGAATTTCTGGTGTAGCGGTGAAATGCGTAGATATCAGAAGGAACATCAATGGCGAAGGCAGCTTTCTGGACCAATACTGACGCTGAGGTACGAAAGCGTGGGTAGCAAACAGGATTAGATACCCTGGTAGTCCACGCCGTAAACGATGATAACTAGCCGTTGGGGGGATTTACCCCTTAGTGGCGAAGCTAACGCGTTAAGTTATCCGCCTGGGGAGTACGGCCGCAAGGTTAAAACTCAAAGGAATTGACGGGGACCCGCACAAGCGGTGGAGCATGTGGTTTAATTCGATGCAACGCGAAGAACCTTACCTGGTCTTGACATCCTGCGAACTTTCTAGAAATAGATTGGTGCCTTCGGGAACGCAGTGACAGGTGCTGCATGGCTGTCGTCAGCTCGTGTCGTGAGATGTTGGGTTAAGTCCCGTAACGAGCGCAACCCCTATCCTTATTTGCCAGCACATTATGGTGGGAACTATAAGGAGACTGCCGGTGATAAACCGGAGGAAGGCGGGGACGACGTCAAGTCATCATGGCCCTTACGACCAGGGCTACACACGTGCTACAATGGGAAGGACAAAGAGCCGCGAAGCCGTGAGGTGTAGCTAATCTCAGAAACCTTTTCGTAGTCCGGATTGGAGTCTGCAACTCGACTCCATGAAGTCGGAATCGCTAGTAATCGTAGATCAGAATGCTACGGTGAATACGTTCCCGGGTCTTGTACACACCGCCCGTCATACCATGGGAGTGGGTTGCACCAGAAGTGGCTAGTCTAACTTTATTGAGGACGGTCACCACGGTGTGATTCATGACTGGGGTAAAGTCGTAACAAGGTAGCCCTACCGGAAGGTGGGGCTGGATCACCTCCTTAAGAAATGTATGAGTGTTCACACAAGTTGTTTGATAATATTAAAGATAAGAGAAAAAAAGACCAATAACCCAAATTCAATTTATTTGATATCAAGGGTCTGTAGCTCAGTTGGTTAGAGCGCACCCCTGATAAGGGTGAGGTCGGTGGTTCAAATCCACCCAGACCCACCATTTTCTGGGTTATTAGTTTTTCTATTGGGGCTATAGCTCAGCTGGGAGAGCGCCTGGTTTGCATCCAGGAGGTCAGCAGTTCGATCCTGCTTAGCTCCACCATTTTCTCAAATGAAAACTTAAATAAGATATATTTATATATTTTATTTAAGTTTTTATACCAAGCCTTGGTTTAACCCTTGGTTTGGAGCTCTTTAACAATTTGGATATGAAGTAAAGTTTGTTAAATACAATACAACGTAAAAAGGTGTATTGCATTGACACAACAATTTCAAAAAATATGGATTCTCATTGATAGATTTATTTCTATCATTGATAAATAGAATTCACCGATTGTATCGTAAGATACAGTTAGTGACTTCACAAGGTGAAATACGAAATCATTTAACCCAGATACTTTGGGGTTATATGGTCAAGTGAATAAGTGCATACGACGGATGCCTTGGCAGTAGAAGGCGATGAAGGACGTGATAATCTGCGATAAGCTTCGGTTAGCTGATAATAAGCTCTAACCCGGAGATCTCCGAATGGGAAAACCCAGTGATCATAAGATCATTATCCTTAACTGAATACATAGGTTAAGGAGGCAAACCTAGGGAACTGAAACATCTAAGTACCTAGAGGAAAAGAAATCAACCGAGATTCCCTTAGTAGCGGCGAGCGAACGGGGAACAGCCCTTAAGCAATTTTGAGATTAGTAGAATGTTCTGGAAAGTTCAACGACACAGGGTGATAGTCCCGTATACGAAAATCTTTTAATTGTGAAATCGAGTAAGGCGGCGCACGTGAAACGCTGTTTGAATATGGGGGGACCACCCTCCAAGGCTAAATACTCTCTACTGACCGATAGTGAACAAGTACCGTGAGGGAAAGGCGAAAAGAACCCCGGGAGGGGAGTGAAATAGAACCTGAAATCGTATGCATACAAGCAGTGGGAGCAGACTTGTTCTGTGACTGCGTACCTTTTGTATAATGGGTCAGCGACTTACTTCTCAGTAGCAAGGTTAACCATTAGGGGAGCCGTAGGGAAACCGAGTCTTAAATGGGCGATTAGTTGCTGGGAGTAGACCCGAAACCGGGTGATCTATCCATGGTCAGTGTGAAGGTTAGGTAAAACTAACTGGAGGCGCGAACCCACTTATGTTGAAAAATGAGGGGATGAACTGTGGATAGGGGTGAAAGGCCAAACAAACCCGGAGATAGCTGGTTCTCTCCGAAATCTATTTAGGTAGAGCGTCGCGTATTACTTCTGGGGGTAGAGCACTGTTATGGCTAGCGGGTTGTCAAGACTTAGTAAACCATTGCAAACTCCGAATACCAGAAAGTATGAGCGCGGCAGACACACTGCGGGTGCTAACGTCCGTAGTGGAAAGGGAAACAACCCAGACCGTCAGCTAAGGTCCCAAAATTATAGTTAAGTGGGAAACGATGTGAAAAGGCCCAGACAGCCAGGAGGTTGGCTTAGAAGCAGCCATTCCTTTAAAGAGTGCGTAATAGCTCACTGGTCGAGTCGGTTTGCGCGGAAGATTTAACGGGGCTAAACTATATACCGAAGCTGCGGATCGCAATTTATTGCGATGGTAGGAGAGCGTTCTGTAAGCCGTTGAAGGTGAACTGTGAGGTTTGCTGGAGGTATCAGAAGTGCGAATGCTGACATGAGTAACGATAAAGGGGGTGAAAAACCCCCTCGCCAGAAGTCCAAGGTTTCCTACGCAACGTTAATCGGCGTAGGGTTAGTCGGCCCCTAAGGCGAGGCAGAAATGCGTAGTCGATGGGAAACGGGTTAATATTCCCGTACTTCATATAACTGCGATGGGAAGACGGAGTAGGTTAGCTCAGCAAGGCGATGGTTGTCCTTGTTCAAGCGTGTAGAAATGGTTCTTAGGAAAATCCGGGAACCTCTATTTCAAGGCGTGATAACGAGCCCTCTTTTGGGTGAAGTGAGTGAGACCATGCTTCCAGGAAAATCCTCTAAGCTTCAGGTTATATGAAACCGTACCCCAAACCGACACAGGTGGACGAGATGAGAATTCTAAGGCGCTTGAGAGAACTCGGGTGAAGGAACTAGGCAAAATGACACCGTAACTTCGGGAGAAGGTGTGCTCTTGTTATGTGATATCACTTGCTGATTGAGCAAAGAAGAGCTGAAAATACTAGGTGGCTGCGACTGTTTATTAAAAACACAGCACTCTGCAAACACGTAAGTGGACGTATAGGGTGTGACTCCTGCCCGGTGCTTGAAGGTTAATTGATGAGGTTAGCGCTTGCGCGAAGCTTTTGATCGAAGCCCAAGTAAACGGCGGCCGTAACTATAACGGTCCTAAGGTAGCGAAATTCCTTGTCGGGTAAGTTCCGACCTGCACGAATGGAGTAACGACGGCCACACTGTCTCCACCCGAGACTCAGTGAAATTGAAATTGCTGTTAAGATGCAGTATACCCGCGGCCAGACGGAAAGACCCCGTGCACCTTTACTACAGCTTTGCATTGAACTCTGATCCTACTTGTGTAGGATAGGTGGGAGGCTTTGAAGCTTTAACGCTAGTTAGAGTGGAGCCACCCTTGAAATACCACCCTGGTATGGTTGGGGTTCTAACCTTGGTCCGTAATCCGGATCGGGAACAATGCATGGTGGGTAGTTTGACTGGGGCGGTCTCCTCCTAAAGAGTAACGGAGGAGCGCAAAGGTATCCTCAGCACGGTCGGACATCGTGCAATGAGCGCAAAGGTAAAAGGATGCTTGACTGCGAGACTGACACGTCGAGCAGGTAGGAAACTAGGTCTTAGTGATCCGGTGGTTCTGAGTGGAAGGACCATCGCTCAACGGATAAAAGGTACGCCGGGGATAACAGGCTGATACCCCCCAAGAGTTCACATCGACGGGGGTGTTTGGCACCTCGATGTCGGCTCATCACATCCTGGGGCTGAAGCAGGTCCCAAGGGTATGGCTGTTCGCCATTTAAAGTGGTACGCGAGCTGGGTTTAGAACGTCGTGAGACAGTTCGGTCCCTATCTACCGTGGGCGTTGGAGACTTGAGGGAAGCTGTTCTTAGTACGAGAGGACCGGAATGGACACACCTCTGGTGTTTCGGTTGTCACGCCAGTGGCATTGCCGAGTAGCTATGTGTGGAAAGGATAACCGCTGAAAGCATCTAAGCGGGAAGCCCCTCCCAAGATTAGGTCTCCCTGATTATTTAATAATCCTAAAGATCCCTCGAAGACTACGAGGTTGATAGGCTAGGTGTGAAAGTGCAGCAATGTATTGAGCTAACTAGTACTAATTGATCGTGAGGCTTGACCATATAACACCCAAGATATTTGGAGATGTTGTTGTGTCAACAGGCAATATGCCTTATAAACTTTACTTTATCCATTTTGTTATACCTTCTTTGGTATAAAAACTTTTTAATACTCTTGATATAGGTTATAAATCTACATCAAGTAAGCAGTTTGCTTAGTGACAATAGCAAGTGTGACCCACCTGATCCCATCCCGAACTCAGAAGTGAAACCACTTAGCGCCGATGGTAGTGTGGGGTCTCCCCATGTGAGAGTAGGACATTGCTAGGCTTTTATTCTAAAATACCCCGACCTTTTAAGGCGGGGTATTTTTTTTGTTTAAAAATGCTTGTATTGTTAAACAAAAATTAGCTCCATTAAAGACTTGATTTCAAATAATTCATTATTAAATAGCTATAATATAGCTCTAATTTAAGCAAATAGTTATGAAAAATCTTCTACTCTCTTTAAATAAGTATTTTGCAAAAGTACCTGCTCAATTAATACCCTATCGAAAAACAGTCATTCTTTTAGCCCTGCTTTCAACTATTTTTATGGGTTTTGGCGCTTCACGTTTTGTTTTAGATACCTCATTTGATGTTTGGTTTACTGAGTCTGATCCAGCTATAGAAGCTTTAGATGAATTTCGAGACCAGTTTGGAAGTGATGACGGCTTATTCATTGTTTATGAAGCTAAAGATGGTGATGTATTTTCAAATAAATCCTTACGATATATTTCAGAAATAACTGAGGTTCTTGATAATTATGAGCAAATAAGTGATGAAGTATGGCTTGAAAAGTATGGCTTAACTCCTGATATTGTTGAGTCTCTGACTCACGTCAAGCGAGTTCAATCTTTAACTAATATTAGAATTCAAAAAAATGAAGATGATGTCTTAAGCTCACCACGTCTGGTTCCTAAAAATATCCCTAACGACTCAATAGTACTCAGTGAAATAAGTTCAGAGGCAGATGATCAACCAAGTTTGCCGCTCTTTATGTTTTCAAAAGACCACCGCTATGGTGCAATTTCTATTAAGACTGATTTTGGAGCTATTCCAATTGTGCAGGAGATAGATGATGATTTTTCACTATTCTCTGATGATGATTGGAGTGACGATTTTGATGCTGGAATTGATGATAATGCTGTAGTTCAAAAAATTGAATATCAATCGGATGAGCCAGCACTTTATATTCCTTTTATGAAGGCTATCACAGCAATAACAGAGCAGCCAAAGATGCTTGAGCACTTCAACTTTTATCCAATTGGTAATTCGGCAATGATTTCTTTAGCGATGGATACACTTATTCAAGCTGCATTTTTATTGGTAGGTATGGTGGTAATTATTAACCTTCTATTATGGACATTGTTTCGCTCTGCAAGTGCAGTTGTTCTTCCACAACTTGCAATTGGCCTAAGTATTCTATTTGTCATTGGTGGACTCAGTTGGTTAAATTTGGCATCAACAACTCTAATTGCCCTTACTGTCATGCTGATTATTGCTGTAGGCGTAGCCGATTGTGTTCATGTAATGAGCTCTTATTTATTTTTTAGAAAGGATGGTAAAGATCATGATGATGCCTTGTCAAAGGCTTACGGTAAAACTGGAGTGCCAATCCTTTTAACAACAATAACTACGATGGCAGGAATGTCATCATTGGCTGCAACTGGAATGCCAATGTTTGTCCAGTTTGGACTTTCATCTGCCGCAGGTGTCTTTTTTGCTTTCTTATACACAATATATTTACTGCCTGTATTGCTTAATTATTGGCACCCACTGCAAGCTAAAAAGATAAAAAAACCAGACGAAAAGAGAAAAATTGGCATAAAGTCAATGGCGCTATTAATAAAATCAAAGGCCTTAAGCTTTGGATGTTTTTTTGTTAATCCATTGATGAAAGGTGCAAAAAAAATTGGCTTAGTTTGGCTTCTAAGTGCCGAATGGCTGCAACCATTATTAGATAGAATTCCTAGTTTTGTTGAGCGTTTTCGATATGCTATTGCAATGATTTTTATTGGCGTATTTGTTATATGTTTATACGGCGCAACTCAAGTAAAAATTGATTCTAATCTAGTTGAGCTTTATTCTGATGATGTGCCAATTGGTCAAGCATATGAAATTGTTGATGAGAACATGATGGGAACTGGAAATATGGTCATAGTGGTAGATACTGCAAGATCAGATGGAATTATGGACCCTGAGGTATTGAATTCAATGGATAGACTCCAAAATAAAATTGAAGAAAGTTATAGTGAGTATATTATTCGTACAAATTCTTTGGCAGACTTAGTAATAGATACACATGCCATTATGCAAAACTCTGAGGATTACCGTAATATCCCTGAGACTCAGATTGCAGTGTCACAATTACTTTATTTATTCAATAGTTCTAACCCTGAGGAGCGACGAGCCCTTGTCAGTGACGACTATAGTAAGAGTCACATAAGTGTTCAATTAAGAAATGCAGGATCTAATGAATATAAAGAGTTTTTTAAAGATATTCAGCTTGATATAAATAAAGAATTTAATGGATTAAAAGATCGTTATCCTGATTTAAAAGTTCAGATTACTGGCTCTTTTGCATTAATGATGAGGCTTGCTGATGACATCAGTAAAAATCAGTTTAAGAGCTTAGCCATCGCTGCCGTTGTTATAAGTTTATTATTAATGGTAACACTTGGTTCATTACAGGCTGGAGTTATGTCGATTGTTCCCAATTTAATTCCAGCTACCCTGGCATTTGGATTGATGGGTTTGCTTGGAGTTCCACTAGATACTGATACGCTAATGATTGCCCCTTTAATTATTGGTATTGCAGTTGATGACACTATTCACTTTATTAGTCATTATAGAATGTCGCTTGCCCAAAATCATAATATGAAGCTTGCACTTGTAGAGACTATAAAGGAGGTTGGGCAGGCTGTGACATTCACAACACTAATTTTGGGCTGTGGATTTTTAATGCTTACCTTCAGTGACTATTTAGGCCTAGCTAAAATTGGTGGGTTTGGTTCTTTAGCAATATTTGTTGCACTTCTTTGTGACTTATTGTTTTTTCCAGCATTGATAATGATATTTAAGCCTAAATTTGGCCAGAAAGACGTAGATGATAATTTAAATTTTATAGAGGTTGCAAAATGAACAGACTAATTCTTAATAACTTAAAATCAAACCTTTTTATAGCTCTAATAAGTATATTTTTTATACTTTGTAGTTCAATCACGATTGCAGAAACTAAACTCACTGCCTTGGAAATTATGGAAAAGGTTGATGAAGAAAGTCGTAAGTCAACTGATTCAGCATTCACTCGAATGAAGCTTACTTCTTGTAAGTATGGGAAAAAGGATGGCAAGATTAAGTGCGCTGAAAAGGCGCGTATTAAATTAGTAGAAAGTGCCCAAATAAATACGGGCGATGATAATCAAGATACAAAGAGTGTTTCAATTATTCTTGAGCCAGCAAGTGAAAAAGGAATTGGTATGCTATCTTATAGTTATGATGATAGTGATCGAGATAATGAAACATGGTTATACCTCTCTGCACTTGGCAAAGTTAAAAGAATAAGTGTAAGAAACAGTGATGATGAAGAAACTGAATCTGCAAGTATTTTTGGGACTGAAATGACAACAGAAGACCAAGAGACTGGAAAACTTGATGACTATACATACGAATTATTGGAGCAAGGTAAGTTTAGAGGCCGAGAGGTGGCAGTAATTGAGTCAACGCCTAAGCCATATCGACTTAGTAAAAGTAGCTATGGAAAAACACAGAGTTGGATTGATACTGAAAGATTTATAAGTCTGAAAGTACAAATGTTTGATAAATACAATAATCCAATTAAGAGGCTTGAGGTTGGAAAAGTTGAAAAAATTAATGATGTTTGGATGGGAAGAAGTTTGACATTTTTTAATACAGTTAGTAATCGGTTGACAAATATGAAGCTTGAAGCTATCAATTTTGATATGGATATCCAGGAAGATTTTTTAACTCAAAGAGCATTAACTGATCAAGCTTTTAGAGAGAAGTATCTAAAAGATCTTCGTAAGCAAGCGAAATAACTTTAAAAAAATGGTAAATTTATTTAAAAAAGTCATTTTTTATTTAATAGTTGGCCTACTTTTAAATTCTGCTGTTTATTCTGAAGACTCTTTTTTTGACGATGAGGTTATCTTTGAAGATTCTGATGAAGGCTTTGATGAGTGGTCAGATGATAGTGATATTTTTGGGGAAGATGAATTAGAAATTGAAAAACCTTTTTCCTGGTTAGATCTTGGAGTTTCACAGAAATGGGGTTTTAATCCTGCAAGTGATTACACTATCTCAATGGAGAGAACTGAGTTGAAGCTTGGAACTAGTGGTTCGATCTCAGATTCAGGATATGGTGAAATAGAAATAAAGGCTACTAAGTATTGGCCTAGTGATAGTAATTATGCTACAGAGTCTAGTGACATAGAGGTTGAAAAAGCGTTTGTTCAGTTCAGTTTTGATGATTGGAGTACAAAATTAGGTCGTCATACAATTGGTTGGGGTGAGTTAGAGGGAGGTGCACTTGATGTTATCAATCCTTCAGGTGGATTTACAGATCCATCTATGATTTCCCAATGGTTTTTAAGTGCCACTCGATACTTTGATAGTAGTGATCTAAGTTTCTTTTATAACACCAATCCTAGAGTTATAAAAAGCACACTTTTTACTCTAAAAAATAAAAGCTATGATGAGTTTGGAGTGCGATATGGAATGAGTGCCGAGGGAGGTGATACGGCTATTTATTTAGCTCAATTAGTGCCAAATAATGCACTCATCAATCTTTCTGATGGATTAGTTTATGCGACTCCATATCACTTATTAGGTTTTGGAATGAACAAAGCATTTGATGACTATTTATTAAAGTTTGATCTAGCATATAAACAAAATCTTCAGCATAATCGTCTCGGACAGTTTGTCAAAACTAACAGAATAGACTGGGATTTAGCCTTTGATATTCAAAAAAATGATAGGACGATAGTTCTCTCAATTAATTCTCAGTACTTGTTGGATTTTAATAATGATTATTTAACGCCAACAACAATTGGTGGTGTTAGCACAGACAGAAATAATATGACATATATGTCAAGAATTAGTGACAAGTTTGGAGATTCAGATTGGAGCTGGAATGCCTCCCATTCAATACTATCTAATAATGATTTATCGATGTCATCTGCTGGAATTGACTGGGATATTAATGATAACTGGAAAGCATCTTTCGGTGCTTTATATGCAGATGCTAAACCAGATCGAGCACTCAGTATCTACGATGAATATCAAAGAGTAAGTCTAGAAGTTAATTTTCAGTATTAGAAAGATAATGCTCTTACCATGAGCATAAGATACAGCTTTGTATCAACTTCATTAGGTATAACGGATATTGTATAATTTAACCATACAAATTTAGGTTTGAACGATGTTAGATAGTAAGCTTTTAAGAGGAAATATTGATTTTGTAGTTGAGCAGCTAAAGAGAAGAGATTTTTCTTTTGACGTAAATGAGTTTAATAAACTAGAGGATAAAAGAAAAGTCATACAAGTTGAAACTCAAGATTTACAAAATTTACGTAATACAAAATCAAAATTAATCGGACAAGTAAAGAGTAGTGGAGAAGATATTAAACCACTCCTAGCAGAGGTCTCAGATTTAGGTCAAAAACTTGATAATGCCAAGTCAGCTCTCAATGCGATTCAGCTCGAGATTGATAAAATTATTATGGCGATTCCAAATATACCCCACCCATCTGTCCCAGAGGGGACTAGTGAGGATGATAACCTTGAATTATTAAAATGGGGTGAGCCAAAAAAGTTTAGTTTTGAAGCAAAAGATCATGTCGATCTGGGTGAGCCACTTGGTTTAGATTTTTCAACGGCAGCTAAGATTTCAGGCTCAAGATTTGTCGTTATAACTGGTAAGCTTGCAAAACTTCAGCGTGCTTTAACACAGTTTATGCTGGACCATCATACTGAGAAGAATGGTTACACAGAAACTTATACTCCTTACTTAGTTAATTCAGATTCACTTACAGGAACTGGGCAATTACCAAAGTTTGAGGCTGACTTATTTAAAACCCATCTTCATGGCGAAGAGGGAGAAGCAAAGGCATTATATTTAATTCCAACTGCTGAAGTTCCTGTTACTAATATTGTCCGTGATTCAATTATTAAGGATACTGACCTTCCTCTTAAGTATGTTGCTCATACTCCATGCTTCCGATCTGAGGCCGGCTCATACGGAAGAGATACAAGAGGATTAATACGACAACATCAATTTGAGAAAGTTGAGTTAGTTCAAATATCTAAACCTGAAAAATCTTATGAAATTCTTGAGGAGCTAACAGAAGATGCCGAAGGTATCCTTAAATTATTAGAGTTACCTTATCGTAAAGTACTTTTATGTACGGGAGATTTAGGTTTTTCTTCTGCCAAAACTTATGATCTTGAGGTGTGGCTTCCAGGCCAAGAGGCTTATCGAGAAATTTCATCTTGCTCATGTTTTGAAGATTTTCAGGCTAGAAGAATGCAGCTCAGATGGAAGAGTCCAACAACAAAAGATACTGAGTTTCTTCACACACTCAATGGTTCAGGCTTAGCAGTTGGTAGGACTTTAGTTGCTGTAATTGAGAATTACCAAAATGCCGATGGAAGTATTACTATTCCAGAAGTCTTACAGGCATACATGGGCGGCTTAACTAAGATAAAATAACCCCTTTATAATTTTTGGAGTCAGAGATGAATTTACCCCCAGAACTATTTTTGATAGCAATGTTTGTGCTGATGTATTTTTTATTAATCAGACCTCAACAAAAGCGCGCTAAGGATCATAAGAATCTTCTCAAAGAACTTAAAAAAGGTGATGAAGTAGTTACCAATGGCGGAGTGATAGGAAAAATTACTGCGGTTGATGAGTCTTTTGCTGAGATAGAGATTGCTTCAGGTGTCTCTGTCAAAGTTCAAAAGCAAGGAATTAATCAAAAGATGCCAAAAGGTAGTATCAAGCCAATGACTAAGTCAAGTTCTAAAGCTAAGGCTAAAGATAAAAAAGAAATAGCAAAATAATAAGTAAAAGATAATTTATATGAATCATTACGCAGCCTGGAAAAATACATTAATTGTATTCTTCCTGTTTATTTCAACACTATATGCATTGCCAAACCTTTATGGCTCGGATCTTGCTATACAGATTACAGGTGCAGGTGATTATATTGTTGATGATAATGATTTAGAAACTATAAATAATGAGTTACTTGAAAATAATATTGCATTCAAATCACTAGGATTTCAGGATAAAAATATCTTGATTAGATTTAGTGATTCTCAATCTCAACTATCATCTAAAGCATTATTAAAAGAAAAACTCAGTAGAAATTATGTTACAGCTTTAAATCTTGCCCCCTCTGTTCCCCAATGGTTGGAGGGACTAGGAGGAAAAGCCATGTCTCTTGGGCTTGATCTCAGGGGCGGCGTTCATTTTTTACTGGAAGTAGATATGGATGCAGTTATTTCTATGTCTATGGATCGTTATTACAATGAATTAAGAACAACCCTTCGTAAGGATAAATTATATAAAAAAATTAGAAAAGAAGATAATCTCTTAATAGTTAGTTTTAAGAGTGAAGAGCTTAAGAATCAGGCAAAAAAAATAATTAAAAAAGATTTGCCAGACCTAGCTATTGCTGAAGATACTGAGCAAGAGCTTGAATTGGGTCTAGAAATTTCATCCACTGCTAAAACAACTGCAAAATCGAGCGCTCTTAAGCAAAATATAACGACACTTCGCAATCGTGTAAATGAATTAGGCGTTGCGGAGCCAATTATTCAGCAACAAGGTACAGAAAGAATTGTGGTCCAGCTCCCTGGAGTCCAAGATACTGCTAGGGCTAAAGAAATCTTAGGTGCAGTTGCAACAGTAGAGTTTCGTTTAGTTGACGAAAAAAATGATGTCCAAACTGCTGTCAATTCAGGAAAAACACCAGCAGGCTCTAAGTTATATAAGTTTAAAGATGGGCGGCCTTTATTGTTAAAAACTAACGTAATTACAGCTGGTGAAAATATAGTTGATGCTTCTTCAAGCATGGATGAAAATAATCAACCTAGTGTTAGTATTGTTCTTGATGGCTCTGGTGGAAGGTCTATGCTTGATACCACTAAGGAATTTATTGGTTATAGAATGGCAGTTGTGTTTATTGAGAATCAAGTCGAAACATTAATAGTGGATGGTGTTGCCACTAAAAAAAGAACTAAAACCCAAGATATTATTAATGCAGCAACAATACAGGGAACTTTTTCAAATCGCTTTCAAATAACTGGTTTAGATAGTGCTAGAGAGGCAACAAATCTTGCTCTTTTATTAAGGGCTGGATCTTTATCAGCACCTGTTGAAATTATTGAAGAAAGAACAATTGGTCCTAGCCTTGGTGCCGATAATATTCAAAAAGGTTTAATCTCAGTTCTTGTTGGATTTGCATTGGTTCTGGTTTTTATGGGATGGCGTTACCGTGTTTTTGGATTAGTTGCAAACCTTGCTCTTACGCTAAATTTAATAACAATCGTCTCAATTTTATCAATGATTCAGGCGACTCTAACATTACCAGGGATTGCAGGTATTGTTCTAACAGTTGGAATGGCAGTAGATGCTAACGTATTAATTTTTGAACGTGTCAAGGAAGAGTTACGTGCAACGAAAAATATACAAAAAGCTATTTCTGCTGGATATGAAAAAGCGCTACTTACAATTGCTGATGCAAATATTACAACACTCATTGCATCATTAGTATTGTTTAGCTTCGGTACAGGAGCCATTAAGGGTTTTGCTGTTACCCTTTCAATTGGAATCATTACTTCAATGTTTACCGCCATTATCGTATCAAGAGCGGTAATTAATTTAATTTATGGCGGTAAAAAAGTTGAGGAGTTGTCAATATGAGTATTAGATCATTAAATATTCCAGTTATCGACTTTGTTAGTAAACGCAAGTATGCAATGATTTTCTCAGCAATTTTGCTGATAGTTTCAATTGCATCTATTGGTTTTCAAGGGTTAAAGTTTGGTATTGACTTTACAGGTGGAACGCTTATAGAGTTGGGTTATGATAAAACAGCAGATTTAGAAGATATTAGATCAAAACTTGAATCTGCTAATTACTCAGGAACAAATGTGCAATATTTTGGTTCTGATACGGAGGTTTTAATTCAACTAGAACCACAAGCTGTAACAAGTGCAAAATTAAGTTCTTCAATTATTAGAATGCTTGGGGAAGATGTTGATGTAAGAAGGGTTGAGTTTGTTGGACCTAAAGTAGGTGAAGAATTAACTAATGATGGTGGTTTAGCAATGCTTTATGCGCTCATTGGGATTTTAATTTACGTTGCATTTCGATTTGAATATCGATTTGCTTTAGGATCAATTGCTGCTCTAGTCCATGACGTGATTATTACCTTAGGAGTTTTTTCTCTACTTCAGATAGAGTTTGACTTAACAGTGTTAGCTGCAATCCTGGCAGTAATTGGCTATTCACTAAATGATACTATAGTAGTATTTGATAGAATTAGAGAGAACTTTTTAGCTACTCGCCATATAGAGCCAAAACCAATTATAAATGAGGCTCTTAATCAAACATTATCAAGAACTTTGATGACGTCATTCACAACGTTGATAGTTCTTCTTGCGCTATTTTATTTAGGAGGTGAGGTTATTCATAGTTTTGCTGGCGCCCTTCTAATTGGAGTTATTATTGGTACTTACTCATCAATTTATGTTGCAAGTTCTATGATTTTAGCTCTTGGAATTTCTAAGGAAGATATGCTTCCTTCGGAGAAAGAGCAAAAAGAGATTGACGCTAGGCCATAGACTATTAAGCTCTATTTTTTATTGATTAAACCTTTCAAAAACAAGGCAAGCATTAGTTCCTCCAAAACCAAAGCTATTTGATAAGACTCTATTGAGTTTTATATCTTTTATTTCTCTAACAATTGGCATACCTTTGGCCTCTTCATCAAGAGTTTCTATATTAACTGACTCAGCTACAAAATCATTTTGAAGCATCAATAATGAATATATAGATTCATTTACCCCTGCAGCTCCTAATGCATGGCCAGAAAGAGATTTGGTAGATCCAATTAATGGCAACTCTGAATTACTAAAAACTTTTTTAATAGCTTGTAACTCTTTAACATCACCCACTGGTGTTGATGTTCCATGGGCATTAATATAGTCAATAGAACCATTAATAGTGCTAGTTGCAATCTCCATACAACGCTTTGCTCCTTCACCAGATGGAGCTACCATATCATAACCATCTGAAGTTGCACCATAGCCAACAAGTTCAGCAATTATTGTTGCTCCTCGAGCTGCAGCATGATCTAAAGATTCAAGAATAAGTGCACCGCCCCCACCTGAAATTACAAAGCCATCACGGTTAGCATCAAATGCTCTTGATGCAGCCTCAGGCGCATCATTGTATTTTGAAGAAAGTGCACCCATAGAGTCAAATAGCATTGAAGTTGACCAGTCTAATTCCTCACCACCACCTGCAAAAACAACATCTTGCTTTCCTAGTTGAATTTGTTCCATTGCGTTACCAATACAGTGAGCACTTGTTGAGCAGGCTGAGCTAATTGAATAATTAACCCCCTTTATTTTGAATAGTGTTGAAAGACAGGCCGAAGTTGTTGACCCCATAGTTCTTGGAACACGATATGGACCAACACGTTTTATACCTCTTTCTCTTAAAATATCAGCAGCCTCAACAACATTTATATTTGAAGCACCCCCAGAACCCATAATTAAACCTGAACGTTCATTTGAGATCATTTCTTCAGTCAACCCAGACTGTTTGATGGCTTCATCAAGAGCAATAGCGTTATATATTGCTGCATCAGCCATAAATCGAAGCATTTTACGATCTATAACTTCAGTTGTATCAATTTCTGAAACTGAACCATGGACATGAGATCTCAGTCCCATCTCTGCGTACTTTTCGCTAAACTCAATACCAGACTTTGAGGTTTTTAAAGAATTTAGAACTTCTGATTTATTAGCACCTAAGCTACTAACAATGCCCATTCCAGTAATGACGACTCGATTCATCAGAATGAGGAGGTATCTGTGAATAAACCTACTTTTAAGTTTGTAGCCTCATAAATAATTTTTCCATCAACTTCCATAGTTGCATCTGCAATTCCCATATAAAGCTTTCTTGCAATTACTCTAGAAAGACTGACATTGTAGGTGACTTTTTTACTTGTTGGAAGTACTTGACCAGTGAATTTAATTTGGCCAGAACCTAGTGCTCGTCCTCTACCAGGTCCTCCAAGCCAACCAAGATAAAAGCCAACTAATTGCCACATTGCATCAACACCTAAGCATCCAGGCATTACTGGATCTTCATTAAAGTGACAATCAAAAAACCATAAGCTTGGATTAATATCTAATTCTGCAGTCATACCACCTTTTCCATAATCACCACCATTTTCTGTGATGTCAGTAATGCGATCGAACATCAACATTGGAGGTTGTGGGAGTTGGGCATTACCAGGGCCAAATAATTCCCCCTTTCCACAACTAATTAAATCATCATATGAGTAGCTGTTTTGCTTCATAAGCACCGATATATCAAGTATTACATGAATTTTATCATAGTTAAATTAGTATACAAATTCAACTTATAACTTTAAGTCATCAATAATATCTTCAATATTCTCTAATCCAACTGAAATACGTATAAGGTTTTCTTTAATGTTACTTAGTTTTTTTTCTTCAATTGATAGCCTAGCATGAGTTGTAGTTGCAGGATGGGTGATGGTCGTTTTTGTATCACCAAGATTTGCAGTAATTGAAAGCATTTTTGTATTGTTTATTAAGCGAAAAGCTTCAGATTTTCCACCTACAATCTCAAATGAAACTATGCCACCAAAATTAGATTGCTGTTTCTTGGCAATATGATGATGAGGGTGATTTTCAAGTCCAAGATAGTAAACTTTTTTTACAAATGATTGCTTACAAAGCCAGCTAGCAAGTTTTTTGGCATTTTCACAATGTGCCTGCATTCTTAATCCAAGTGTCTCAAGACCTTTAAGAATTATCCAAGCATTGAATGCACTTAGTGTGGGTCCAGTACTCCTTGTAAATGAACTAATTTCCTCAATAAGTTCTCTATTTCCTAAAACAGCACCTGCAAGACATCGACCTTGCCCATCTAAATATTTAGTGGCAGAATGGATGACAAGATCAGCACCTAATAATAAAGGTTGTTGAAGGGCAGGAGTCATAATACAATTATCAACTGCTAGAATGATATTATTTTTCTTTGAAATAGCTGATAATGCTTTTAAATCTGCTACCTCTCCTAATGGATTTGAGGGCGTTTCAAGTAAAAATAATTTAGTATTTTCTTGGATGCTATATTCCCAAGCCTTAGTATTAGATAAATCTGCAAAAGTAACTTTGATTTCAAATTTTCTAATAATGCTATTTAAAAGAACTATTGTTGTTCCAAACATATCAAGAGATGCAACCATATGATCACCAGGCTTAAGTAGAGTCATTATCGTTGCAAAAATTGCTGACATTCCACTTGCTGTTGCCTGACATAACTCAGCACCTTCAAGGGTAGCTAATTTTTTTTGAAATGCATCAACTGTTGGGTTTGTAAATCGCGAATATACATTACCTAGCTCTTTTTTTTCGAACCGATTAGCTGCTTGTTCAGCACTATCAAATTGGAAACTTGAGGTTAGGAAAATCGCTGCAGAATGCTCTTGTTCTTGTGTGAATTGATTATTAGAACGAATTGCTTTGGTTTGAAAACTTTTATCTTGAAAGGGTTGAGACATAGCCACCTCCGTTTTAGTGCTTTAAGGAAATCCTAGGGCGACAATAGGGAACAAATGCCCAGTTCGTGAGGTGAACTAATCCTTATTTAAGTATCATTATAAACTCTATTTGAATAATTGGCAAAAGGTCTTTTAAATTAATCAGCGTCGTTATAAATTAACTCTGAACTCACATTATTTTGATCATTTTGTTTAGCCTTATCAGATCTTAGTGCCTCAAGATTATCTAGATAGGGCGTGTCAATATCTTTTGTAAGGTAGTTTCCATCAAAGCAAGAGCAATCAAAAGATAAGATATCAGGATTTCCTTGTTGAACTGACCAGATAAGATCTTCAAGATTTTGATAAATTAATTTATCAGCACCAATTGTTTTACATACCTCATCTGTGGTTTTATTGTGCGCAACAAATTCATTTTTACTCGCCATATCAATGCCATAGACATTTGGATATCGAACTGGGGGTGCGGCAGATGCGAAGAAGACTTTTTTAGCGCCAGCAGCCCTAGCCATTTGAACAATCTCTTGGCTTGTAGTTCCTCGAACAATCGAGTCATCGACTAAAAGAACATTCTTATCCTTGAATTCAAGTTCTATCGCACTTAACTTTTGGCGTACAGATTTTTTTCGTTGTTTTTGCCCTGGCATTATAAAGGTCCTTGCAATATAACGATTTTTAATAAAACCTTCTCTATACTTCAAATCTAATTCATTAGCTAGTTGAAGAGCAGCTGTTCTTGATGTGTCAGGAACAGGCATTACTACATCAATATCTTCTATAGACCATTTTAATTTGATTTTTTCAGCAAGTTTTTCACCCATTCTTAAGCGGGATTTATAGACTGAAATATTATCAATAATTGAATCTGGCCTTGCAAAATAAACAAACTCAAAGATGCATGGAGACAATATTGAGTTTTCAGAACACTGATGAGAATGAACTTTACCATTCCGGTCAATGACAATTGCCTCACCAGGTTTTATATCACGAGTAATTTTAAAACCAAGCGCGGTAAGACCAACACTTTCTGAAGTAAGCATATATTTAGTGCCATTCTTAGTAGTTCTTTCGCCTAGTATCAAGGGTCTTATTCCATGTGGATCCCTAAATCCAAATATACCGTAGCCTGGAATCATTCCAATAGCAGCATAAGCCCCTCTAACTCTGTTATGAAGTTTGGTGACTGCTTTGAAAATATCATTTTCATTTATCCTATGTTTTTGTTCTTCAGCTATCTCACTAGCAAGAATATTCAGAAGTACTTCAGAGTCAGAATTAGTATTGAGATGTCGAAGATCTTGTTCAAATATTTCTTTGGATAATGCTTCGGCATTAGTTAAATTACCATTATGGGCAAATGCTATTCCATAGGGTGAGTTTACATAAAATGGTTGAGCTTCTGCTTCAGAAGAGCTTCCAGCTGTGGGATATCGGACATGTCCTATACCCATATCACCGACTAAATTTTCCATGTCATGAGTTCTAAAAACATTTTTTACAAGGCCGTTACCTTTGCGCATACAAAAACGCCCCTTGCTTGCTGTTGTTATCCCTGCTGCATCTTGACCACGATGCTGAATAATTGTAAGTGCATCATAAATATAAAGACATACATCTTTTTTTGTAGTTGAGAGAATACCCACGATACCACACATAAACTAATCCCCTAAAATTTCGTTCTCGATGAACTCAACAACAGCATCACCAGGCTCAAGTTCAATAAATAATAAATGTTTTGATAGCAAAGGTTTGATGTCTACTGACCAATCTTGAAAAGTTCTTAGTGCCCCACTTGTCTCAACCCAGCCATGATTTTGGGTGACCCATGTCATGCTTTGGAGTATTAGGACAATTATCAGAACAAAAATTCCACCCTTAAATAAACCTAATATGGACCCAAATAAATTATTTTTTAAACCACCAATATTCCTTGCATTTATCAGAACATCAATTGAGCTAAAAATTCTTATAAATCTACTAAATCCTGGCTCCATGAAGCAAGGACCCTCATTATCAATTTTAATATTGAGAATTTTTGATAGAGCAAGTGTAGCCAGAATAAAAGCCATTAAAACAATAACAAACGCTACAAAATTTCGTAAAGATTCATTGACAATTGTTGCTTCAATAGCCTTAATATCAGAAATAATTCCCAGATAATTGTAGCTTATAATGGCAATTATTAGTGTAATAACAGACATAGCAAAAGGCCTATTTAAATCACATGGATTTACAATACGAGAACAGTAGGCTGTTAATCTATAGAAGCCCTCTTTTATAAGCCAGGAGCCTATAAATATAAAACCAAAAGAAAGTGCAAAAATTGACTGACTCTCCGAACTAATCCAATTACTCAGAAAAGTATTTGCAAATTCATCGTAATACAGCCAAGCAATGATAATGGCTAAAATTACAAAAATAAGGCTAATAATTTCTTTTGCTAGACCTTGAATAAAGCCTCTTATAACAAAAATTATTAGAATGATAAGGGTAAGCCAATCTGACCAAGCCAGTAAACTTATAGTATTCCAAAAGTTGTTAAAAAAATTACCCATGGCCTCCCTGTTTGTTAGCAACAATTTTACAACAGTTTCTTAGGGTCTGTTGCTAACTAAAATAACTAATAATGCTTACATTAAATTCAATATCTCTGAGGCATCTGCAATCGTATAAAAAGAGCCAAAAATAACAATTCTTTTTATATTTTTAAGCCCTAGAGTTTCATTAATTGCACTATCCATATTGGCACATACTGTTGTTGTTTGAGAGTCAGCAAACTTATCATTAAGAGCATCTAATTGAATTGAGCGTTCTGAAGAGAGCGGAACTAAGAACCATTGCTTAATTGAATTTGATGAGAGCTTAATCATGTCGTCAATGTTTTTATCAGCAAGCGCTGAAAAAATTGCCACTGTTTCTATTGGTGATTCTAAAAGGGTATTTACCAGAGTTTCAACCGCAGCTGGGTTATGCGCTACATCAAGAATAACAGTTTTATCTCCAATAATTATTTTTTGAAATCGTGCGGCAATTTGAGCTTTTTTTATTCCCTCAACGATCATATTATTTGTTACAGGGAAGAGGTAGTTGAGCTTTTCAATTGCCTTAATAGCAACCGCTGCATTAATTCTTTGGTGGGCTCCTTCGAGACCAATTTCACCTTGATATCCCTCTTTAATAAGAGTTAAGGGGGCATTTATTTCTTTTGCATAATTTAATAAGCTTAATGGCGGGTCTTGATCACCACAAATACAGTGAATAGAGTTACGCATGATGCCAGCTTTTTCATAACCTATAGCCTCTCTAGTATCTCCAAGATATTCGATATGGTCAATTGCAATGTTTGTAATTATGCTGACATTGCAGTCAACAACATTTACAGAGTCAAGTCTTCCACCAAGTCCAACCTCAAGAAGGGCAAGATCAACTCTTGCGTCTGCAAAAATAATTAGTGTTGCGAGGGTAGAGAATTCAAAGTAGGTTAAGGTGATATTGTCACGTTTTTGTTCTATTAACTCAAAAGCACTAATTATTGAGGCATCAGAAACTTCCTTACCATCTATTGCAAAGCGTTCATTATATTTTAGGAGATGCGGTGATGTGGAGCGACCTATTTTATACTTTGATTGTTCATAAATACTATCAATGAAAGCAATGCTAGAGCCTTTGCCGTTTGTTCCACCAATAGTAATAACTTTAAATGGGACACCATTTGGGAAGAGTTCATCATAGACTATTTTGACCCTGTCCAATCCTAAAACAATGGTTTCTTCCATGAGGGTTTCTTGCCATGTTAACCATTCATCAAGAGTTCTTTTAGTTTGCATATGAGGGGTTTTTATTAAATCAAAAATTATTTTAGGTTATTTATCTTCCCAAAACTCACCCTCAATTGTTTCATCTTTATTGTCAGTCTTTGAATTGTTATTTTTACTTTTATTGATAAAAACTGAGCTTCTTTGTTTAAATACACGCTCAGCATTCTTTTCTAAAAAGTGATTAATAAAATAACTTCTACTCCAAGGCATTAAGCCAAGAAGTCCAAGACCGTCTGTTATAAAGCCAGGAGTCAGAAGAAGAACGCCTGAAACTAAAATAACGACACCCTCAAGTATTTCTATAGCTGGCGACCTTCCTTCAGCTAAACCCTGTTGAGCTTTTGCCAAGGTTGACCAGCCCTGTTGCTTAAGAAGTGTTGAGCCAATCAAAGCAGTAACAATAACAAGTAATACTGTAGAAAGACCACCTATTGCTTGGCCTACACTGACAAGAACATAAATTTCAGCAAGAGTAACAACAACAAATATAGGAAATAACATTTAACCTCCTTTTATGTTTGTAAAAATAATATCCCAAACACCATGACCTAGTTTATGACCACGATTTTCAAATTTAGTAAGTGGTCGATTCACTGGTCTTTCAGAATATATATGGTCACCAGCATTGTTTTTAAAGTGTTTATGTAATTCTAGCATCTCCATAATATGCTCTGCATAGTTCTCCCAGTCAGTAGCAATATGAACAATTCCGTTATTTTTAAGCTTTTTTGAAAGCAAATCTAAAAAGCTAGTTTGAACAATTCTACGCTTATGATGTTTCTTTTTGTGCCAAGGATCAGGAAAAAATAATTGGAAATGGGAAATACTATTATCCGTAATATTATTATTAAGAACCTCTACAGCATCTTCTTTTATGATTTTAAGGTTATTAAGATTATTCTTACTAGCCTCATTAATTAGTCTTCCAACACCTGCCTCATAAACTTCTATGCCAAGAAAGTTTTGATTTGGTTGCTTTATTGCCATCTCAAGTAAACTATCACCATTACCAAATCCAACCTCAAGGGTAATATTATTGGTATTCAAAAAAAACTCATCAAAATTAAGAAGATCTTTAGTGATATTAATACCATAATCACTCCAAAGTTCATTTAGACCGATAGCTTGTGCCTTAGAAAGTCTTCCAGATCTTTTAACAAAACTTTGAATTTTTCTTAAATGAACTTCAGTCATAGTCAATAATTAAAGGAGAGTGGTCAGAAAAGCGTTCCTCCTTATAAATTTCGCATGAAGTTGCAAGACCAGCCATGTTGGAGCTGACAACCTGATAATCAAGACGCCAACCCGTATTATTAGCCCATGCTTGTCCTCGATTAGACCACCAGGTGTATTGAAATTCTTCCTGATTAATTTCTCTAAAAGAATCAATATAGCCAACTTCATCATAGAGTATATCTAGCCAAGCCCTTTCTTCTGGAAGAAAGCCAGAGTTCTTTTGATTACCTCTCCAATTTTTTAAATCAATTTTTTTATGAGCAATATTCCAGTCACCACAAATGATGTATCTTCTGCCATCTTTTTGCAGTTTGCGCAGGTGAGGTAGAAAACGGTCATAGATAAATTCCATCTTGAAGGCTTGCCTTTCTTCTTTTGATGAGCCTGAGGGTAAATAGATTGAGACCACACTTAAATCTTCAAAGTCAGCCTGAATAATCCTTCCTTCTATATTCATATCTTCCCATGGACTATAAGAAATCTTATCAGGTTTTGATTTACAGTACAAACCCGTGCCGCTGTATCCTTTTCGCTCTGCAGGATGATAAAAAGTGTGCATATCATCTGGGTAAAAGCGCTCATCTAGTTGATCTTCTTGCGCTTTAATTTCTTGTAAGCACACAACGTCAGCATTTTGTTTTTTCAACCAACTAAAAAAGCCTTTTCTTTCAGCAGCTCTAATTCCATTAACATTAATTGTTATAATTCTCATTGCACTTATTTTAATAGTTTAGGAATAACCAATGGAACAGTATCAAAAGGATTTTGTAGATTTTACGTTAGCAACCGGTGTCCTTAAATTTGGTGAATTTACTCTTAAGTCTGGTCGAATTAGTCCTTATTTTTTTAACGCAGGACTATTTAATTCTGGAAGTCATTTATCACAACTAGGTATTTTCTATGCAAAAGCAATCGAAGCAAGTGGGCTTAAGTTTGATGTCCTTTTTGGCCCTGCTTACAAAGGAATTCCTTTGGCGACTGCAACAGCAATTGCGCTTAATGACAGTCTTGGAAGAAATATTCCTTACAGCTTTAATCGCAAAGAAGCGAAAGATCATGGAGAGGGTGGCAGTATTGTTGGACACCCTTTAGAGGGCGATATTCTAATCATTGATGATGTCATAACAGCGGGAACTGCAATTCGAGAGGCGCAAGATATTATCACGGCTAATGGTGCTAAAACAAAAGGAGTTATAGTTGCCTTAGATCGTCAGGAAAAAGGGAATAGCAAACTTTCAGCGATCCAAGAGGTTGAGGAATTTTTTGGAGTTAAAGTTCTAAGTATTATTAACTTATCTCACATTGTTGATTATTTAAAAGATTCAAAAGATGAGGAAGCTCTTCTAAGAATTGAGCACTATAGATCTCAATACGGCATCAACTAATCAAGTTGTTATGAAACGCTTTATTTTAAAGGTTCAATAATAAAGGTTGAGGACTCAACATCAATAATTTTAACTGTTTGACCAGCACTAAGATTTGAACCTTTAGCAAACCAAAGAGATTCCCCTATTTTAACTTTAGTAACTCCATTTTCTATTGATTCAATAATGCACTCTTTACCAATATATTTTTTAGCTTTGTCATTAAGTTGATCATCTACTGTTTTAACTGGGTAATATTTTTTTGATAAATAAGTAGCTGAACTTGCTAGGACTAGAAAAATAATTAACTGTAAGGTTCCTGAAATTTCTGGAATAAGATAGAAAATAATACTAACAGTAATTGCAGATGCTCCAATCCATAAAAGGAATACAGTCCAAACAAATAATTCAATAATTATAAGAACAAGACCAATTACTAGCCAGTGCATATAGTTTAAATTTTCGAATAACAATTCCATGGGTACCAATTTTATATTCTTTCTATTAAGGTATTAAATTTTTCTTTATTTTTTCACTGATTTAGTACATAATTCGATTTGGAGGCTAAATATGAAAAAAAATAATCAAGAGTTGATCGATCAGTTTAATAAAGATGGTTACATATTTTTTGAAAATGCTCTTTCTGATGATCAATTACTAGCAGTTAATGAACAGCTTGCTGCCTGGGTTGAGGAAAGTAAAAGCCATAACGAAAATTTTGGTGAGATCATGGATGGAAGGCCACGCTTTGACCTTGAATTAAAAAGTCATACTAGTGAGACTCCAGCTGTGAGAAGAATTACCTCACCTGCTGAAATTTCAGATATCTGTCTTGATGTTGTCAAAGATAATAACGCACTTGATCTTGTTGCTGATATTTTTGGGCCAAATATCACACATTTAGGCAACAAAATAAACCTTAAGTTACCCAGTTCTGGGACTGAAGTAAAGTTTCATCAAGATTTTCCTTTTGAGCCTCATTCTAATCAAGATATTATGACAGTTCTGTATTTTCTAGATGACGTAACTCTTGAAAATGGGCCTCTTGAAGTTGTTCCTGGAACACATAATGGTCCGCTCTTTTCTCATTGGCATAATGGCATTTTTACTGGGGCGGTAGATGCAAAAGTTGAATCTGCAAGTAGAAAACAAGCTATAAGTTGTATTGGTAAAGCTGGCTCAGCATGCCTAATGCATGGAAAGTTATTACATGGCTCTGGACCAAATCTCTCTAAGCTTTCACGATCTTTATTTATTATTACTTATAAGGCTGAAGATGCTGTTGCGCTCTCCCCAAACCATCTCCCAAGTGAGTTGGTTGGGATGATTGTTAGAGGTGAAGAAACTGGAACTGTAAGATGCACTAGTTATAGTGTTGAGTTGCCAGAATATCCTAAAGAGGCTTCATTCTTTGGACAACAATCTAAAAGTAAAAGTGTGGGAATGTAATAATTTATTAAAAAAAAGACTGGCTTGGAGTGCACTAAATCAAACTAATTAAAAAACTTACTTTAGAGAATGATGATCTTATCATTGTTTGGCAAGACGGTAAGCAAAGTCAACTATTTAGTCATTGGTTGCGCGATCATTGTCAAATGCCTGTATCAAGAAATGAGAATAATGGCCAACGCTTATTTAGTATTATTGATATTCGTAAAGATCTATATATTGAAGAAGTTACTCAAGATTCAGAGGGCAATGTTTGTATTCTTTTTCAGCCTGAAAACCACTTATCAGTTTTTTCACAGGATTGGTTAAGAAAAAACTGTTATGACCTTAATAATCACTTCGATGATAGAAGTGAAAAAAATAAAAAACTTTGGCAAAAAAATACTTTTAATGATGGTGTGCCAAAAATTTCATATAATTACTTTCATCAAAATATTGAAGGTAAGTTACAAGTTTTATGTTCCATTAGGGACATGGGGTTTTGTATCATAAAAGATGCTCCTACTAAAGAAGGCCAAGTTCTAGCGGTTATAAAAGAATTGGGATTTACTAGAGAGACAAATTATGGCAAATTATTCGAGGTTCGCACAGAAGTTAATCCAAATAATCTTGCATATACAAATATGGGGCTTGGTTCTCATACTGATAATCCATATCGTGATCCTGTTCCAACAGTTCAACTCTTGCACTGCTTAGAGAGCTCAACTGAGGGCGGTGATTCAGTTTTAGTAGATGGTTTTAATGCTGCAAAAATTCTGCGACAAGAAAGTAGTGATAATTTTTTAACATTAACAAAAAACTGGATTAATTTTCGCTTTAAAGACGAAGAAACAGACCTTAGATCAAGGGTGCCAATGATTGAAGTCAATGATAATAATGAAGTTATTAAGGTACGGTATAACAATCGCTCTATAGATACAATTAATCTTCCAGCAGTGAAGATTCGATCGTTTTATTCAGCCTATCGTCACTGGGGTGAGGTGATTGAAAGAGATCAGCTGAAGATTACATTTCAGCTATTACCTGGTGAAATAATATTATTTGATAATACGAGAGTGATGCATGCTAGAACAGCTTTTTCTAAAAAGGGTAAGCGTCATTTACAGGGAGCATATGCTGATTTAGATGGCCTTTATAGTCTTCTCAATATTCTACAGTCAAAGCAATGACAAATCTTAACAGCCATAATATTGTAAATCATATTGAAGATATTTTTAATAGGCGAGGGGCTGAATCTTATTTAGGTGAGGACGTTACAATGTCACAGCATATGCTTCAAGCAGCTCAGTGTGCAAAAAAATCTGGTGCAGATGATAGTCTTATTGTTGCCGCACTGTTGCATGATATTGGCCATTATCAAAATGAAATTCCAGAAACAGCATTAGCTAAAGGTAAAAATAATTATCATGAAGAGGCAGGTGCTAATTTTTTAGAAGACTACTTTCCACTATCTGTTGTAGAGCCTATTCGACAACATGTTGCCACAAAGCGCTACCTCTGTGCAGTCAGACCAGAATACTTCGAATTGCTCTCTGCTGCATCGATAGACACTCTTAATCTGCAAGGGGGGCCAATGTCCTCAGAGGAGGTTATAGAGTTTGAAAAAAATGATTATCTTGAAGAGTGTATCAAACTCCGTTATTGGGATGAAGATGCTAAAGATTCGAATAGAATTTGTCCATCATTTTCTTATTATCGAGCTTTGATTGAATCTTTAGTTAAAAACTAAAATTAATTATAAAAATTTCTCTATTCTTAAACATGCGCTATATCTTCATTCGGAAAGTATAATAATGCTGTAATAAATTGAATTTAAACACTTAATGAATAATAGATTACTAATAATTAATGGACCAGGTCTCTCTGATTTAAGTAACTTTAGTGAATATGGTCATGATGATCTAACTTTAGAGAAGGTTCAGCAAAAATGCTTAGAAACTTGTGAGAGCTTAGGCCTATCTTTGGTGTTTTGTCAGACTGATGATGAGGTTGAGTTGACAAATTATTTAACAAGTGCTTGTAAAGAGTTTGATGCACTTATCATTAACCCTATTGGCTACTCTCATGCATCCTTGATAGACTCCGATATATATACTTCCAATATAGAGACAATTACCCTTCAGAATAAACCAGTTATTGAGGTGCATATTGCTAATATCTTTCAAAAGGGGATTGATATTACTAAACCAATAAAAGTATCTGAGGGCAGTGTTGGATTTGTAAGTGGGTTTGGCATTCATAGTTATGATCTAGCTATTAGAGCGGTTAGTAAAAAACTGAGGATTAATTAATGAACATCTATGTTATCAATGGTCCAAATATAAATCTACTTGGCACTCGTGAGCCAGAAATTTATGGTCACGAGACATTAGACAGTATTTCTAAGGAGTGCATTAATTTGGGCTCTAAAGATGGCCATGATGTTAAATTTATGCAGTCTAATTATGAGGGTGAACTGGTTGAATGGATTCAGGATGCAATAAATAAAAAAATTGATGCAATTGTCATTAATGCAGCTGCCTATACGCATTCATCAATTGCAATACACGATGCTCTAAAGTCCTTCCCTGGCTTTAAGATAGAGCTGCATATTTCCAATCCACATTTACGTGAAACTTTTAGGCATATTTCTTTTATCTCACCAGCAGTGGACGCCGTTGTTGCAGGTCTTGGTGCCGATGGCTATAGTCATGTCATTGAGTTATTGGCAGATTTACAAAAGAGCTATAAGTAAAAATAAAACTCTAATAATTATTTCAAGTTATTAAATATCAGCATATCTGTTTTAATACAAATATCAATCCTAAGCTAATATTCGACTATAACTTGGATCATAAATCCCAAATGGAATGACTTCAACTGAAATCATTTCACCTAATAAATCTAGCATCATTCTAGTTCCTTCTATAGATTTATCTAGATTTACAAATGCATATGCAAGGTTGAGATTTACTCTGTGTCCCCATTCTCCAGATGTTATTGTACCAATGACTTTATCATCTTCAATTAGTGAGGCTCCACCATATGCAGGAGAATTTTTACTATCTATTTTTAGACAGACAAGTTTTTGTTTCATGCCATCTTTGAAGCGATTTTGTAATGCTTTTTTTCCAATGAAGTTATCTTTATTTAGATTGACAAAACGATCAAGGCCAGTTTCATAAGGATCAAACTCAGTTAGTAAGTCTGACTTCCATGCTAAAAATCCTTTTTCCATTCTCATGGACTCTACAGCTCTTGACCCAAAAAGCTTCATTCCAAAACCTTTTCCCGCATTAGAGATTGTTAGATAAGCTGCGTATAGAAATGAATTTGGGATATGCACTTCATAAGCAAGCTCACCTGAGAAGCTAACTGACATTACGGTGGCTGGAGAAAAACCTATGAAACATTCCCTGACACTTAGCCATGGAAAGGCCTCCTTACTCCAGTCTTCACGGCTGCATCTTGATAAGACATCTCTTGCTTTGGGCCCTGCTAAAAGGAGGATAGTTTGATCATTAGTTAGGCTTTTAATTGCGACTTCTTCATCATCTTTTAAGTGTTGCTTTAGCCAATCCATATCATGGAACTCCGATGCTGCAGCTGAACCATACCAGATTCGATTAGGCCCTCGATCTGATGACGGAATATTAGAAATAGTTGCCTCACTTTTTATCATTCCAAAGTCATTCAATAGATAACCTAATCCAATTCGACTTGGCTTGTGAGTAATATTTCCACAAAACATACGATCGATAAAAGTATCAGCATCTGGGCCACTAATTTCAAACCGATTAAAGCCATTGACCTCGGTGAGTCCAACATTGTTTTGTATGTTCTTTACTTCTTTTGCGACAATTTCAAATGTTTCATCAAAATGAAAAGAGAGTGATGGTTGAAAGTCTTTTGAGGGTTTTATATATTCAACACGCTCCCATCCATTAATCACTGTGAATGCAGCATTTTCTGAATCCATTACTGGAGTGAGAGGAGTAGTTTTTGCATTGCGAGCTGTAGGGCGATGCTCATGAGGAAAATGAAAGCGAAACTCATTTTGATAATCTTCAATGGCCTTTAGAGAGGTCATTTCAACATTCGCATGAGAGGTAAATCTTCTAGGATCAAGACACCAAGTGTCATAGCATGCCTCACCATGAACAATTTGTTGGGCAAGCAACCAACCGTGTCCGCCACCTTCACCAAGACCAGCTCTTAAGCCAATTATGCAAAAAGCATTTTCTTTTCCTGGAATTTTTCCAACCAGTGGAGCACCATCAATTGTGTAGGTAATTGGGCCATTAATAATGCTTCTGATTCCAGCATTCATAAGAGCTGGCATGCGCTCAAATGCCCCATCCAAAACATCAGTCACTCTCTCTAAATCATCCGGACAGAGAGCATTCACAAAGTTTGGATCGATTCCATCCATCCCCCATGGTTTACAATTTTGTTCATAAAATCCAATCAGAAGTCCATTCTTATCTTGTCGACAATAATAATCAGATATAGGACATCTTAAGAGAGGCATTCGATGATCTGAATGGATAATTTCTGGAATATCCTCTGTTAAAAAGTACTGATGCTCCATAGAAGCTATAGGATGATGGACGCCCATCATTTTGCCTACCTCATTTACCCTGTATCCACAGGCATTAACAATAATATCACAATCAATATTACCATTCTCAGTAGTAACCTTCCATGTCCCATCTGGGTATTGTTCTAATGCAGTTACTGGAGTATTTGTGTAAACCTCAGCACCAGCTTTTCGAGCTCTTCGAGTTAAAGAGTGACATAATTGATAAGGGTCTATATCACCATCAAGTGGATCCCATAATCCACCAATTAAATTATCTGTTGATATTAATGGATGACGTCGTTGACATTCCTTGGCATCAATGACTTCAAAATTAACATCCATACCTCTAGCCATTGATACAAAGTGATGGTAGCCCTGCATTTGTTCTTTTGTACTGGCAAGTCTTATTCCTCCATCACCGTAGTTGTAGTTGACTGGGTGATCTGAATCATCAGACAATTCTTTGTATAATTTAATTGAATGTGTTTTTAAACCAACCATTGTTTGGTTCATGCCAAAATTAGTAACCTGCGCTGCAGAGTGCCAAGTGGTTCCACTAGTAAGATCATTTCGCTCAACTAGAACAACATCCGCCCAGCCCTCTTCAGTAAGGTGGTATAAGGTGGAACAGCCCGCAATTCCTCCCCCAATAACTACAACCCTGGCTCTTGATTTCATATTAATACTTGATGTGCTTAATAATAAAACTCTAATGTTGAAACTGAAATATCAGAAACATGATCTCTTCCATAAGCAACAATTCCAAAACTCCTAATTTTTTTTGGATCCAAGGCTGTCTCTTTTGACCATCTACGTTCAAATTTATTGAAAGGAAGATCTATCATTTGCCACTCAGAATTTGTCTTAAAAGTAATAGCATAATAGTCCGATGGTGAATAACTTTCATCGGTTCGAATGTGAATATAATATGTTTCTCCATTTCCTCTTACGTTAAGTCGAACGCCTTTGAGATTTTTACCTTCCCTTTCGGAGTTTGCGAATGAGACTCTTGATCGTAACTGAATAAAACCACCATTATTTGCTGTACTGACATTACCAGTTAGTCTTGCATAAAACATTTCTCCATCTTGTTCAAGATTTACCTGGCCATCTGATACACCCCCCATTACTCGATCACTGACGTACTGCCAGTAGTTTCCACTATCTGCATTAAATGGAAATGAAAGGTCGGCCACAGCAATTGCTTTTGAGTTAATAGTAATCATGAAAATTATCGATAAAAAAAAGAATGCTTTTGAAGACTTAAAAGATTTATTCAACATAGGAATTAATATATCTAGAAAATAAATTTAATTATATGGGGAATTAGTCAAAAATTATTTACATTTACTGCAAAATCCTTGAAATTCTATAACTTGCCCGTCCTTAATTGAAAACTTATTTGACTCTGGTAATGATAGTTGAGCAGAGACTTGGCAAGACTCCTCTATGGACTTACACATGGAGCAATGAAGTAACACATGAAAGTGATTAGTATGACTGTCATTACACATTAAAAAAGTATTACTTGAATCAATTTTATGCACGACATCCATTTCAATCCAGAAATCAAGAACTCTATAAATTGTGCTGATATTAAATGCTTGCCCTTTATCTTTTAGTCGCCCCAATAGATCATAGGCAGACAGATTTTTACCTGAATGATTTAGTTCATCGACAATAGATATTCTTTGGGGTGTTGCACTTCTTCCAGAATCTAGGCATTTGGAAATTAACTCAGATCTTTCAATCATCACTTTCCTCTATATTGTAATCATCATCATCAAAGTGCAGTGTTTCAATAACCACATCACTAATAGTATACCCACTATCTGCAATATCAAAACTTTGAGAGCCAACAGATATCCTGCCATAAACAATTATAGGTACATACAAATCTCGAAATTCTGTTGGATCACTTGACGCATCAACAAGCAGTGTTTGATTTAAAGGAGGGGGCGGAACATGGATGCATTGCCCAGATTCTGGAACAAGTAAAAACTTACTTACATCAGAACCCTGATATTCAACTGGAACCATAAAGCCAGCCAATGCAATATCTTGACCCTCTAGTGAGATATTTAGTTTCTTACTAGCCTCATCAAGTTTATTTTGAAAGTCTTCACTAATATAGGTGTCATAAGATAAGTCATCAGGAATAAAATCGTATGCACCAGCTGGTTCAAGGCTTAACCAATTATCTTGAAGATCCATTAAATAGTCATCAGTGACAACTATTGCCAAGGAATTCAATGATAGGGCCATTAAAAAAATTGCAATTATTTTTGCCATGATTGAGTTTAACCTAGTGTTTGATGTAAATTCTTTCTAAAAACCATAATGGCTGGAATTAAGCTGCTTAGAACTCCGGATAATAAGATAATAGTAAATATTCTGATTTCACCCAAACTTACCAACTTAAATGATGGCGTAATTCCTAACGCTAGGTTAAGCTGATTAGTTGCAAAATAAGTTACTATTGTTACAATTAAAATTGCACCAACAATTGCAACTAATCCAATTATAAGGGCCTCATAAATTACTATTCCACCTAAGAATATTGGAGAAGCTCCATTAGCTCTATAGATAGTCATTTCTTGTTTGCGATTCTCTAAACTCGCAATAATGAGAGTAATCATTGCTATTAAACTAATGGCAATGATAATCCAACTAAGCAACTCAAAACCTTTATCCACTAGTCCAACAATTGACCAAAGCTGAGATAAAGCAATACCCGGAATAACTGCAGATATGGCCTCACTTGGGTACTCCCTAATGCTCTTGGTAAAATTAAATAGAGTTAATTGTGACTTGAGTCCTACAAAAGCAGCAGTTATAGTTTTTGGATTTAGGTCGTCTTCAGGAATAGCAGATAGGTCAATATTATCAAGACTGAATACTTTTCTTCCACTTTGCCAGCCCAAGTGCAACAACTCATAACCCCGTAAATCCAAAAAAATAGCTTGATCAATTGGTGTAGCTGTTTTATCAAGTATGCCTGTTACAATAAATGAGAAGTCATCATGTTTACTGCCTATTGACTCAGATGATCCATGAGTTATCTGAATGCTTGTCCCAATTTTATAATTAAGTTTACTAGCAACATCTGCACCTAAAACTACTTCTGATATTTCAGAAAATATTCTACCTTCTGAAACTTTTAATGATTTATTAGAACCATATTTGATATGTTCAAAGTAATTTGAATCAGTAGCTATTACTCTAAAACCTTTATGACTATCACCCAAAGCAATAGGAACTATCCAATCTATATCATTTCTTAGTTTAATTTCATCAATTGTTTTAGTAGTAATATTATTTGTAGGTCGTCCAAGATGAAATACCGTATACAGAACTAGCTCAAGGGAGCTTGATCTTGGACCAATAATTGCATCAACTCCTGAAATACTTTGGTTAAAGCCTTCCTCTGCTCCCTGTTGAATCCGTTCAATACTTAGTAACAGAACCATAGACGCCATTAATGATATTGTGACCAACGAAGTAGGCAGAATTCTTGACCAAATTGATTTAAATAATGGAATGAGCATTATGTTTATTAAAATCTAAAACAGTATCAAAGTAGGGTGCAATTGAGAGATCATGACTTACCATTATTATTGCCTGATGAGATCGATCAAAAGTATTCATTACTTCATCAAGAAATTTTTTGGTTGTATCGTTATCAAGTGCTGATGTTGGTTCATCAGCTAAAATTAAATCTGGTTTTCCTAGTAAGGCTCGAGCAACTGCAACCCTTTGCTGTTGGCCAACACTTAAATTATCAATTGCTGTATTTAAAATTTCTTTTTCCAGACCAAGAGAGCTGATGAGCCTCTCAATCTCCTGATGCGTATCGCTGACTTTAGATTTCCTATTTTTAGAAAACTTAATTCCAAGAGCAATATTTTCTGAAACATTTAAAAATGGGATGAGGTTTAGCGTTTGAAAAATATAACCAATATGATCTGCTCTAAATTTATCCAGACTCATCGAGGACATATCTGAATAATCAGTGTCATTAAAGTTTATCGAGCCTTCTTGAAGCCTAAGAGCTCCTGCAATAAGACTAAGCAAGGTCGTCTTACCACAGCCTGAAAAACCACTAATCAATAAGCGTTGTCCTGTTTCAATTTCAATGTCTGGAAATTCAATAGTCTTGCCATGCTTATAAAGATATTTCAGGCCTGTTGTTTTGAGCATTAAAATTTCACATTTTTTAGAAGGTTATCATATTATCTAATGAATCAAAGCTTTTAGTGAAGCCTTTATTATTTATGACAGCATCAAAATTTATTGTCTCTAAATCGTCAAACCGATCAAAAGCAGTAAATCTAAGACCGTTTAGTAGCGAAGGTTCTTCACATATAAATTCATAAGCTAACTCAATGTCTTTATGATCGCCTTCAGTTGAAACTTTATGAAACTCAGATTCAAAAGAGCTAAGTGCACATTTTGCTGAGAAAGGCAAATCAAATAGTAATGAATAATTTTTAAATTCCTCTAAAGACTCCTTAGTAATTTCTTTGTGCACATCATTTTCTTCGTGCTCGTCATGCTCATCATGGTCATCATGCTTGTCATCGTCATGCTCATCATGCTCATCATGGTCATCATGCTTGTCATCGTCATGCTCATCATGCTCATCATGGTCATCATGCTTGTCATCGTCATGCTCATCGTCATGTTCATCATGGTCATCAACATATAATTGAGCTATTGGCATTTCATAAGATATTGCTACTTCTTTCTGACTTAAGATCATTGTTACATTATTTAAGCCATGAACATGAGCATTGGCATGCCTAGTTTCTTCTGCGAATGTATATGATGAAACAAGAAGTAATATAAAAAATTTAAGTTTTGACATCAGTCCTACCCTTTTTAAAAAATAATTGCGATAATATATCAGATATGCAATATTATTGCAATATTTGTCTATTAAATTCATACTTAAAATATAAATCTATTTCTTTCTAAAAATGGCAATAATTACTTTATCGTTTCCATAGTTTTCATCTGGATTATTTCCATAAACTAATATTTCGTGAAGTTTTGGTTCAGTGATATTTTTTTGAATCTCTATGAATTTTTTATCAAATCCAGCTTTCTTGTATAGCTTGTTGTGGATAGTAAAAACAAACAGTCCACCAGGTTGGGCAATCCTTAAAAGTTCATCAAATGCACTTGGCCCAACATGGCCATGAGTAAAAGTTCCTGCACTTACAATAGCTCCATAATGATTATCATTTATTGATAATCTTTTAGTTACATCTGCTTCAATTATTTTTGAGTAACAATTTTTTAATCTAGCAATTTCTAGCATTTCAGGAGAGATATCTAGGGCATCAATTTCTTTTGAGGAAAATTTTAAACGCTCTCCAACGAGCCCTGTGCCTGCTCCAACATCTAGAATTGGAGTGTCATTATTATTGGAATATTTATCAAAATATTTCGCTATTTCAAAGGGTGAACGATAATCATTTTGTATAGCAAAATCACTATCATATGTAGATGCCCAAGTTCGATATAAATTTATTGAATCCTCAGGAGTTACTAATGAATACGCGTCTTGTAACCCTTTTTTATTAGACATACGGTCCTTAAGAAGATTTTATTAATTTTTTAATTTAGTTTGCGTTTTATAAATGCAATTATTGCGATTATGATTCCGACTAAGATTATCAAATAAGTAAGACTGGACATTACCCATTTAAAGGAGTTAATTCCAGATCCAACGGACACTAATGTTTCTGATATTGAATTTGAAATAAAATAGCTTTTAAGCATTAATATTTCAGCAAAATTCTCTGACCAATCGGCAAGCATTCCTAGAATAGGGACTATCATTAATAGACGCCTCTGATTAAATAGATATTTAATCCAAGTTGCGTACATTAAAGTATAAATTATTGCAAAAATTACATCCCAAATTTGTAGGAATTGGCCATAACAAATAAGTTGTTCCTTTGTCCTTAATCCAAAGAAACCTTGAACCATTTCTTGAGTATAAGAAAAAGTAAGGCCTAATGAGTTTGATCCAACATCGACAGCAAAACATTTACCATTAGGACTTAAAACAAATAATAAGTATAAGAAAAATGCTAATGTAAATCCTAAAGCATAATATAACGTTTTTCGTTCTTCAGATTGACCAATGATTTCAGACATATTATTATTTTTTTATTATATTAATTAATATAATAATGTTAAACAGTGTGGCTATGTGAGTATTATTTTTTAATCCATTCACATTTAAATACAACAATTTTTAAGGATGCTTAAGTAGAGGGATCTATGTGGTGGAGGGACAGGGATTCGAACCCTGGAAGGGTATTAGCCCTTGCTGGTTTTCAAGACCAGTGCATTCAACCGCTCTGCCATCCCTCCAGAAGATTGGTATGATACAGTTTTTATCAATAAAGTAAATAAATTTATATAAAAAAACAGCTATTTTTTGCGTATAATTTGGCCTTTTTAGAATTTCAATAGGTAGTCGTTATGGCAAAGATATGTCAAGTAACTGGTAAGCGACCAATGAGTGGTAATAACGTTTCTCACGCTAACAATAGAACGCGACGTCGTTTTTATCCAAATCTTCATACACATCGCTTTTGGGTGGAGAGTGAAAATCGTTTTGTTAAGTTAAAACTTTCTGCAAGAGGACTCCGTGTTATCGATAAGAAAGGTATTGATGAAGTATTATCAGAAATCCGTAGTCGCGGCGAAAAGGTCTAAGGAGTAACTTATGAGAGAAAAAATTAAACTAGTATCTTCTGCTGAAACAGGACACTACTATACTACTACAAAGAATAAACGTCTTCATCCGGATAAGGTTGAAGTAAAGAAATTTGATCCGGTGGTTCGAAAGCATGTAATGTATAAAGAAGCTAAAATTAAGTAATTCTTTATCAAATAGATTAAAAAAAGCCGCTTTATGCGGCTTTTTTAATATCTTTATTCCTTAACTTTGAAGGATAGTTTCTAGTGGAACATTTGCAGCTGAATCTTGGTAATCAGCAATCTTATTAAAGTTAAGGTATTGATAAATCTCACCAGACATTGGTTCAATGTCCCTCATCAAAGCTAAATATTCTTCAGGACTTGGTATATAGCCTAGTTTTGCTGAAATCGCTGCTACTTCAGCAGATGCTAAGAAGACATCACTGTTGTCACCCAGTCGGTTTGGAAAGTTTCTTGTTGAGGTTGATACAACTGATGCACCTTCTTCAACTCTAGCCTGATTACCCATACACAAAGAGCAACCTGGCATCTCAGTTCGATCAGTTAATCGCTCAAAGGTCTCATAGATACCCTCAGCTCGCAATTGTTTTTCATCCATTCTTGTTGGTGGCACAATCCATAAAACAGTATTAAGCTCAGTTTTATCTTTTAGAAGTTGTGCTGCAGCCCTGAAATGTCCGATATTCGTCATACAAGAGCCAATAAATACTTCATCAATTTTAGTATTTGCAACAGATGACAGGAGCCTGACATCATCAGGATCATTTGGACAAGCTAGAATTGGTTCTTTTATTTCATCCAAATTAATTTCAATAACTTCAGTGTATTCGCAATCCTTGTCAGCTTTAAGGAGAACAGGATTATCAAGCCACTTTTGCATATCCTGAATTCTCTTAGCAATAGTTTTTTTATCATCATAGCCGCTATCAATCATCGTGCTAAGTAGTGTTATATTTGACTTTAAATACTCCTCAATAGGCTCCTTATTAAGTTGAACAGTGCAGCCATTTGCCGATCTCTCTGCTGTAGCATCCGCAAGTTCAAATGCTTGCTCAACCTTAAGATCTCCAAGGCCTTCAATCTCTAAAACTCGCCCAGAAAATACATTTTTCTTGTTAGATTTATCAACGGTTAGAAGTCCTTTCTGGATTGCTACATAAGGGATAGCATTAACTAGATCTCGTAGGGTGATTCCTGGTTGCATGCTTCCTTTGAATCGAACTAGGACTGATTCTGGCATGTCTAGTGGTAAAACACCAATAGAGGCACCAAAAGCAACAAGTCCTGAGCCAGCTGGAAAGCTAATTCCAATTGGGAAACGAGTATGCGAGTCACCACCTGTGCCAACACTATCTGGTAATAACATTCGATTAAGCCAAGAATGAATAATGCCATCACCAGGTTTAAGTGAGACTCCTCCTCTTGAATGCATAAAATCTGGAAGTGAGTGCTGCAATTCAAGATCAATAGGTTTAGGATAAGCAGCAGTATGACAAAAACTTTGCATCACAAGATCTGCAGAAAAACCTAGGCAGGCAAGTTCTTTTAATTCATCACGTGTCATTGCACCGGTAGTATCTTGAGAGCCAACTGTACTCATTCGAGGTTCACAATAGGTGCCAGGTCTAATTCCAGGCACACCACAAGCTTTTCCAACAATTTTTTGTGCCAATGTAAAGCCTGCTGAGCTATTCTTTGGATCCACTGGACGAAGGAATACATCGCTTACACTTAGCCCAAGCTCTGACCTAGTTTTATCTGTAAGCCCTCTTCCAATAATCAGTGGAATTCTCCCACCAGCCTGAACCTCATCAGGCATAGTACTCGGTGCCAGCTCAAATTTAGAAACTATACTATCAGATGAGTCTTTGATAACACCCTCATAGGGATAGATCGTAATTTCATCACCCATTTTAAGTTTTGAAACATCACACTCTATTGGAAGAGCGCCAGAGTCTTCTGCTGTATTAAAAAATATAGGAGCAATCTTGCCACCAAGAACAATACCACCGCTATTTTTATTTGGAATGTAATCAATGGCTTCACCCATATGCCATAAAACTGAATTAATGGCAGATTTGCGTGAAGAACCAGTACCAACTACATCACCAACGTAACATAATGGTAATCCTTTTTCTTTAAGTTCATTAATTTTTTCAAGCGGTTTTTCCATTTTTTTAATAAGCATTGCTTTTGCATGAAGTGGGATATCAGGTCGGGACCAAGCTTCAGTTGCTGGAGAAAGATCATCTGTATTAGTTTCACCATCTACTCGAAAAACAACTGTTTTAATACTTTCTGGAAGGGGTTCCTTTGAGGTGAACCAATCTGCTGATGCCCATGAATCGACAATTTTTTTTGCATAAGGATTGTTTAATGATTTTTCAAGAATCATTTGATGCGCCTCATAGATAAGAATATTATGAGAAAGAGCATCAGATGCACTTTCAGCAGTTTCATTAATATCCAGTAAGTCAATTAAAGAGGTAATACTGTAACCACCAAGCATTGTGCCTAATAAAAAGGTAGCATGCTTTTGAGAAATTGCTTTGCAGATTTCGTCACCTTTTGCGATGCTAGTTAAAAATCCTGCTTTCACATATGCAGCCTCATCAACTCCAGGGGGCACTCTATGGGTTAAAAGATCTAGAAAAAAATCATCATCAGAGCCAATGATTAGTTCGTCAACTACAGATTTTGTTTGTTTGGCATTTAGTGCAAGTGGCGGAAGATTTTCTTTTTTTCTTTCATCGCAATGTTTTAAGTACGCTTCTTTCATAGTAATAGTGGGTATTAGGTGATTCAATAAATAGAGTATAATTTTATCCTTTTTAAGGTGATGGCTTGAATTTATTGATTGAATACTTTGTATTATGACATTTGATACCCTTACATCTATTTCACCCATTGATGGTCGTTACGGCGATAAGACAGGACCACTCAAATCAATTTTTAGTGAGTTTGGATTAATTAAGTACAGAGTCTTGGTTGAAGTTCGGTGGTTGCAAGCCATTTCAATGAATTCGCAAATTTCTGAAGTTCCAGAATTTAGTTCAGAATCCAATGCAGTCCTCTCGTCTATTACTAATAATTTTTCTTTAGAAGATGCTAAGGCTATTAAAGAAATTGAAAAGACTACTAATCACGATGTAAAGGCTGTTGAATACTTTCTTAAAGAGAAAGTTTCTGCAGTACCTGAGTTACACAATGCAAGTGAATTTATTCACTTTGCATGCACTTCTGAGGATATTAACAATCTTTCTCATGCACTAATGCTTGAAGATGGAAGAGAGGTTCTGCTTAGTGAAATGAGAAAGGCATTAAATCTAATTTCTGACCTTGCAAAAGATAATGCAGATATTGCTATGCTCTCAAGAACTCATGGTCAAACTGCCTCACCGACTACTATTGGAAAGGAAATGGCTAATTTTTCTTACCGCTTAATGAGACAAATCGAACAACTCAACAATGTTCAAATAATGGGTAAGTTTAATGGCGCAGTTGGTAATTTCAATGCTCATTTAAGTGCATATCCAGAAATTGACTGGCCCCATGTTTCAAAAGATTTTATTGAGAGTCTTGGAATCAATTATTCACCATATAGTTCTCAAATAGAGTCCCATGATTATATTGCTGAGTACTTTCATGCTTTAAATCGTTTCAATACAATTATGATTGATTTTTGTCGTGATGTATGGGGATATATCTCCTTAGGCTATTTCACACAAAAAACTATTGAGGGTGAGATTGGGTCTTCAACAATGCCTCACAAAGTTAACCCAATTGATTTTGAGAATGCAGAAGGAAATTTAGGTTTAGCTATTGCAATAGGTGAGCACTTTGCAACAAAGCTTCCAGTTTCAAGATGGCAAAGAGACTTATCAGACTCAACGGTACTTCGAAACTTAGGGGTAGGTTGTGCACATAGTTTAATTTCATATGCATCAATTACCAAAGGAATTTTAAAATTAGAAGTAAATGAATCTAAATTAATGGCTGATTTAAATGAAGCTTGGGAAGTTTTAGCTGAACCAATTCAAACGGTTATGCGTCGATATGGAGTTGAAAATCCATATGAAAAACTTAAGTCTCTAACTAGAGGCAAAACAATAGATGCCAAAATTTTAGCAGACTTTATAAGTTCTTTAGATATCCCTCAGGAAGCAAAAGACGAGTTACTAAAGCTAACGCCTTCGAACTATATTGGTGAAGCGATTAAATTAGCACGTGAGATTTAAAACTGATATAATTTCCCGCCTTAATATTTAAACAATCTAAAAGGAGCAAAAAACCCATGGTTAAGATAAGACTAGCCCGAGGTGGAGCCAAGAAAAACCCTTTTTATTCGATTGTAGCAACAGACTCTAGAAAGAGAAGAGACAGTGGTTACATCGAGCGCATTGGATTCTTTAATCCAATTGCTCGCGGACAAGAGGTCAGGCTTCAACTAGAAGAAGACAGACTATCATATTGGATTTCGGAAGGTGCGCAGATTTCAGATCGTGTCAAGCAACTTGTAAAAGAGTTTAGAGATCCTTCGATTCGCGAAAAACAATTAGCCACGCATGCAGCAAAAGCTGCAGATAAAGCTAAAAAAATTGCAGCAGCTGAGAAAGCTAAAACAGAGCTAGAGGCTAAGGAAGCAGCAGATGCTGTGGCTGAAGCTCCAGCAGCAGAAGAAGCTCCAGCAGCAGAAGAAGCTCCAGCAGCAGAAGAAGCTCCAGCAGCAGAAGAAGCTCCAGCAGCAGAAGAAGCTCCAGCAGCAGAAGAAGCTCCAGCAGCAGAAGAAGCTCCAGCAGCAGAAGAAGCTCCAGCAGCAGAAGAAGCTCCAGCAGCAGAAGAAGCTCCAGCAGCAGAAGAAGCTCCAGCTGATGAAAAGCCTGCGGAAGAGCCAGAAGCTAAATAATTTGGTGACACCAATACCTCAGTCAGATGAGAAAAAGCTATTAGTCGGTAAGATTAATGGCTTTTTTGGTATCAAGGGGTGGGTAAAAATCTTTTCTTACACTGAACCTAGAAAAAATATTCTTAGTTACGAACCATGGTACATCATTAATAATGGTAACTATGAAATTCTTGAAATTACTGATGGTCGGGAGCAGTCAAAAACTATTGTTGCTCATATAAAGGGTATTGATAATCGAGATCTATCCATAAACCTGATTGGGCAAGATCTTTATATTAACCAAGATCAATTACCCAAACTTGATGATGGAAAGCATTATTGGTATGAGCTTGTTGGGTTCAAGGTAATTAATCAAAATCAAACTAACCTAGGAGTTGTTGACTATCTAGTTGATACTGGGTCAAATAATGTAATAGTTACCAAAGGTGAAAAAGAGCATTGGATTCCTTATATTGAGCCTTTTCTTCTATCTATCGATAAAGACAATAAAGAAATCTTAGTTGACTGGGATGAGGATTTTTAAAGTTAAATATCTTAATTATAAATCTATTTACTGCTTAAGTTATTTATAGGAAATTTAATCTAATACATATATATGACTTCCCAGGTCGTATATTATAATAGTATCTTTAGCTTGCCTATATGAGCAAGGTAGCCTTATTTTATAATTTAAGAACATCATATTTCAGAAAAATATTTCATGAACTGGATAACAAAACTATTTCCATTTTTGTTATGGATTAAAGATCTAACTAATCCAAGGACTTTAAAAGCAGACCTTATAGCAGGCGTTACTGTTGCCTTTGTAATAGTTCCTCAATCGATGGCATATGCACAGTTAGCTGGATTAGGCCCTCAATATGGCCTTTACGCATCATTCTTGCCAGTATTAATGGGTGCAATAATGGGTTCTTCAAGACAGTTATCAACGGGTCCAGTGGCTGTTGTATCTTTATTAACAGCAGCTGCTCTGGGAGAAATTGTGACTGATCCAGCAAGTTATGCAGTATATGCTGCATTGCTTGCGCTTATAGTTGGAGTCTTTCAACTATCTTTGGGTATTCTCAGGCTTGGCTTTGTAATAAACTTTTTGTCACATCCAGTTGTGACTGGTTTTACTAATGCTGCTGCAATAATTATTGGAGCCTCTCAGCTCCCTAAGGTTTTTGGTATTCGAGTCATTAATAGTAATGATGCAGATTGGAGTAGTGCATGTCAGCCTCTTAATCTAATTGAAAGGATTGAAAGTTCGGTCAATCCAGCACTGCATACAATTTGTAATGCAGATCAAAGTTATCAAACTATTGCAAGATTAATAGAGTCAGCTATATTTAATACTCACATTCCTACATTAGCTATGGCGCTATCTGGTGTTTTAGGAATTATACTTTTAAAGAAATTTTCCCCTAGAATGCCTGCGATATTAACAGTTGCAATAATTTCTACAGCAGCCTCTTTTTTAATTGATTATGAATCAATGGGTGGGGCAATTGTTAATTCAATTGAGATAGATGGCTTATTTAGTTTTAAGATTCCTAGTTTTGATTTTAATGCGATGGGTACATTATTTGTTTATGCAATAACAATATCATTGATTGGATTTATGGAGGCAATTTCTGTTGCTAAGTCAATGGCTGCAACTACAAAGCAGCGACTAGATGTTAATCAGGAACTCATTGGACAAGGCTTATCAAATATTACCTCAAGTTTCTTTCAGGGGTATGCGGTCTCAGGTTCATTCTCTCGTTCTGCTGTAAATTTAACGGCAGGCGCAGTTACCGGTTTTGCCTCAGTTATAACAGCTGTTATTGTTGGTTTAACAATAGTTTGGCTGACACCATTGCTATACCATCTTCCACAAGCAACTTTAGCCGCTATTATTTTAATGTCAGTAGTAAATTTAATTCATTTTGGCCCACTAAGACACGCATGGAAAGTAGAAAAGCATGACGGCTGGGTTGGTCTTCTTACTTTTATAATGACACTAGTTTTTGCCCCTCACCTTGAAAATGGTATTGCCTTTGGTGTTATTATGTCACTCGGCTTATTTCTCTATAGAACTATGGAGCCAAACTTTGCAGAATTATCAGTTCAACCTGAGTCAATTATTGCCTCTAGATATACTGATGAGGATACAGAGATCAGTAATGAAGTAAAAGTAGCAAAGTATAGTGGCTCTCTTTATTTTGCAAATGCTGCTTACTTTGAAACTAAATTGCTCGAACTCATTTCAAGGAATAAGGAATTGAAATATATTGTTGTTGATGTTGCTTCTATTTTTCAGATTGATGCAAGTGGAGAACAGGTCTTGTCTAATCTTGTTGAGTCATGTGCAGATTCTGGGGTAGAAATTTTATTTGCAAGAACTGATAGACTTGAGGCAGAATTGCATCGCTCAGGCTTTAAAACTAGGTTTGGAGAAAATCGTTTTTTTGAATTGAGAGCTGATGCACTTAAGTATGTTTGGCAACAACTTGAATTAAGTAATCAAGTTCAAGAGGAAGATAATCTAGAAGAGCAAGACCAGATATTAGATATTGATGATTCAGTATTAGAATCTTAATTATTAAAGATTCTCATAAAAAGCCTTTATAAAATATAGACCTTGAGGCTCTGCTGTTGGGCCGGCCTTTCTTCGATCTTTGCTGTCCAATACTGATAATATCCATTCAGCATCCTTCTCTCCTCTGCCTATTTTAAGGACTGTACCTACAATGTTTCGAACCATATGATGAAGAAATGCATTAGCTTTAATTTTTAAAATTAATTCATCATTTGATTCAATAATATCAATATATTCTATGGTTTTAATAGGTGTTTTTGCCTGACATAATCTCCCTCTAAAGCATGAAAAGTCATGCTCACCAACTAAAAAACTTACTGCTTTTTTCATCTCTATAATATTTAGATTTCTTGGTTCCCATAAATAATAATTAGTTTTTAGAGATGACCTTATGGGATTATTATGTATTTTGTACTCATAAGATCTTGCATAAGCATTGAACCTTGCATGAAAATCTTCTGCGACCTCTTTTGCCCAAGTGAAATTTACATCACTTGGTAAGTTAACATTCCCACCAAATAGCCAGGCATTATTAGTTCTACTTATTTCAGTTTCAAAATGAATAACCTGCTCTATAGCATGAACACCAGAATCTGTTCTTCCACAGCAAAAAACACGAACAGGATGGTCTGCTACTTTTGATAATGCTAATTCAACAGCACCTTGAACTGTTCTAAGGCCAGATTTTTGTATTTGCCAACCAAAAAAATCAGTTCCTAAATATTCAACACCAAGTGCAATTTTCATGAGCGATTATTATTTTTTGTATTGTAAAATAGATATTAATATTTTAACAAAGTATTCTTCTTTTCAGAGAAGACTATTGACTTGGTATGTTAACCATATGAACAAAAATAATAAGCCAACTGGCATAAAAAAACTTTGGTCAGCAACGATCTACTCTATTCAAGGTTTGAAGGCATGCTACCATTCTGAATATGCATTTCGACTTGAGGTTTGGCTTGCAATATTTCTAGTACCTCTTGGTTATTGGCTTGGAGAGTCATCTATTGAAAGAGTTTTGCTTATTGTGCCAATCTTTTTAGTATTAATTATTGAGCTGTTAAACTCTGCAATAGAAGCTATTGTTGATCGAATTAGTCTTGATCAACATGAACTTTCTGGTTTCGCCAAAGATGTTGCATCAGCGGCAGTTTTATTGTCTTTAATTATCTTTCTAATTACGTGGATTATTATTCTTCTTTAAAAAAATTGCTATCTGATGATTTAGATTGTCATTTTTTTGATTCAATCGATAGTACGAATCTTTTTTTAAGTAACAGGCCATATTCAAAAAAAACTCAGATTTGTGTTACCAGGCAACAATCAGATGGAAGAGGCCAGTATGGAAGAAAATGGGTTTCACAAAAAGATGGAAGTATTCTTTTCTCTATTCGCCAAAATTTTATTCAAGAAGAAAACTTAAGTGGCCTCAGTTTAATCATAGGTTTAGCAATAATAAAGGTTCTGGAGAATGAATATTCATATCAAGGCTTTAAAATCAAATGGCCAAATGATATTTATTTTAAGGATAGTAAATTAGCTGGAATTTTATTAGAGAATCAGATTCAATCAGGTATCCAGTCTGTAGTTATTGGAGTGGGTTTAAACTATAACCTAGGTAAAAATTTTAATTGTGATACGCCTTGGATAGACCTATCTCAAATGCAACAAAAAATACCAGATATCCAGCAATTAATTGCAAAATTAATTAATAATATCTTGCTAAGGATTGATAACTTTAAAAATCATGGTCTGTTGGATCTTGAACTTGAATGGGATCAATATGACATGCTTAATGGATGTAAGCTTAAAATCTCACAATCTAATGAAATTGTCGAAGGAATAGTAACTGGTATTAATGATAAAGGTGGACTAAAAGTATTAACAAAAAATGGGGTTCAAGAGCTTTATAGCTCTAAGCATATAGAATTCATTTAGGGTAAGATAGTTAAGCATATTAAACATTAAAATCGAATGTCAGAACATATATTAGAAGTTAAAAATATTTATAAGAAATATGCAAGGCGAGTTGTAGTTAATGATGTCTCATTTTCAGTAAAAGGTGGAGAAATCGTTGGCTTATTAGGTCCAAATGGAGCGGGCAAAACAACTTGTTTTTATATTACATGTGGGCTTGTTAGGTCAAACAAGGGCGAAATCATTCTTAACCAAAAATCTATTGGTCATATGCCCATGCATAAACGTGCCAATCTAGGTCTTGGTTACCTTCCACAGGAGCCTTCAATTTTTCGAAAGTTAAGTGTTGAAGATAATATTATGGCTGTGCTGGAAATGAATAAATCAATACCTATAAAATCCAGAAAAGAAAGATTGGAAGAGCTCTTAGCTGAATTTAAGGTTGGACATGTTCGTCATATTCAAGGCATAACTTTATCTGGTGGAGAGAGAAGAAGGGTTGAGATAGCGAGGTCACTAGCAATGGATCCAAAGTTTATTTTATTAGATGAACCTTTTGCAGGAATTGATCCAATATCAGTTGGAGATATCCAAGAAATTATTTATCAACTCAGAGATAAAGGTATAGGTATTTTGATTACAGATCATAACTATCGAGAAATGTTGGACACCTGTAATCATTCTTATGTCTTACATGATGGCAAGATAATTGCAGAGGGTGATAAAGACTCTATTTTGGCAAATGATCAAGTTAAAAAAGTTTACTTAGGTGAAGCGTTAGGTGGCTAATCCAAAGCTCATTACTTTGGGTATTGAATCTTCTTGTGATGAGACAGGAATTGGAATCTATAGTAGTGAAGAAGGGCTGATTTCTCATAAACTCTTTTCTCAAATTGAATTGCATGCAGAGTTTGGTGGAGTAGTTCCTGAGTTGGCTTCTAGAGATCATATCCAAAAAACACTGCCATTAATTAATGAAGCTCTTGAAGAAAGTGATGTTAACCTAGCTGACATAACGGGTATTGCCTATACAGCAGGTCCTGGTTTAGCTGGCGCACTTCTAGTTGGTGGCTCCATTGCTCAAAGTCTTGCTTGGGGGCTTAATATTCCCGCATTAGGAATTCATCATATGGAGGGACATCTTTTGGCCCCTCTTTTAGAATTAGAGAAGCCAAGCTTTCCATTTGTTGCACTGCTTGTCTCTGGAGGACATACCTTGCTTGTTGATGTAACAGCAATTGGAGAATATAAAATACTGGGTGAGTCACTTGATGATGCAGTAGGTGAGGCCTTTGATAAAACTGCAAAAATTCTTGGTTTAGGTTATCCAGGCGGCCCGGCATTAGCAAAATTAGCACAGGAGGGGGTTGAGGGAAGATTTTTATTTCCAAGACCAATGACGGATAGGCCGGGACTTGATTTTAGTTTTAGTGGCTTAAAAACGTTTGCAAGAAATACATTTGCGAACTTTCCTGAAGAAAAAGCAAATATTGCAAAAGCCTTTGAGGTTGCAGCAACAGAAACTTTAGTAATGAAATGCAAGCGAGCTCTTGAAAAAACTGGCTTTAAAACTTTGGTTGTTGCAGGAGGTGTTAGTGCTAATTTATCACTTAGAGATGCTTTGAATAAAATGACTAAAACAATTCATGCAGATGTTTTCTATCCTGCACAAGACTTTTGTACTGATAATGGAGCAATGATCGCATTGGCTGGTCATTATCGATTTCAGTCTGGGCAAAGAAATGATGACTATGAAATCTCAATTAAGCCCCGTTGGAGTCTAGAGGAACTCAGCTCAATATAATTTAAGTAAACTTTATCAATCTTGAAAGTCGACTAAATAAATCACTTAGATGCATATAATATTAAACTTAAGCTATTAAAATTTATCTATTAAAAAAACTAAATGCTAATTATTCCTGCAATTGATTTAAAAGATGGACAATGTGTTCGATTGAAGCAGGGTTTAATGGAGGATTCTACTATTTTTTCAGATGATCCTTCTGAAATGGCATCTAAATGGGTTGATAAGGGCGCAAGAAGACTTCATCTTGTTGACCTAAATGGAGCTTTTGAAGGAAAGCCAGTTAATGCTGATTGTGTCCATAGGATAACCAAAGCCTTTCCCTACTTGCCTGTTCAAATTGGCGGTGGAATTCGAGATTTAAAAACTGCAAATGCTTATATTGATGCAGGCATAAGCTATCTTATTATTGGCACTATGGCTGTTACAAATCCAAATTTTGTAGCTGATTTATGTAGAGAATTTCCTGGAAAAATAATTGTTGGACTGGATGCAAATAATGGCTTTGTTGCAACAGATGGCTGGGCAAAACAAACAGATATAAACGTTGTTGAGTTATCAAAAAAATATGAACAATATGGTGTTAGTTCAATTATTTATACTGATATTGCTAGAGACGGAATGATGCAAGGGGTAAATGTTGAGGCGACTGCAAATCTTGCTAAAGAAACTAATATTCCTATAATAGCATCAGGCGGTATAACAAATCTTGATGATATTTCTTTACTTCTTAAGAAGACACATCATGGCATTATTGGTGCAATAACCGGTAGGGCAATTTATGAAGGTATGCTTAATTTTGAGGATGCTCAAAGGATGAGTGATATTTATGATAGTTGAAGTAGCCTATGCCCTGGCTGATAAGCAAAGTTTATTAACTATAGAGGTAAAAAGAGGATCTACTCTAAAAGACGCTATTGAGGCTTCAGGTATCTTAGAAAGTTTTAAGCAGATTGATCTTACTAAAGATAGAGTAGGTATTTTTTCAAAATTTGCTTCACTTGATACTATTCTTCAAGAAAAAGATCGAGTTGAAATATATCGATCGTTAGTTGCAGATCCAAAAGAAGTTCGTAAGGAGCGTGCAGCGATGGTCAAAGCAATGCAAAGTGATAAAATTCCTAATTCAAGGTAAAATAGAAAACCCATAATATAATCATTACGTAAATGAGCGAAGAAAAACCTCCCAGTACAACATTTTTTAATAGACTAGCTGATAAGTTTTTTCCAAAAACTTTAAAACCTCGAGAACAATTGATGCAAGCTTTGAAACAGGCTGAGGAGAATCTTGTTATTGATCCTTACAGCAGAACTGTAATTGAAGGTGCGATGCAAGTTGAAAGCTTAAGGGTGCGAGATGTAATGGTCCCTAGGTCAAAAATGATAATGATTAATTCAGAAGCATCTACCAAAGAGTTGCTTGAGGTCATGGTTAGTTCTTATCACTCTCGATTCCCTATTCATAATATTGAGCAAGACTCTATTTTAGGTATTGTTTTGGCAAAAGATTTGTTAGCTCACTTTTCTCAAGATAATAAAGATGAATTTAACTATAAAGAATACCTCAGAGAGGCTTTTTCAGTTCCTGAAAGTAAACCTTTAGGGGTTTTGCTTAGAGAATTTCAACAAAAGAAATCACACATGGCAGTGGTCCTTGATGAATATGGTGAAATAGCTGGATTAGTTACTTTAGAGGATGTTATTGAGCAGATTGTTGGTGAGATTGAAGACGAGCATGATAAGGAAGAAGAAAATATTATTGACTATGGCGATGGACGTTATTTACTTCAAGCGAGTACAACTTTAGTTGAATTTAATGAGTATTTTGAATCAAATATATCCAATAAAGATTATGATACTGTTGCTGGACTGGTGATTGCTGGTTTTAGCTTCCTACCTGAGCAAATGAGTGCAATTGATCTTCATGGGTTTAACTTTAAAGTATTAAAAACTGATACTCGCAGACTTTATTTACTTGAAGTTAAAAGAATTAGCAAAGATATTAATAGCACCTCAGAAGGGGTAGATTCTTAATTGTTTTATTATTTAGGCTTAATAGATTAGTATAATCCTGCTTTATGAATTCACTTGAACAAACAACCCAATTAGCTATAGAGTTACTTAAACAACAGAAGGTGACTGATTTTGAGTTTTCTCTAGGAAAAAGTTCTGGGGTATCAACGACAATCCGTTTATCAAATGTTGAAACACTTGAGTATCACCTTGATACTAGTTTTGATGTAAGCGTATATTTTGGAAAAAATAAAGGTCAGGCATCAAGTGGAGATCTAAGTAAAAAAAGTTTAAAAAATGCCATTGAATCTGCAAGTTTAATTGCTAAATACACTCAAGAAGATCCCTTTAATGGACTAGCCCCTAAAGAAAGAATGGCATGGGATATTCCTGATCTTGACTTATATCATCCCTGGAGTCTAGATGCTAAACAAAGTATTGAGATTGCAAAAGAGTGTGAGCAAGCTGCACTAGAGCAAAGTGAAATTGATAACTCGGATGGTGCAGAATTATCAAGTTTTGAAGGTGAGAGTATTTATTCAAATTCAAATGGATTAGTCGCAAAATTAAAAAATAGTAGGCATTCACTCCACTGTTCTCTTATTGCCAAAAGAGATAATGAAATGCAAACAGCTTATGAATATGGTATTGCACTAGACTCAAAAGATCTTCCAAAGCCATCTGATATCGGACTTAAAGCTGCTAAGTTTGCTAAGGATAAACTTGGATCAAGAAGCTTAAAGTCTCAAAAATGTCCAATTATTTTTACATCAAGACAGGCCTCTGGACTATTTTCACAATTACTTGGAGCACTTAGTGGCTCAAGACAATATAAAAAAACATCCTTTCTCTTAGGCTCTTTGGAAAAAATTGTTCTACCCGAATCAATAAGTATCTTCGAAGATCCACTAAAAATAAAGACTCTTGGTGCTAGAGCATTTGACCAAGATGGGGTTTTGAAGAACAAGCAGTACTTTGTTGAGAATGGCAGGGTTAGAAGCTATCTAATGGGTCAATATGCTGCAAATCAGCTTGGACTTGAATCAACTGCTAATTCTGGTGGAGTAAGTAACTGCTGTATAAACTCTAATTTTGATGGTGGCATAGAAGAGCTCACTGCCAACATGAGTAGAGGTTTAATTGTAACGGATTTAATGGGACAAGGTATCAATGCAACCACTGGAGATTATTCAAGAGGCGCCAGTGGATTTTGGGTTGAAAATGGTGAAATTCAATTCCCAGTTTCTGGAATTACTATCGCTGGTAATTTAAAAGATATGTTGAAAAATGTTGCCTCTATTGGAAATGACATTGATACTAGAAGTAATATTAAAGTTGGCTCAACACTTATTAGTGAAATGACAATCGCTGGAGAGGGCTAATTGAAAGAGTTTGATGTCATCGTCATTGGCGGCGGCATGATTGGCCTAGCATGCGCTTTGGAGTTATCAAGAAAAAAAGACTACTCAATTGCAATTATTGAGCCAAATGATTGTAATCCTTTAATACAAAATTCATTCCACACTCGAGTTAGTGCTATTACACCATCTTCGCAAGAATACTTAAGCTCAATTAATGTTTGGGATGATATTAAAAGGAAAAAAGCCTTTGTAGCTACAAAGGTTTGGGATCAAAATTCACATGGCCATCTTAATTTTTATGCTGAGGATGAGGGTCTTGATAGTCTTGGTTTCATTATTGAAAATGATGTAATTCAATCTGCTATATTTGAAAATATCGATCATAATAAGATAGCAATTATTAAGCAAAAACTAGAAAAATTATCAAAAACCGACTTTGGCTATGATGTTATCCTTGATGATAAGAGAAGTTTGTCATGCAAGCTAGTTATTGGGGCAGATGGTCCCCAATCAAAGGTTAGAGACTTGGCTGCAATTAATGTCTCAAGTATTGATTACGAACAAAAAGCAATTATTGCTAATATCAAGAGTGAAAAATCTTTTCTTGATACGACTTGGCAGCGATTTCTATCAGATAGTATTGTTGCTATACTTCCACTTTCAGAAAATCAAGCTTCAATTGTATGGTCATGTAAAAACCATCTTGCTGATAAGTTAGAAGCATCAGAGTCCAAAGATTTCAACCAGCTATTGTCAGAAGCAGTGGAATACCAATTTGGTTGTCTTGAGTTGCAAAGTGACATAAAAATGTTCCCACTTATTGCAAGGAGTGCTCAAGAATATTCATTGCCTAATCTTGCGCTTATAGGAGATGCTGCTCATAGCATCCATCCTCTTGCGGGTCAGGGAGCCAACTTAGGTTTCTCAGATGTTAAGGAGATTAATAATCAGCTCCTGAATGATGAGAAGCCTTTAGGTGATCACTCTATTCTTAGGCGCTATGCAAGAGCTCGAAGACTTGATAATGAACTAATGGCTAAAACTATGACTGGGCTAGATTGGATCTATAAAGAAAACAACGAACCTATGCGCTGGCTCAGAGGCTTTGGTATGAACCTTATCGATGAATCCTCAATATTAAAGTCATTGATTCAAAAACAAGCTCTTGGTCAATCTAAATAATAAGCTAGTTTAAAAAACGAGTTGGCGTTACGATTCCATCAACTGGAACATCCCATGGCTGTGCATCTAAATACTCAACTTCTTGACAATCAAATGCAAGACCGAAGAGTTTTGGTCCATGGTAATTCTTACTTTTCAGTTTGAAGCTTAATGTTTTATCATAGAAGCCACCACCCATTCCTAGACGGTTTTTATTTTTATCAAACCCAACAAGTGGCATAAAGATAAGATCAATTTGTTCAGCATCCATTATGTGAGTATGCATTGGCTCGTCAATTCCAAATCTATTTTTTCTAAAATGCTCTCCCATTTCAGCAAATTTAAGTTTTTCACCAACAAGAATTGGGAGGTAAATAAAATAGCCTCTGTCTTTTAAAAATTTAATAGTATGTTCTGTCTCAATTTCACCATCATTAGGAATAAAAATTGCAATATGTTTGACACCTTCAAAAAGCTTATTTTTTTGACATTGATGCAGGATTTTTCTACCATCTTCCTTACGTGTTTTTTCATCAATGGATTTGCGGAGTAATCTGAGTTGTTTTCTAAGTTCTTTCATCATTACTAATTCTTTGCAATATAGTAATTTTAGCAGTGCATAAAAATTAACTTAGATTAATTTATTATTTTTAGGATGGGGTCCATTGTGCCGTGTTGACATGGTCCTGAACCTTTCTGGTTCAAGGCGGAAGTTCGATGTTTACCGTAGGTTTCCCACTTCAAGGCAGGCTTACACAAAAGTAACCAATCTCATCTCCTTTTTCTATACTTAATCGGCTCAGGGAAATAAATCAATCACGAACACAACAGATAATTTAATTATCACATTAACTCTTATTAATTGCAATGAACTTTTATCTTTTATATAAAGAATTTGAGTTTTAATTTAATAAACTGATTCATATTTCTTACAAATTTCAAAGACATAACTCATATAAAATACAAACCTTATTTTTTTGATTAATAGGCTTTAAATAATGACGCTCTTGTCAGCAATTTTTTTATTGATTATTATTATGGATCCAATTGGTAATGTTCCAGTTTTTTTAAGTATTCTTAAAAATATCCCAGTTGAAAGACGAAGAAAAATTATCATTAGAGAATTATTGATTGCATTATTCGTTTTGTTGTTTTTTCTATTTATTGGACGATTTATACTGCAATCTCTTCAAATTTCAGAATCCTCTTTAGGAATTGCAGGAGGTATTATGTTATTTCTGATTGCTATCAAAATGATTTTCCCTGGTGCAAACGCAATGACTACTCATGATGAAATGATTGAACCTCTCGTAGTGCCTTTAGCTATCCCTTTAATTGCTGGTCCTTCTGCTATTGCTGCTGTTATATTATTAATGGCTCAGGAGCCAAATATGTGGCCTGAATGGGCATTAGCAGTAGTGGTAGCATGTTTTATCTCTGGGGTAATTCTAGTTTCTGCAGAAACTTTAGCGCAAAAGCTTGGTGAACGAGCACTTCTTGCAATTGAACGATTAATGGGTATTTTGTTAATGCTCGTATCAGTTGATTTAATACTAGATGGCATAAAACAAACATTTAATATCTAATTTACAAATTAATTTGCTATGTTTGGGTTCTTAACTAAGATGCTCTTATTTGCTATGTTGTAGCCCACCAGCTATAATTGCCTCTTTTTTTTGAAGATTGACATGGCAAAAAGTTTAGCACCTATAGTGATGAAATTTGGTGGCACAAGTCTTAGGGACGAGATTTCTCGTTCTCATGTCTTGAGTCATATCAAACACTATGCTGATTCAGGAGAAAGAGTTGTCGTTGTTGTATCGGCTATGGGCCGAAAGGGTGAGCCTTATGCAACAGATACTCTAGTGGCTTTGTTGAAAGATGTTGGTCATAATATAAATCCAAGAGAGCTAGATCTTGTTATGAGTGTTGGTGAAACTCTTTGTTCTGCATTTTGCGCGCATCTATTAAGTTGCAATGGAATGCCTGCAGTCTCATTTAATGGAAGGCAGTCAGGAATTTTGACAGATGACAATGCTGGAAACGCCGAAATATTAGAAGTTAATCCATCACGAATTGTAGAGTCACTTGATGCAGGAGATATTGCTGTAGTTGCAGGATTTCAAGGCGTCAATGAAAGAGGCGATATTCGTACACTTGGAAGGGGTGGGAGTGATACCTCTGCTGTAGCATTAGCTGCTGCTTTAGGTGCTGAAAAGGTTGAAATATTCTCTGATGTCAACGGGATAGCAAATTGTGATCCTCGACAAGTAGAGTCCTCTAGTTATTTAGAATCGATAAGTGTTGATCAGATGTTAGCAATGGCAGATGAGGGTTCAAGAGTGATCCATCCGCGGGCAATTGCAGCATCTATAAAAACAAAAACACCAATTGTTGCACGGAACACATTTAATGATTCTAAGGGCACAACAATTCATCATAATAAATCTTCAGGCAAAGAGGTTGTTGCAATTGCGCATCGTGAAAGCATGGTATTAGTAGAGTTCGCACTTGAACATAAGGCAGCAAGTCATGTTGATGGAGTTGTTAATATAGATTCAAAACGACTATTACTTAATGATGATGTTTATTTAAGTGATAAATTAGCGCAACTGGAAGAAAAATTAGGTTTTTATAAACTTAGTAGGCATTGGGCTACTATTTCAGTTGTATTCAATAATAAGGTTTCTAAAAAACCTGCAGACCTTGATTATGCTGAACTTTTGGAATCACCTAATAATATTATTAGCTATCTTCTTAAAGAGGTAAAAGTTAGAGAAACTTTAAAATTTCTACATGGAAGATATACCTAAAAAAATCTTAGGGTTTGTAGCCACCATTATTAATATAACTAGTCAGTATTTCATCGGAAAATTCTGATTCTAATTCTGCCGCTTTTATTGCAACAGGTTCTTTAAGATCGCCATCTGGTATTTCAATTAATTCATTATTCCAGTCTGTTAGATAAGCATCTGCATCAACTTCACCTGCTGCCATAGCTGCAGAATCTACTGCCTCCATAAAGCGATTATCAAGCTGCAGTTTTTCAACTTCTCTACGGCTTTTTTTAATCATCACTTGAGTAGGGATATCACGCCATTTAATTACAGTTAACTTCATCAAATTCTCCAAAAAAAATATTAAAATATGGACTAAATTAATTTTGAGAAATTCTACCATCAAGTAATAGATGAAATTGCTATAATTTGAGTATATAATTCGTTTTTTTCTAGTAAGACTTATCCTCGGGGGAGTAATGAAAAGTAAAGCACAAGTTGTGGTTATTGGAGGTGGTGTTGTTGGTGCTGGAACACTCTATCATTTGGCTGAAAAAGGCTGGACAGATGTGGTTCTTTTGGAGCGCAAAGATTTAACTTCTGGCTCTACATGGCATGCAGCTGGATTATTACCACTCTTTAATATGAGTTACTCTGTTGGTAAATTGCATCAATATTCTGTGGATTTTTATCATAAACTTCAAGAAGAAACTGGAATGAATGTTGGCTTTAGCGTGGTCTCCAATATACGTTTAGCTAATTGCCAAGATCGAATGGATGAATATAAATATTATGCTGGAGTTGGAAGTACTGTTGGTGTAAATGTTAAATTCTTAACACCAGAGCAAATTAAAGAAATCTGGCCATTATGTAATACTGAGGGACTACTTGGAGCTATTCAACATCCTGATGATGGTTATATTCAACCAGCTGACTTAACTCAAGCACTATGCAAGGGCGCTAGAAATCGAGGTGCTGAGATATATGAAAATACAACAGTAAATGCTCTAGAGCAACAATCTGATAGCACTTGGGTTGTTAAGACTGATAAGGGCGATATCGCATGTGAACATATCGTTTCATGTACTGGAAGCTTTGCAAGAAAGACTGGCGAAATGGTCGGTCTTGATGTACCGGTTATTCCTGTAGAGCATCAATTTCTTGTTACAGAGCCTCATCCAGATATTTTAGAAAGAAAAAAGCAAGGTCTTCCAGAAATGGCAGTATTGCGTGAATCGGATGCAGCATATTATTTGCGTGAAGAGGCAGGTGGAATGATTCTAGGTATCTATGAAAAAGGAGCACCTGCTTGTTATGTTGATGGTCCAAGCGATGATTGTAAATATGAACTCTTTAATGGTGAGCTTGATCGCTTAATGCCTCACATTGATGCATGTATTAATCGTGTACCTGCTTTTGGAGAAGTTGGAATTAAAGAAATTTATAATGGTGCAATTGCTTATACCCCAGACGGAAATCCGATTGTTGGGCCAGCTCCTGGTTTGAAAAATTTTTGGTTAAATGAAGGCCATAGCTTTGGAATAACTGCTGCAGGAGGCGCAGGTTGGCAGCTAGCTGAGTGGATTGTTGATGGTGAGCCGACAGTAGATATGATGGGTGTTGATCCCCGTCGTTTTGGACCATATGCTACTAGAGGGTATCTAAAAGAAAAAAATGAAGAGGCTTATGCAAATGTTTTTACAACGCATTACCCTGATGAGGAGCGAAGTGCAGCAAGACCTTTAAAGACAGCACCTTGTTATGATCGCATGAAGGCATTGGGAGCAGTTTTTGGATCAGTCTATGGGTGGGAGCGTCCTAATTGGTTTATGCCAAGTGCTGACTATTCACTTACTGCTGAAGACTTAAATCAAGCTGATCCTGCCAAAGTTATTCTTAATAAAAATCATTCCAAAGCTTTAGATGACGGTCGTATTGTTGAAAAAAATTCTTTTCGTCGTTCAAACTATTTTGAGCATGTTGGAAATGAATGTAAGCATGTCAATGAAAAAGTTGGACTTTTAGATATGTCTGCGTTTGCAAAATGTGTGGTTAATGGTTCTGGAGCTGAGGCATGGTTAGAATCGATATTCGCAAATAAAATGCCACAAGCTATTGGCCGCATTAGTTTAGTTCATATGCTTGCCCTAAATGGTGGAGTGCGTGCAGAATTCACCGTCTATAAAACTGGATCTCAAAGTTATTATTTAGTATCTGCTGGAGCATTTGAAACTCATGACCATGATTATTTATTTAAGTTAGCACCAAAAGATGGAACTGTCCATGTTCAAAGAGTTACAACAAATACTGGTGTATTAGTTTTGGCGGGACCAAAATCTCGTGATGTACTCCAAAAACTAACAGATACCAATTTATCGAATGCAAACTTTAAATGGCTTACTGGTAAGAAGATTAATGTTGGTTTTGCAAGTGCTCAAGCACTCAGAGTAAACTTTGTTGGAGAATTAGGTTGGGAGTTGCATCATCCAATTGAAATGCAGAACTATATTTTTGATGAAGTAATGAAGGCTGGAGCAGAGTTTGATATAAAGCCTTTTGGGATTCGTGCTATGGATAGTATGCGTCTTGAAAAGTCTTACCGCCTAATTCCTAGAGAGATGTCAATTGAGTATTCGGCATATGAATCTGGGCTTGATCGTTTTGTAAGGTTAGATAAAGAAGTTGACTTTATAGGAAAAACTGCATTAGCAAAATGGCAAGATAAAGGCGCTTCAAATGGTTTTGTAACTTTAGAGGTTCAAGGAGTTACTGATGCTGATGCAAGAGGTTCTGAGGCAATTTATAAAGATGATGAAGTTGTTGGAAGAGCAACCTCTGGTGGATTTGGTTGGAGATGTAATAAATCACTCGCACTTGGCCTAGTTAAGCTTGAGCTTGCTACTATTGGAACAGAACTTGAAATTGAGATTCTGGGTGAAAAGCATAAAGCGATAGTTATTGAAGAGTCTCCTTTTGATCCAGCTAATGAATGCTTGAGAGCATAACTTTAAGAGTATTATAATTTTATGTCAATAATTGAAAAAAAATCTGATTTACATAACAATATGGTCACTTGGAGACATCATCTCCATCAGCGACCTGAGCTTAGTTTTAAAGAAGAGATAACTAGTGATTATATTGCTTCAGTTTTGCAATCCCATGATATTGAAATACATCGAGGACTTGCTGTAACAGGAATTGTTGCTACTATTCATGGTAATAGAAAGGGTGGGTCGATTGGACTTCGTGCTGATATGGATGCACTTCCAATACAGGAAAAAAATAAATTTAGCCATAAGTCAATCCATGAGGGAAAGATGCATGCATGTGGTCATGATGGGCACTCAACAATGCTTCTTGGTGCGGCAGTTTACCTCAAGGAGCACAATGATTTTGCTGGAACCGTCTATATGATCTTTCAACCTGCTGAAGAAGGTGGGGGTGGAGGGCGAGTAATGGTTGAAGAAGGAATATATGATAAGTTTCCATGTCAAGCAGTTTATGGAATGCATAATTGGCCTGGGATGGATAAGGGACAGTTTGCAGTTCATGATGCAGCTGTTATGGCTGCAAATGAAACACTTAAAATTTGTATTGTAGGTAAAGGTGGCCATGCAGCCATGCCTGAACAATGTATTGATCCTGTTGTCATTGGAGCGCAAATTATTAATGCCATTCAAAGTGTTGTCTCTAGAAACGTTGCACCACTTAATTCAGCAGTTATTAGTATAACTATGGTTGATGCTGGCTTTGTATCAAACGTCATTCCTAATGAAATGAATCTTACTGGCTCACTTAGGTATTTTTCAAAAGATGTTGGGGATGAAGTAAAAGAAAAAATAAAGAATATTGTCGAAGGTTTGAGCCAATCAATGGGGGCTTCAGCAACATTTGAGTCTATACCAAATTATCCTGCAACTATTAATACACCAAAACATGCTGAAATCTGTGCCAAGGCTGCTGGAATGGTGGTTGGAGAAAAAAATGTTCATAGAAATGAACCACCTAGTATGGGTTCAGAAGACTTTTCATTCTTATTAAATGCATCAGAAGGAGCTTATATATGGATTGGTAATGGACTGGTTCCTGAAGATAGTCCTGCTGGAGGATGCATGTTACATAACACTCAATACGACTTTAATGATGAAATTCTACCTTTTGGAAGTAGTTACTGGGTTCAATTGGTTCAAAATATCCTGAAATAAGATGGATTAGTTTTATAAAAATGGCTTCAAGAAATTTCTCAAAGTTTGGTAAAAGATTTTCTAGAAAAAATGGTATTACTCAGTTAATGTCTGATCTTGGAAATGCTAAACATAGTAATAATCCAAATACCATTATGCTAGGTGGCGGTAATCCTGCAATTATTTCAGCTGCAAACGATAAATTTATTTCTGAACTTGAAAAACTCATTTCAAGCTCTAGTATTAATCAAATGATTGGCTTCTATGATGGTCCTCAAGGTAGTGAAGAGTTTATAGCTGAGCTAGTAATGATGTTTAATAATCATTATGGTTGGGGCTTAGATGAAAAAAATATTGTTATCACCAATGGCTCTCAAAGTAGTTTTTTTAGTCTCTTCAATTTATATGGAGGAGAAATGGAGGATGGAACTCATAAAAAAATTCTATTACCGATTGTTCCAGAATACATAGGTTATGCTGATCAAGGAATTTCTGAAGAAATGTTTGTCTCAATTAAGCCTGAAATCTGTATGCTTAATGATAAGCAATTTAAATATAAAATTGATTTTGAGGAATTGATTAATGTTATGAGTTCTGATGATATTGGTGCAATCTGCATTTCACGTCCTACTAATCCAACTGGAAATGTTATTTCAGACGATGAGCTTAATCAATTAGATTTAATTTCAAAAGAGTATGGAGTTCCATTAATCATTGATAATGCATATGGACAACCTTTTCCAGGAGCCGTTTATACTAAAGCAACATTGAAGTGGAATACTAATATGATTTTATGTATGTCTCTTTCAAAACTTGGTCTTCCAGGCTTAAGAACTGGAATAATTATCGCTGAACACGAAACCGTCGAGGCTCTCAGTAGAATAAGTGGAATCATGGTGCTGGCCCCAAGCAGTGTTGGGCCAAGTTTATTGACAAGAATGATAAGGGATAATGAGCTATTGCAACTTTGTGATGACGTTATAAGGCCTTACTATAAAGAAAAAGCATTAACTGCAGTTAAGCTTTTTGAAAGTGTTTTTAAAGATGTCGATGGCTACCTTCACAAGCTTGAGGGAGCTTTTTTTATGTGGCTTTGGTTTCCAAATTTATCAATAACATCAGAACAGCTTTACAATAATCTAAAGGCTGATGATGTTTTTATAGTTCCTGGTCAAGATTTTTTTATTGGTATTGATGATGATTGGGATCATAAGCATCAATGCATTAGAATAAACTATGCGAAAGATGAATTGGTTCTTAAAAAGGGACTTGAGGTTATTTATAATCATGTTAAATCGTCTCAAAAATAAGGTGTGTTTATGAGAAAAATATATGTTTACTAAGGCAATAGTTAGAATTCCTGGAAAGAGTCTAATTCATGGTTTAAGTGACTCAAAGAGTCTAGGTTTACCAAACTATGATGAGGCTATCACTCAGCATAAATTATATATTGAAGCTTTGAAACTATGCGGCCTTGAAGTTACAGTGCTGGAGCCATGTGAAGAGTACCCTGATTCAACTTTTATAGAGGATGTTGCTCTTATAACTCCTCATTGTGCAATTATTACGCGCCCAGGAGCCCCAACTAGAAGAGCTGAGATTACTAAGATAGATTCAGTTTTAAGAAATGAATTTTTAAATGTTGAAGTTATAGAGGCGCCAGGAACTATTGAGGCTGGTGATGTAATGATGGTTGGTAGTCATTTTTATATAGGACTTTCTGATAGAACAAATCGCAGTGGTGCTGAACAGACTATTGGTATTCTTAAGAAATATGGTATGACAGGATCAACAGTTACATTAAATGAGGTGCTTCATCTTAAAACAGGATTGTCTTATCTAGAAAATAATAAGTTAGTGATTTGTGGTGAGTTTATAAATGACCCTATATTTAAAGACTATGATTTTATTGAAATACCGAAAGAAGAAAGCTATGCAGCTAATTGCATTTGGGTAAATGAAAGGGTAATTATTCCATCCGGATACCCAATATCAAATGAAAGGATTTCTGGATCAGGATTCAATGTAATAGAAGTCGATGTTTCAGAATTTAAGAAACTTGATGGTGGCTTAAGCTGTTTATCTTTAAGATACTAGTAAATTTCGCAAAAATATATAATGTAATTACAATGTATTTACATAGTTCCTAATTTAATCAAATATTTCTTTAATTTCATCAAATGTTGCAGTTATAGCATACACATTGGAATAACCCATTTTTATAAGCGTTAATGCTGCAAGCGAGGCACGACCTCCACCACCACAGTGAGTTAAGATCAAAATATCTGAATTAGGACATTGTTTGGAAATTTTCATCTCTAATAGGCCCCTAGAAATATTTATTGAATCATTTAGACTAGATTCCTCATAATTTTTCACTTCTCGAACATCGATAATTACAGAATTTTCAGAACCATCATAAAGAAGCTTTGCAGCGTTAGCATCAACACAATTTATTTCCAATTGAGCAGTTGCTATAAGTTCACCAGCAGTTTTAATCATCAGTAACTCCTTTGATATAAAAAATTAGTGTTTAAAGTGACGAATTCCAGTAAAAATCATTGAAATTCCATGTTCATTGGCTGCTGCAATAACTTCATCGTCACGCATTGAGCCTCCAGGATGAATAATAGACGAAATACCAGCTTTAGCAGCAGCATCAATACCATCACGGAAAGGAAAGAAAGCATCAGATGCCATAACAGAACCTTCAACCTCAAGGTTTTCATCAGCCGCTTTAATACCAGCTATCTTAGCAGAATAAATGCGGGACATCTGACCTGCACCAATGCCAATTGTCATTTGGTTTTTGACATAGACAATAGCATTAGATTTAACTGATTTAGCAACCTTCCAAGCAAATATCAAATCATTCATCTCTGAGTCACTTGGTTTAATTGTAGTTACACACTTTAAATTATCAACATTAATTAGTTCTATATCATTATCTTGGACAAGAAGCCCTCCAGATAATTTCTTAAAATCAAAAGTAGTTTTTGGTCTACCTAATTCGCCACACTCAAGAACTCGAATATTTTCTTTTTTAGCTAAGATTTTGAGAGTAGCAATATTAATTTTTGGGGCAATAATCACTTCTACAAATTGTTGATTAATAATAACTTCAGCTGTCACTTTATCAAGTTCTCGATTGAACGCGATGATACCTCCAAAGGCTGATGTTGGATCAGTCTGATAAGCACTTTGATAGGCACTAAGAATATCCTTTCTAGAAGCAACACCACAAGGATTGGCATGCTTAATAATTACACAACTAGGTTCATCAAAATCACATACGCATTGTAAAGCTGCATCAGCATCTGCAAGATTGTTATAAGAAAGAGGCTTACCTTGAATTTGTTTACTGTTAGCAATAGATACTTCTTCAAGATTACTATCTGTATAAAAAGCAGCCCTTTGATGAGGGTTTTCCCCATAACGCAGAGCTTGTGATTTTTTAAACTGAAAATTTAAAGTATTAGAAAAACCATCTTCTTCTTCACCTAAGTAGTTGGCAATTGCTCCATCATACTGGGCAGTATGCTCAAAGGTTTTTAAAGCTAATTTTTTTCTAGTCTTTAAAGAAGTGTTTCCAGAAGCGTTTAATTCATTTAGAACTAATTGAAAGTCTGAGCTATCGACAATAACAGTTACTGAATTATGATTTTTAGCACTTGATCGTAGCATCGCAGGGCCTCCAATATCAATATTTTCTATTGCATCTTCAAAGTTACATTCAGGTCTAGAAACGGTATCTTGGAATGGGTATAAATTAACTACAACAAGGTCAATTGGTTTGATGTCATTCTCGATCATGACCCCCTCATCAACCCCCCTTCTAGCCAGGATTCCACCATGTATTAGTGGATTAAGAGTCTTAACTCGTCCTGCCATTATTTCAGGGAAACCTGTAAAGTCAGATACCTCTATAACTGGAATACCCTGTTCTTTAAGATGTTTTGCAGTACCACCAGTGGAAAGAAGTTCAATATTTAGAGATACAAGGCTTTGAGCAAATTGAGTAATTCCAGTTTTATCAGAAACACTAATTAATGCTCGTTTTATAGACATTCAATAAGGGCGAAGAAATTGGATTTATAAGCTATTTATTATAAACCCTTATAAGTTATAAAGACCCACCTTTTTCTTTAAGGTTGCCCGATTAATACCAAGAATCCTTGCGGCTTCACTATGATTTTGATTGACTTTATCTAGGACGAATTTAATAGTAGCAGATTCAGCTTGCTGCTTTACCATCTTAAATACTCCGTTTGAAGACTCACCATTTAAATCTGAGAAATACTTCTCAAGATTTTCATTAATGCAATCCTGTAAACCCCTTTCTTTCATATTGAATACAAAAAATCATGAAATTTCAAATATTGTTCAGAGTGATCAGACACTCTATTTATTTTTGGCCAGAAGGCTGAGCCTTTTTCTTGGTCAAGGTGCATAGAATACCAAAAAATATGCTTTCTGGATAGCTGAGTTCCCATTTTATGACCATAAAAATCATGAATTTGTAAAATGTGCTTTAATATTAAGGGAATCTTTTTATCTATAGATGGTGCTTCTGATATTTGACCCGTTTTCAAATAATCATTAACTTGTCCAACAAGCCATGGGTTTCCTTGGGTTGCTCGACCTAACATAACAGCATCTGCACCAGTGAAGTCTAAAACTTCTTTAGCTTTCTCTGCTGAAGTTATATCACCATTGGCAACTACGGGTATTGAAACAAGGCCGACAATTTTTTTTACAGTATCATATTCAGCATCACCATTATATTTTTGTGATCTGGTTCTACCATGAATTGCAAGCATTTTAATTCCATGATCTTCAGCTATTTTTGCGATAGTAGGAGCATTTTTATTTTCTTCATTCCAGCCTGTTCGCATCTTTAGGGTTACAGGAATATCAACTGCATTTACTACAGCCTTAATAATATCTTCAACTAGTTTTTCATTTTGCATTAATGCAGAGCCAGCAGCTTTATTACATACTTTTTTTGCAGGACATCCCATATTAATATCTATTATATCTGCTCCAAAATCGAGAGCTTGTATGGCAGACTCAGCAAGCTCATCTGCTTCTGAGCCAGCAATTTGAATACTAATTGGTGATTGTTCAGAAGAAAAGTCTAAACGATGTTTTGATTTATTTGTATTAAGAAGATGTTTCTTCATGACCACCATTTCAGAAGTAGTAAGGGCAGCACCTTGCTCTTTACATATAATTCTAAAAGGTTTGTCACTAGTTCCAGCCATTGGGGCTAGAAATACTTTAGAAGGGAGAGTGTATGACCCAATATTCATCTGATTTAAAGCTTCTGTGATTGTTTTTCAGCTTTCTTTTTTAGGCGCTTCTGTTTAAGTTTGGATAAATGATCAACAAATAAGATGCCCATTAAATGGTCCATCTCATGTTGAATACAAACTGCTAACATTTCATTAGCTTCTATCTCAAACGAAACTCCTTTTTCATTAAGAGCACGCACTTTAATCTCATTAGCTCTTTTAACATTTTCATAATAATTTGGTACTGAAAGACAACCCTCTTCATATTCAATTTCACCACTCTTCTCGATAATTTCAGGGTTAATTAGACACAGAGGTTGATCACAATCATCTGAAACATCAATAACAATAATGCGTTGATGAAAGTTTACTTGGGTTGCAGCAAGACCAATACCAGGAGCTGCATACATCGTTTCAAACATATCTTTTACTAGCTGTTTTATATCCCCATTAACAGCTTCAACTTCTTTTGCAACAGTCCTTAACTTTTTATTAGGGTATTTTAAAATATCTAAAATCATGAGTTAATAATAACAGTGTTATAAATTTTATCGTCCTTGTCAGGGTAATCCTGATTAAAGTGTAAACCTCTACTTTCCTTTCTAGAAAGAGCAGATTCTACAATAATTTTAGATGTTTGGACTAAGTTTCTTAATTCAATCATGTCATCTGTTACAGTATAAAGACGGTAATACTCATCCACTTCTTTGTTAATTTGCTCAATTCTAAAATAAGCTGATTTCAGACGGCTATCACTTCTAACTATGCCTACAAAGTTCCACATAATGCGCCTTATTTCTTGCCACAAATGAGTAATAACTACTTTCTCTTTAGAAGGCTCCACCCTGGAGGAGTCCCAATCATCAACTTTTTGATAGGACCTATTTAAGAGGTTCTCGTTAATATGTTTCGCACACGATTGTGCAAAAACAATACACTCAAGTAATGAATTACTTGCCATTCTATTTGCCCCATGAACCCCAGTATGAGCTACTTCCCCAACTGCGTATAAATTATTGATATTGGATTGAGCATCGATATCTGTATTTATTCCCCCACACGTATAATGAGCAGCTGGAACAACTGGAATAGCTTTATTACAGATATCTATACCCAATTCTTTACAGCGATTTGTGATTGTAGGAAAGCGATCTGAGATCCATTTAGAATCTTTGAATGAAATATCAAGATAGACACAATCATATCCATGAATTTTCATTTCATTATCTATTGCTCTAGCAACAATATCTCTTGGAGCAAGCTCAAGTCGTTCATCATAGTTATGCATAAATTCCTCACCATTTGGCAGAGTAAGTTTTGCACCCTCACCCCTAAGAGTTTCAGATATCAAGAATGACTTCGCATTAGGGTGGAAAAGACAAGTTGGATGAAATTGAGTAAACTCCATATTTGTTATTTCACAGCCAGCCCGATATGCCATTGCAATTCCATCTCCAGTTGATGTGTCTGGATTAGAGGTATAAAGATACGACTTTGACGCACCACCAGTTGCTATGATTGTATTATGAGAAATAAATGGAATTACTTTTTTTGTTTTCTTATGAAAAACATACGCACCATTACATTTGCTATTACTAATAAGAAGATCAACAGCTAAATGTTGATCAAAAATTGTAATATTTTTCTTGTTTTTAGCTGTAGCAAAAAGATTAATTTGAATTGATTGACCAGTCTTGTCTGAAACATGTGCTACTCTCTTGGAGCTATGACCACCCTCAGTAGTCAGATCATAATTACTTCCTTTATGAGAAAACTCTACACCTATTTTTTCAAGCTCTATGATTGCTGATGGCGCTTGTTCAACCATAAACCTTATACTGTCCTTATTACCTAGATTAAATCCTGTATTTAGTGTATCGGAGATATGTGAATTAAAATTATCCTCAGGATCCAATACTGCAGATATTCCACCTTGCGCATAGAATGATGAGCCTTCTAATATTTCATCCTTAGAGATCACTGCAACTGATAGAGAATCTGAAAGCTGAATTGCACTCATTAAACCAGCACTTCCAGAACCAATAATAAGAACATCAAACTGGTATTTATTCATCATAATTAAGTGTCACAAAAAGTTACATAAAGAAAGATTATTACTATTATTTTTTGTATATAATTTCACGCAAGTTAAAACCTACTATATTTAACTTATTTCTCCTTTAAATAGTAGACTAACCCCACACTCTTATTCGAGGTGGGGTTTTTTATTTTATAAGCTTTATATTATTCATCTTTGGCTTGAAAATAATTAATAATTTAGGGAGTAATGTTAAGTTCACTAATACTGCACTAAGCATAGCAACAGTCATAAAGATTCCAAAATAGATACTTGGTATAAAGCTTGATAGTATTAAAACTAAAAATCCTATAGCAACTGTTATTGCTGTATAAAAAATTGCAAGGCCAATGGAGGCATGAGCTCGATACATTGACATAAGATAGTCATCATCCTTAGTTAATTCGTCTTGAAATCGATTAATGTAGTGAATAGCATTATCAATTCCAATTCCAATTGCAATTGCTGCAATAGTAATTGTCATAATATCAAGAGGTATTTTGAATAAGCCCATAATTCCCAAAATTATAAGTGATGGAATAGTATTTGATAAAACGGCTATAAGAGCTATTGAAGCCGATTTAAAAATTAACATAAACATGATGAAAATAATAACAAAGACACTAGCAATTGTTTTAATTTGGGAATTGAATAGACTCTGAAGAAGGTTGTTATATAGGGAAAATGATCCTGTAAAGCGAAAACTCTCTGGACTAAAGTTGAATTCTTCAACTAACTTTTTATTGATGGTATTAATTAATTTATTTCTATCTAATCCATCGGTTGTTTCTTTGACGCGCGCAACAAAACGTATTTGGTCAGTTTCATCGGATATGTGTGGAACAAGAACTTGAGATTTTGCAAATTCTGGCATATTATTTTTACCTAAGACAAGTAAAAAGCCATTTGGTGCTTTACCTTCATTAGAAGTTTTGAGAACCTGCATAAATGTATCAATTGATAAAACTTTTCCTAAGCTATCGAGGCTATTCAAATATTTATGAACTTCATGAAACTCTTCCCTTAAGCCCTCATCTGCCCAGTATGCGTTAGCAACATTATCAAAAACAATATCTAGGGGGACAGTTCCACCTAGCTCTTCATCAATTAGCTTGAGTCCTTGATGAATTTCTGTAGATTTTTTAAAATAATTTATAAAGCTATTCTCAACGGAAAGTTTACTGATTCCAAAAACAGAAATGCAGATAATTATTACTAGAGAGATTAGTATGCTTTTTCCAAATTTATCAGTTATAAATGCAAGATTTTGAACACCTAAGATGTGATCATTATGATTTATAATTTTTGGTTTGGGTAATATTGCCATCATAACTGCAAAAAGCATAAAAGATAAAATAAGAGCAATTGATATACCGATACTCATCATTAAACCAAAGTCAATTACTGGCTGAACATTGCTAAAAGTTAGTGAAATAAAAGCAGCAATTGTAGTTATTGTTGTAAAGGTGCATGGTTTAATCATTTGTTCTAGGGTTTCCCTAGTAAGGTCATTGGTTTTTTTATCTGGATTATTTTTAGATAATTCTCTAAAGCGAACTACTAAATGAATTGTGACTGAAAGAGTCATTACAAGAAGCAGTGAAAAAAAGTTAGCAGAAATAACTGTAACCTTCCAACCAATAGCGCTAATTAATCCAGTCATGAATAAAGCCCCAGTAACACTAATCATAATTGGTAATAAAACCCAACGAATTTTTCGGAAAATTAATGTAAGTATCATTGACATTGCTAAAACAACAGCAAGACTAAATATTACTAAATCACTTTTAATATATGAAATAGCATCATTTCTTATCATGGGAATTCCACCTAAGAAAAGCGTAGCATCATTACGATATTCATCCATTGTCGAGCGAATATCAAAAATCATTTTTTTTAATATTTCATCATCAATTATTACCGTTGGGTCATTAGCACTCAGTGGAATCAATAAAGCAGTTGTTTTTAGATCCTTACTAATTAAGTTGCTTGCGTATAAAGGACTAGTTTTAAACTCATTCTCAATATAATCTAAATCAGCCTTACCATTATCTATTGTGTATACATCACTTGCCAACTCAATTAGAGAAAGAGGTGGTGATTGAAATAAAGATACATCAAGTAAAGAAATTACAGAGTCTACTCCATTAATTTCAAGCAGCTTATCTCTAAAAGATCTCAAGTTAATGAGTTGCTCTGGCTCAATTAAGCTATTCTCAGAAGTATAGCTAATTAAGAGTGATTCATCAGAGCCAAATGTTTTCTGTGTATCTAAATAGAGTTCCAGATTATTATCTCCATCCAATGACAAGGACTCAGATGAAGCATCAAGAGAAAAGTTCTGTATCTGGAGTAGTGATGAACCTATAACTAATATTAAAAAAGACAAAGACCATATTGGTCTCTTAATTAATAGGTTTATAAGTTGAGAAAACATATTTATTATGGCAACTTAAAAAGTAAATTCTGGAAGAGGCTCTGAGCCATTCATTAAATCAATATAAGTCTCAAAAAGAGATTTAGATTTCCATTTATCTCCATCTATCCTCTCAACAAGGGTAGCGTGCATTTGATTTTTTGAGCCAACTACAATAAATAATTTCCCACTTATCTTTAGAGCTCTTTTTAAGTCCTCACTTATAACAGGAAGAGAACAGCCAACTACTATAGTATCAAACTTCTCGTTACCAAGGTTTAAGTTAAGTGCATCCTCATTAACAAGTTCAACATTACTTATATTGAGCACATCAATTTTTTCTTTTGCTGCATCAATTAGCTCTTTATGAATTTCAATACTTTTAACTGACTTAGCAAGTGATGCAAGAACAGCTGTAAAGTAACCACTTCCAGTCCCAATCTCTAAAACATCTTCATGTCCTTTTAGATCAAGTGAGTCTAAAATTCTTCCCTCAATTTTTGGTGAAAGCATTTTTTCAGAATTAGTAAGTGGTATTTCCATGTCAGCAAAAACCAAGTTTTGATATTCTTCAGGAACAAAGTTTTCGCGAGGGATATCAATGAGCGCTTGATTTGCACGAATATTAAGACCACCCCAAGGCCTTATTTGCTGTTCAATTACATTTTTTCTTGCCTGCTTAATATCCATAATTTCCTATTTCTTTTTTCTTGGTGGCATTAAATCAGTAATAGTTCCTTCTGCCATTTCAGCTGCAAATGCCGTTGTTTCTGATAGGGTGGGGTGAGCATGAATTGTTAAGGCAATATCACTCATATCGCAGCCCATTTCAATGGCTAAGCTTGCTTCGGATATTAGGTCACCAGCATTCTTACCACAAATACCCATTCCAAGAATCTTACCCGAATCTGTATCAAATAATCCTTTTGAAACACCCTCACTTCGACCAATACTTAAGCTTCTTCCAGATGCCGCCCAAGGAAAAACTCCTTTTGTAAATTTAATACCACTTTCTATTAATTCCTTTTCAGTTTTTCCAGTCCATGCGACTTCAGGATCAGTATATGCAACTGATGGAATTGTGAGAGCATCAAATCCAGATTTTTCACCACTGATTACCTCTGCAGCTACTTTACCTTCATGAGTTGCCTTATGTGCAAGCATTGGTTGACCGACAATATCCCCAATTGCAAATATATTATCAACATTAGTTTGCATTTGAGTATTTGTTGAAATAAATCCACTTTTATTTACTTCAACACCTGCTTTATCTGCATCAATATCATGGCCATTTGGTGAACGACCGACAGCAACTAAAACTTTGTCAAAGGTATCAGTTGAGGGCGAGTCTTTACCTTCAAAATCTACTTTAATTCCTTTTTTTAATGCAGACATTTTTGTAACTTTAGTATTCAGGAATATGTTCGCATATTGTTTCTTTACTTTTTTAAATAGAGGCATAACAATATCTTTATCCGCTTGAGGAATAATTTGTGCCCCAAGTTCAACCATCGTTATTTCACTTCCAAGCGCATCATAAATAGTTGCCATTTCAAGGCCAATAATACCACCACCAACAACTAGCAATCTTTTGGGAATTTCATCCAATAAAAGGGCATCAGTAGAGTCCATTACTCGACTATCATCAAATGGGAACATTGGGAGTTTTGTTACTTTAGAGCCAGCAGCAATAATACAGTTTTCAAATTCAATTACTTCATCACTACCTTCAAGAGCAGCTTGATTCTTCGAAAGGAATTTTGCATAACCCTTAATTACTTGAACTTTTCTTGCCTTAGCAAGAGCTTGAATTCCACCAGTAAGTTTATTAACTATGCCTTCTTTATTTTTTCTTACAGCAAGAATGTCAATTTTTGGGCTTGAAAAATTTATACCAAGTTCACCTGCATGTTTGGCTTCGTTAATTACCTCAGCAGTATGAAGGAGTGATTTTGAAGGAATACAACCTACATTTAAACAAACCCCACCCAGCGAATCATGAGTCTCAACTAAGGTAACTTCTTTACCAAGATCTGCAGCACGAAACGCAGCTGTATAACCACCAGGACCTGAACCAATTACTAGTAGCTGAGTTTTAATCATAACAACATCTCCATAATATTTTTTAATACATGATTTAGCTCAGCCATAAATCTTGCTCCTTCTGCTCCATCAATAACTCTATGATCATATGAAAGTGCTAAGGGCAGAGTTGGAGTAGGTATAAAAGACTCACCATTCCAAACTGGCTTCATTTGAGTTCTGGATACTCCTAAGATTGCTACTTCAGGCGAATTAATTATAGGTGTAAATTGGGTTCCACCTATTCCCCCTAAACTTGAAATTGTAAAGCCTGCACCCTTCATCTCATTAGCTTCTAAATTACCTTCCCTAGCTTTTGAGGAAATTATAGAGAGTTCATCAGAAAGCTCTATTAAGGATTTTTTACCAACATCTCGAATAACTGGAACAACTAGGCCATTTGGAGTATCTACTGCGATACCTATACTAAAGAATTTTTTTAAAATTAAATTTTCGTTATTTTCATCAAGTGAGGCATTAAAATTCGGATGACGCTTTAAAACTTGAGTTATAGCTTTCATAATGAAAACTAATGGACTTAATTTGATACCCCTTTCTTTTTGATGCTTACGAAAACGTTCCATTTGTTCAACATTAACTTCATCAAATTGAGTCACATGAGGTATAGAGTTCCATGATTTAATCAGGTGTTTTCCTGATTTCTTTTTGATTCTTGATAGTGGTAATATTTCAGTTTCATCACTACTTCCATTAGTAACAATATCTTTAACATAAGACTTTAAATCTTCTTCAAGAATCCTGCCTTTTTGACCAGTACCATTAACTTTTAAAAGACTTACACCAAGCTCTCTAGCTAATTTTCTTATAGATGGAGATGCATGTGATTTAGAATCTGTATTTAAAGAAAACTCTTCTTTAGGTTCATTACTTTCTGGGATTTCTTTATCAATTTTTACATCAGTAGAGGGAATATCTTCAAGGGCTTCTGTATGGACTTTATCCTCTTCTACTATTTTGCTTGTAGCCTCTTTTTTTGCTTCATCATTGTCTTCTGATTCACTTTCTAAAGTAAGAATAAGTTCACCCTGGGCAATCTTATCATCAACTTTAACAGCAATACTAACTACCCTTCCTGAAAAAGGTGCTGGAATTTCCATTGTAGCTTTATCAGTTTCAAGTGTAATGATGCTATCATTTTCATTAATATTATCTCCAACCTTTACCAGTACCTCGATAATATCAACAGAGTCAAAATCACCTATATCTGGTAACTCAACATTTTTTTTAGTAGGCATATAGATTATTAATTAAGCATAATACTTGAAGAACGTAATTATCCCAAAAATCGCTTGATAAAGGCGATAAATGTTAAAATTATTTTGTAAAGTAAAACTTGAAATTATTTATATAATATCTCTTATTTTCTAAACTCATTATTAAAAAAAATATGCCATTAGCTCTTTCTACAAAAAATTTAGCTAAGACTTATTCAAATAAACTTGAAGCTCTTAAAGGGGTAAGTATGAGCGTAGAGGAGGGAGATTTTTTTGCTCTTTTGGGATCAAATGGTGCAGGGAAGACTACAGCAATAGGAATTATAGCTGGACTATTAAAAGCTTCTTCTGGTGAGGTTAAAATTAATGGATTAGAACAAAAAGCTAATGCAAATGAAGTTAAAAAGATGATAGGCTTAATGCCTCAAGAATTTAACTTTAATCCTCACGAGCCAATTATTGAAATTTTAATGAACCAAGCGGGTTATTTTGGTATTCCTAGATCTGAAGCAAAAATTCAAGCTGAGATTTTATTAAAAAAAATGGAATTATGGGATAGGTGCTTCGATGTAGCTCAATCACTATCTGGCGGAATGAAAAGACGTCTTATGCTTGCTCGAGCGCTGATACATAAGCCTAGAATTTTGATTTTAGACGAACCTACTGCTGGTGTTGATGTTGAAATTCGTCAATCAATGTGGCGTTATTTAACGCAGCTTAATAATGAAGGAATGACTATTATATTAACAACTCACTATTTAGAGGAAGCTGAGGCTTTATGCCGTAATATAGCGATTTTGAATGATGGAGTTCTAGTTGAGCAGTCTAATATGAAGAAGCTTCTACTAAGGGCAAAACGTCAAGTTTTAATTATTGATACTGAAGAAGTTCTTCCAACTAAAATTTTTATAGAGAATTGTGATTGTGAAATAATAGATGAAAATACATTACAAGTTTCTCAGGGAGAATCAACCACAATATCAGATGTAATTTCTAGTTTATCTTTGCAAAACATTAATGTTGCTCACTTGCGCAGCTCACAAAACCGCTTAGAAGCATTATTTATTTCACTTACTAGCTAGAGATTATCATGTGGATCGCTTATAAAACAATTGTTACAAAAGAGATACTAAGGTTTGCTAGAATTTGGGTTCAAACAATAGTTCCTCCAGTCATTACTACTTCACTTTATTTACTAATATTTGGAGGTTTAATGGGTGGTAGGATTGGTCAAATGCAGGGTGTAGAATATCTTGACTTCATAGTTCCTGGAATAATTCTTATGACTGTAATTATGCAATCTTATGCCAATACAGTTTCATCATTCTTTATGACCAAGTATAACAATAGTTTTGAAGAGTTATTAGTTTCAACAACCCCTAATTGGGTAATACTAATGGGATTTGTTAGTGGTGGTGTTGCGCGAGGTTTTTGTGTTGGAATAGCTGTTACTTTGACTATTTCTTTTTTTGTAGAATTACAATTATTTAATTTTTTTGTAATTGCAGCTACATTCCTTGTTACATCAATAATGTTTTCATTAGCAGGATTCATTAATGCTGTTTTTGCAAAAACGTTTGATGATATTTCAATTGTTCCTAATTTTGTATTACTTCCTCTAACTTATCTAGGTGGGATGTTTTATAGTATTGATATATTGCCTAGTTTTTGGAGAGGTATATCTTCTTTCAATCCAATTTATTACTTGATGGACTCATTTAGATTAGGTTTTTTAGGTATTGGTTCTGTTGAACTTTGGAAGGCTTTTTTGATACCTATAGTAATGATTGTGATCTTAGCTTTATTGGCTAATAATCTATTAAAAAAAGGTGTCAGTATAAAGACAGAGTAAAATAGTACCCCTACAGATACTACTCCAATAGGGTTTCTTCAAAAGTGTATAATAAGTGTGTAATAGAATCCTTTGTTTAACCTCTCAAATATCAAACGAAGTTTAGACTTTAGTTCAAGTTGAGATAAAATCCTAGTATGAAGAAACTACTCCTACTTATAGCATTATCTTTTATCTCAACTCAGAGTTTTTGTAAAGAACCTCCATTTTGGGGAACAATATTTATTGATCCTAATATTGTTACTGCTGAAGACCCCTCTACTTTTAAAAATATCTCATACAAAGGACAAAGTCCAAGACAAATGTATGACAGGAGAAGTTCTTGGGTTAACTTGCAGGCTTTTTTATTTGAAGCTAAATTTGAAGATGGAAGTATTATTGAGATGCAAGTAAATCCAGAATTTAAAGATAAGTCAATGGCAGAGGTTGAGGCTAAAAAGTATGCCTTCTTAATTGGACAACTTCCAGCAGTTCTTAGAAAAGATATACAAACTTCATGGATTCACAAAGGAGTAAACCCTTTTGGAGGAGGTAATAACAACATATTAATCCATACAGGGCAAACAAAAGAATATGAAGAAAATGGTATTTTAGAAGAAACTCTCATTCATGAAGCCTCGCATACCTCTCTTGATTCATATCATGCTAAAAATTATGCTTGGCAAGAAGCACAACGCAAAGATAATCATTTTATTTCTGGTTATGCAGAAGAAAATCCAATGAGAGAGGATATTGCTGAAAGTTTTCTAACTTACATAGCGGTTAATCATAGAAGTGATAGAATCTCTCCCAAACTTAAGTCAACAATTCTAAAAACCATTCCAAATAGGATTAAGTATTTTGACAATCAGAACTTCGACTTATCTATATACTCAAAATAGATATCCCCCTTTAACTTCTGGTTTAATAAAGTTTATATGTTTAAAAATTCGTTAAAAATTTCAAAAATAAGTTATTTTTTATCCTTAATAGTTATGATTACTATTAACTCAAAAGCGATTGCTGTTGAAGACCTTTCATTTCCATTTAATGCTAATAGTGGAAAGTACTGGCAATACATTAGTGATCAAGTGATGGGAGGTGTTTCTGATGGTGAAGTTACTCTTGAGCAAGATGGAGAAATGTATTATGCAAGACTTACAGGTAATGTAAGTACAAGGAATTATGGTGGTGTTATTCAGTTACGCACAGGAATTTCATTTGTAAATTCTGAAAAAAATGGCAAAAATCTTCAGGGTGTTCGTCTTAACGTAAGAGGCAATGGTGAAACTTATGATATCCATATAATAACTAATGATATGGCTTATTATGGAGACTTTTATTATGCAACCTTCCAAGCTGACTCTGAGTGGAAAATGATTGACTTGCCTTTTAATACATTCGAACGTAAGCGTTACAATACTTCAAAGTTAGATGCTAAAAATATAAGAAGCTTTGCTATTGCAGCTTATGGCCGTGATTTCAAATCTGATGTTTCCGTCTCAATAATAGAGTTTTACTATTAGAGAATCTTTTGTTTAACTTCTCAAACATCAAACGCAAAAGTTGCCTTTATAGGACTTAATTGTTCCTTTCCTAAAATCATATCTGCTGCACGAGCAGCTATCATTTGAGTTGGAGCATTTAAATTTCCTGAAATTATTTGCGGCATAACAGAGGCATCGACAACGCGAAGATTTTTGATTCCATGTACCTTCATTTGGTCATCAACAACTGCCATTTCACCACCCCCCATAGCACAAGTACAGCTGGGGTGATAGTCTGTCTCCGCGGCATCTCTTATAAACTGCTCAATGTCAGCCTCAGATTGTACTTGAGGACCTGGTATTAACTCGACCCCCCTAAATTCATCAAATGCAGGCTGTGAAATGAGTTCACGCGCTTTTTTAAATCCATTCACCATATCAGCTAAATCTTCTGAGTCTTGGAAGTAATTAAATGCCATTAATGGTTTTTCAAGTGGATTTGCAGATTTTAGAGTTACTTGCCCCCTACTGCGAGGTCGCAGATGATCTACATGAATTGAAAAAGCTTGTAGTAAGGATATTTTGTCGTCATTATATTCAAGTCCTACTGGACCAAAGTGATACTGAATGTCAGGGTATGCTATATTTGGACTGCTTTTTATCAGTCCACCCGCTTCCCAAATATTTGAAGTTGCGATTCCCTTTCTAGTAAAGACCCACCTTATACCGGTTGCTAATTTTCGATGAGGTTGATTAACTTTATGTATTGGAAAACTTTTTTTGCACGCGTATTGTAATATGACGCACGAATGGTCTTGAAGGTTTTGACCAACTCCAGGAAGATCGGCATGAATTTCTATGCCATGCTTTTGCAGGTGCTTTGATGGGCCGACACCAGAAAGCATCAGTAAATGTGGCGAGTTTATTGCCCCACCCGATAGTATTACTTCTTTATTAGCTTTTACTGAATGAAGCTTACCCTTATGCTTAAAGGAAACTCCATTTACTGAATTACCAGTAATATTTATTTTCATGACCTGTGCTTTTGTGAGGAGCGTTATATTTCCTCGGGCAAGGGCTGGCCTTAGATATGCTCCAGCAGCGCTGCATCGACGCCCATGTTTTCGTGTTGCATCTAGCCTTGCTATACCTTCAGGATTAAAACCATTAAGATCTTCAGAATAACCCTGTCCAGATTGGCGTCCCGCTTCTTCAAGTGCATCAAACAAAGGATTATCAAATGAACCTTTTGTGACGCCAAGATTGCCACTACCGCCTCGCCACTGATCTTCACCACGATCTGAATTCTCACCTTCTTTAAAATAAGGTAAGCATTGATCATAAGACCATTCCTTTAATCCACATTCAGTTTGCCAGCGATCATAATCTAATGGATGGCCTCTCATATAAACCATTGAGTTAATAGACGAAGAGCCTCCAACAACTTTACCTCGAGGCATTGGAACATTTCTATCAAAAAGCTCTGGTTCATTCTCGGTTGAATAATTCCAGTTAATCTTTGGGTTTCGGTAAGCTTTATAAACACCAGCAGGTATATGGATCATCAAATTGTAATCCATTGGACCCGCCTCTAAAACTAAGATCTTATGTTTCTTACCTTCGCCAAGTTTATTTGCAAGTACACATCCAGCTGAGCCGGCGCCAACTATTACATAATCATAATTTTCCATAAAACTCAACGCTTAAAACACTTAAACAATAGTTTAAATTAACTCTCCCAAGCATATCAAAGGAATTTGGACTTTAGTTCAAGTTGATATTTAATCATATTAAAGTATAAAAATTAGGAGGAAATTGTGAATGCATTCATCGTATCAACTTTTGATGGAACAACTGAAGATTATATGAAAAGTTTAATTGTGTAGATTAAGTCTATTCTCTAGAAAAAATGAATTAGTGATAAAATCACTCTTTTTCATGTCATAGTTATAGATGAGATTTGCTAAATACGAACAACAGTTAAAGTGGTTTGCTCTATTCCTGGGAATCCTAAGTACAATTGCTATTATTAATGACTTGTATCCTTATACAATGTTTATTGGGCTTCCTTTTTGCTTAATCTGGGTTTATTGTGCTTGGCTCCATACTGAGAAACAATTAAAATGGATTAATATAATCTTTACTGGGTTATATACATATGGAATAGTGAATTACTATATTTAATAATGGACGAGTCATTTAACGTATTTGGTGAAAAATTAGAAGTTTGTGGTATGGACCCAGTAACTGGATTCTATCGTGATGGTGTGTGTAATACCTGTAAAGATGACTTTGGTTCTCATACAGTCTGTATTGAAACTTCACAGGAATTTTTAGACTACACAAAATCACAAGGAAATGATTTATCTACTCCTATGCCTGCTTATGGATTTGAAGGACTAGAGCCAGGTGATAATTGGTGTGTATGTACTGGACGTTGGTTAGAAGCAGAGAAGAGGGGTATGGCACCTAGACTAAATTTACAAAGTACGCATATAAGAGCATTGGAAATAATTCCAATGGAGCTCCTTATAAAATATGCAGTAGATGAGTAAATATAAAAAATGACAAATAAAGAGATCACCTGCTTCTTTTGCTTTGAACAATTTGAAGTTTCATTAGAAATAGGTTCATCGTTTATTGGAAATGATATTGAGATTTATGACTGCGAGATATGTTGCAACCCAAATAAACTTGAGTATGAAGTTTATGATGGCGAAATAATCATAAATAATGTTGGTGATGGAAATGAGTGAAATAGAGCAAAAATTTGAAGAGCATCTAAAGCTATGTCAGTTACCTCCTCTTCAAAGACGAAGCCTGCCTTTTGAATGCTATTGGAGAGAATCAATTTTGATTCAAGAGCAAAAGCATATTTTTTCTAACCAGTGGCTTGGCTTAGGAAGGGCTGATAGATTGGAAAATCATGGTGAATATGAAGCCTTTGAGCTTTGTGGTAAAGCCTTAGTTTTAATGCGTGACCAAGATAAAGTATTGAGATTATTTGCTAACACTTGTCGCCATAGGGGCGCAAAACTTTTGGAGAGTACTGGTCAGTGTCAAGCTATCAGTTGTCCTTTTCACGGCTGGACATACTCACTTGATGGCAATTTAATAAATGCTAAAACAATGTCAGAAAATCCTAATTTTGACTTTCTGGATCATTCCCTAATTGAATATGAATTGAAAGATGTTCAGGGTTTCCTTTTTGCTTTTCTGGGAGATCAGCCAACAGATTTAGATACTCAACTTGGTGATTTCTCTGAATTACATCAGCCTTGGTCTTTAGATGAATTAATTACTACCAGGCGCGCAGTCTTTGAGGTGCAGTGTAATTGGAAAGCTTTTTTAGATGTTTTTAATGAATACTATCATTTGAACAATGTTCATCCAACCAGTATTGATAACCTTTACAACATTCCGGAAGAAGCGGATAAAACAACAGGGGATTATGCTAGTCAGTTTGGTTTAACCACTGGTACAGGAGCATTACTAGAATCACATCAATCTAATGCATTGCCAAAAATGGAAAATTTAGACTCACCTTGGAATCTTGGTGCTCGCTATACTTGGGTTTTTCCAAATATGACTTTTGCAGCAAGTCAAGAAGCAATTTGGGTTTACGAAGCAACCCCAATTTCTTCAGGAAGATGCATGGTTAGACAAAGTATTTGTTTTCCAAAAACAACAACAGAACTCCCTAATTTTAAAGAAAAATCTCTAGTCTATTATCAGCGACTTGATGATGCCCTAGATGAAGATATTGCTGCACTAGAAAATCAGCAAAAGGGCCTTAATAAATCGCCTTCTATTCAGGGGCAATTCTCTACATTAATGGAAGCAAATGTTGCAAATTTTGCTCAATGGTATGCGAATAAATTAATATGAAAAAACCACTTAAAATTATTGGCCTATTAATCTTAGCCTGGGGTTTAGTCGAAGGAGCTTTATTCTTTTATAATTTTAAATACATTAAATGTACAGCAGGAATTGAAAACCAACAATTAGTCGCTGAAAAATGCTCTTATTTAAATAAACTAAAATGATAGACTTTCTAATTCCTACCCCTCTAATTATAGGGCTTCTATTAGTCCCTTTCTGTGGGTTATTCTTAATAAAGCGAACGACATATAGAAAAACAGGTATCGCCCTAATAGTTGTCTCTTTAGGCTTTGTATTGTTTGCTTTTATAGGGTTTCTTCTTTCCTGGTTAACAGTTTCAATATTAGATGCTCACCCAGATGGAGAGGCATTAAAATCCTGATTAAGGCCAATTATACTTATGAAAAAACTATTCTTAATTTTGAAAAAATTCATTGACAATATTAAAAGTACATTTAAATCTTATGAAAGATAAAATTTTTTTTGCAAGCAATAATCGAAATTGGACTCTAGTCCAAATTAATATAAAATAATATTATGAAAAAACTTCTCCTAGCTGTATTTATTTCACTCGGTTTAATTGGGTGTGCTAGTAACCTAATTTTAAACGACAACAAGCCAAAATCCATGCCAGTAGTTGACTATGTCGATCTTGATCGGTTCATGGGCGATTGGTATGTAATTGCAACTATTCCGACGTTTCTTGAAAGGGATGCATTTAATCCCATTGAAACTTATCAGCTGAGTAGTGATGGAACTATTGCAACGACCTTCACTTTTAATAAAGGTAGTTTGAACGGTCCAACTAAGATATACCGTCCTCGTGGATTTATTAAAGATAAGCGCACTAATGCGATTTGGGATATGCAGTTTGTCTGGCCAATAAAGGCGGATTACAGAATTGTATATTTAGATGACGATTACCAACAAACTATAATTGGGCGAAATAGTCGAGATTTTGTATGGGTTATGGCACGAACTCCAAGGATTTCTGAACAAGATTATTTAAATTTAGTAACCATGGTAGGCGCTCTTGGATATAACCTAAATGATCTACAAAAAGCAACTCATGAATGAGTTTTTAAACAGATATCATAATTAACAAGGTTGAAATTCTAGTAAGAATATTCTACCTTTATTTCTGAATTTACTTTAATAACTAATGATGGATCAGGTGAAGCAAAAGTAGTTCCATGTTTACTAACATTAGATTTTGAAGGGGGAAGAACTGAAACTTCTATGCCACCTGAACACAAGATCTTTCTTTTATCTACCTCATTCAGAATATATTTAGGAATTGAAGTTGATTGCATCCACCCACAAAGATCATTATTAGACCAATCATCAAGATAGCTGGCATGAGAGGTACTTAGCAAGCTGGAAATAAATAATGTTGAAATAAGTTTTTTCATAAAAACTTTGAGTAATGTGCCTTATTGATTAAGGCACATTTAAAGAGAATTTATAATTTATACATCTAGCAATCTTAGAGCACCATTAAGTAGCTCTTCAGACATACCATGATCGCCCGAACTATGCGCTGCCATACCTTGTTCGTGAAGCATCAAAGCAATACTAATTAATGTTGCATGTTTTGTCTGATCTAACGTTGCAATTTTATCTTCAACTTGTGATGTAAGCATTGGACATGCTCCGGCAAAAGCCATAGAAGGTAACATTAAAATTATAAATGTAAAAGATAGTAATTTTTTCATGACATTCCTGTTTATTATTAAAAGGAACGCCAGTTTACAACGAAATTTATTTCAATTATTGCAATTGGGTAGTGCACTTTTTGTTACATTATGAGATAAGGACTTCTAACTCAACTATAAACTCTCTTTTTCAAGAATTGAAATAGCCTGACTAATCAAAACATTTTCATCTTTATAAGGTTTTGCATCGTCTATTTCGTAATACTTATCTCTAGCAAATTTGTTATAGGTTTCTTTGAGTTTGCCTATGCCTTTATAGTTAATGTACTTTTGAATGCTAGCAAATGGTTTTTTAACATTAACAAGTTTTCTTTTTTCGAGTTCTAGTGCAAGATAATGCAGCGAGAAGTATGAATATTCATCGAGTAGCTCCCATAATGATTCAAAACTCCCGCGAATATATCCTACTCTTACTAATTCACTATGAAGTCTAAGGGCAAATTCTTCTCCATAGGGGCTATCATTTAAATCTCGATCATTAATTTCAAGTTTTATTAAGTAGCCATTTTTATAAGCCCAATCACGCAGTTTTCTTGAGATGTAAAAGCCACTTGGACAGGTTAGAAGGTAGTTCTCTTGTAGTAATTTAAATTCCGAAGTCTGAGTAAGACTCCATTCCATATGCCCATGATTATTCTTTGGGTTATATAAGCCTGAATTGATAACTAACTCTAAGCCTTTGCAATCTTGATAATAAATATCATCAATTTCAAATAGCCTTTCATCAAGTTTAAAGTCTTCGAATCCTTCATTTCCAATACAAGAGGGGCTTAATCCAAGAATAACAAAGAGTGCTTCCTCAAGTTTTAATTTAGGTTTTTGTAATCTAGTCAGAGCAAATCTTTCTCTTTCTAACTTTCCTATTCTATGGGTCCATAGTTGATGGTAGTCATTCCATTGCTTCCAAATTGCTAAGTAAGCCTGATCAAGATCATAAGATGCCCAATCATCTTTATTAATTACACATCTGTAAGCTTCCTTTTCAACCCAGCCTTTATTGACGTATATTTCTATCCAGTTTTGATAAGAAAGATTATCATCTTTAATTTCACCAAAGGCTCTGCTATCTAATTTATCCTTCCAATAATTAAGTTGTGACTGAACTGTCTTAAGCTCTTCTCTTAAAAAGTCTATGGTCTTGGAAGTAATAACTGCAGATGTATCGAATATCATTTCATTTCTCTAATTTTTTTGATATTATTAAACAAAGTCAATTATAGTTAAAAATAAATCACCTTGATACATCAAACTAAATTTCGACTTTTAAAACTTTCTAATTAACTTATAATTTACGAGATTTTTAATGACAAAATAATTATGAGTGGCCAAAGAAGATTTCTAAAAGTATGGGCAAGAACGGTAGGGATGCCAATTGGTCTTAATGATGAGGACAAGCCAGAGTTCCTTCCTATAGCCCAGACAGATGTAAAAAAAGCTTTAGTTTTCAGAACATTCTGGATCTTATTACATGTAGTAACATGCTTACTTATTATTGCGGGTAATGGCAGAGTATTGGGTTGGTGGTAGATATTATGAAGAAATATATTAATATATTTGACACAACTATTTGTCATCGTAATGATGCTTTCCTTTAAGTCTCATTAAATGAAAGACGGAGAGCATGAAGCGAGATTATTTAATGATATGAAGCATATCGTTACATATAAAGATGGCAAGAAGAACGGTAAAGAGACTTATTGGTACCCTTTAGGCCAGAAAGCATCAGAATGTTTTTATGTTGATGATAAACTCGAGGGAGAATTAACAGCCTGGACTGAATTTGGCCAGGTGATTCAAGTTGACTCATACAAAAATGATTTACTTCATGGCAAGTGTTCAGTTTGGAATGAAAAAGGGCATCTTGAATCAGAAATGATGATGAAAGAGGGAAGGCCTTTTGGTAAGTATACTTTTTATGAAGATGGGGTTAAAGTAAAAGAGGGTGTTGCTGAATATCCTAAGAATGATTCACCATATAACTTTGATGGTGAAACAGTTAATTAAGTTTTTAGTTTAATAGGTTTAATCATCCAGAAGAAAAGTTGGCATCTTGTAATACATATCAAGTAGATCTCCATCTAATGAATTTTGAGGTTTTAAGCAAACAGTTTGAAAAACAGTGGAGTAATTCGCAGATGCTGTTGAATAAAACATTGCTTTTTCTTCATTTTCTTTTTTCCATTGTTCGTCTGCAAGATAAATAAAAGTTCCAATAGAATCATAAATTTTTTGACACGTTTCTGTTGAGTAATTTCCAGTTTCTCTTGTCCTATCACCATCTATAATAGCCATTTTATTAATTTCATCAGCCGATATTGAAAAAGAAATTAGTAACAGTGTTGTAAGGAAAATATTTCTCATAAATAAAATTATATTATAAAATTTTAAAACTTAATAACCTCTTCTTCACCATTCATTATTCTTTTTATGTTTGCTCGATGTGTGAAATATATAAATAGATTAATTAGAAAAATGATTAGCGTTGCCTGAAGATTATGACTAGTTATAATAAAATAAAAATAAATTGGCGATAGTAGTGTTGCAGTTAGGGCTGCAATAGATGAAACTTTTATAACCTTTGCTACGATGAGCCAAATAATTGAAAAAGTCAACCCTACAAAAAAATTCAAACCAATTAATCCTCCAAGATAGGTTGCAACTCCCTTACCCCCCTTAAAATTATAATAAATTGGAAATACATGACCTAGAAAAGAACAAAGAAGAATGACAGTCAGTTCAATTAGAGAAAACTCTAAATAATGCCCTATTACTACTGGCATAGCTCCTTTTAAGCCATCGAATAAAAGAACAAAGGCAGCTAATTTTCTACCACCAATTCGAAGTACATTTGTTGCACCTGGGTTTTTAGAGCCTTCTGTTCTTGGGTCTGGGAGACTAAAAATTTTACAAATAATAATGGCACTTGAAATTGAGCCAACTAAATAACTTGCTATTAAAAAATAAAACAAAAACTACTCCTTATTTAATTTGCCATATTGTTTTATGACTAATAAACAAATTATATCAATGAAAACAATTTTTTGTAGTGTTCGAACAATTCTCAAAGGTATCATAATACTTTTTTTTAAATAAATTAATTATGGATATTGTTTTTGTTGAGGGCCTCAAGATAGATACTGTTATTGGAATCTATGATTGGGAGAGAAAGATACGCCAAGATATTATTTTAGATATTGAGATGTCATCTGACATTGCTGCAGCTGCTAAAACTGATCATATCGATCAGGCACTTAACTACAAAGATGTTTGTAAGCGTGTTGCAAGTTTTGTAAGAGAGTCTAAATTTGAACTTGTTGAGACTTTAGCAGAAGAAATTTGTCAAATTATTCTTAATGAATTTGATATTAGTTGGGTGAAACTAAAGCTTAATAAAGGTGAAGCAATTACAGGTGCAACAGGGGTGGGTGTTATTATTGAAAGAACTAATCAATAATGAATTTGCTTCATCTTAATATTGGTTCAAATCAAGATAGACGTAAAAATATTCGTCTAGCTATTGATAGTCTTAACTCAAATTTTTCAAATATTACTTTATCCTCTTTATATGAAAGTCCATCAGAGGGTTTTGCAGGAAGTAACTTTTATAATTTAGGTGTTAATGTTGAGTCAGACCATAATATTAATAATGTAGTAGAAATTTTGCGAAAAATAGAAAACACTCTAGGAAGAGATCGATCTATGCCAAAATTTTCTTCAAGAATTATTGATCTCGATCTTGTTTTATATAATGATGTAATTGATGAGATATTAAATGTCCCTCGAAAAGATATATTAAAGTACGCTTTTGTGATGGCTCCTCTTGCAGAATTAAATCCTCAGGATAGTCATCCTCAATTAGGTGTTTCATATTCTAAGCTTTGGTCAGAATTCCAATCAACTAAGGATTTTGACTTAAATCAGTATAATATCAACAAACTTTTTGATTAAATGACTTCTAACATGAAAAAAATAACCGCGCTATCGTCTCTAATTATTCTCTCAGCTTTTGTATTTTTTACTAACACTACCCAAGCTGAATTTGTTGCTGGTAAAAATTATACTGTTATAGATAAGCCTGTGGAAACTTCAACTGGAGCGAAGGTCGAAGTCAGGGAGCTCTTTTGGTATTTCTGTCCACATTGTTTTTCTGTTCATCCTCTTCTAGATAATTGGTTGCAAACGATGGATCCTTCTGCGCAGTTAGTACTTCAACCCGCTGTCTTTCCAGGATGGGAGTATGGCGCAAGTTTTTATTATGTTCTTGAGGAGTTAGGTGAGGTTAATCGTCTACATGGTCCTCTATTTGATGCAATCCATGTTCAAAAACTAAATTTCAAAACCCAACAAGATTTTGTTACTTGGCTTACTTTAAATGGCATTGATGAGGGAAGGGCAAATAAGGTCTATGAATCTTTTGCAGTTAAAGTTGCTGTTAATAAAGCAAAAGCTAATACTTATAAATATCGTATTACTGGAGTTCCAGCTTTCATAGTGAATGGAAAATATATAGTCAATGCTACTTCAGCTGGCAGTGAAGAAAAGATCTTTGAAGTATTGGATTATCTAATTCAAAAAGAATCTCAATAATAGTGGAAAGGCTCTCAGCCGATACTGTTTTACTATTTTCAGGATTAGATCCAAGTGGTGCAGCAGGAATTGCTGCTGATATTGAAACAATTAATCAGTTTGGTGTTACATCACTTCCTATAATTACAACACTAACTGCTCAAAATACTCAAAAAGTTTTATCTCTTGAGCCAACAAATAATCTTTTTTTAAATGATCAATTTCGATTAATCGATGATGATATTTACTTTAAAACAGTAAAAATTGGTCTTTTAGGATCTTTATCTCAAATTGAAACAATATCAAGGTTACTTAGTACTAGGAAAGATTTTGTCATTATTCTTGATCCTATTATCATGTCCTCTTCAAATAATGAGCTAAGTTCTAATGATATGATTGACATGATGAAAAAAGCACTGATACCTCTTTGTACTTTAATAACTCCAAACTTAGAGGAGTTAAAGCTTCTTGCACCTGGTCTAGATGAAAAATTAGCTGTAAAAAGTTTAAATTGCCCCTGGACTCTCATAACTACTTCTGATAGCTCTGAAATTGAAATTGAACATCGTTTATATCATTATTCTGACCTTATCAGAAAATTCTCATACAAAAAACTTCCTGGGAAGTACCATGGTTCGGGTTGCACCTTATCTAGTGCAATAAGCGCTTTAATGGCAAGTGGTGTAGAAGTTGAGGAAGCATCTAGAAGAGGGCTTGATTACACATATCAAACTCTATTAAATGCAAAAAAGCTTGGTAAAATGCAATATCATCCAAACCGAACCTATCCAAAACAATTATGACGTTTATTGAGCAATGGCTAAGAACTGATATTAGAGATATCAAAGCTTACAATGTGCCTTCTTCAAAAAATATGCTCAAGTTGGATGCAATGGAAAGCCCATTTGGAATTCCTGAGAATCTCCAACCAGATTTTTTAGACTGTCTGAAAAGAGCCCAAGTGAATCGTTATCCTGATGCCAATGCTGAAGAACTAAATACCACTATTAGAAGTCTAATGGATATTCCAAATGACTTAGGAGTTTTGCTCGGTAATGGGTCTGATGAACTAATTCAACTTCTAGCTATGGCATGTAATAGCGGCGATCTAATAATGAGCTTTGAGCCAAGTTTTGTGATGTATGAAATGATTTCGAAGTTTACTCATCTTAACTATGAAGGAATAAGTCTTAATGAAAATTTTGAAATTGATTTAGATATAACAGTTAAGTCCATTACAAGTAAAAAGCCAAAGTTGATTTTTATTGCTTATCCTAATAATCCAACTGGAAATTCATTTGACAATGAAGTCATTAAAGAAATTATTAAGTCCACTGATGCTTTAGTTGTCTTAGATGAAGCTTATTACGCCTATTCTGAAAAAAGCTTTATAGATGAGATTTCTAATTTTCCAAATCTAATAGTACTCCGCACTATTTCAAAAATAGGATTTGCAGGTCTTAGACTGGGGATATTAGTTGGAAGTCAGGGCACCATAGAGCAATTAAATAAATTACGGTTACCATACAATATAAATATTCTGACTCAAGCTAGTGCAAATTTTTTGCTTAAAGAAAAGAAGAATATTCATAATAATGCTAAAACAATTATTGATGAGAGAGGGCGAGTTTTTAAAGAACTTTCACTAATTTCACAACTTACTGTCTTTCCATCTCAGGCTAACTTCATTTTAGTAAAAGCTGACAATATAAATTCTTTAAATGAATTTTTAAAATCTCATGGAATTCTAGTTAAATCCTTTAAAGATGGATCAAAACTTAAAAACTTTCTTAGAATAACTATTAGTAAATTACAGGAAAATAATACTTTTCTTAATTGTATTAAGGATTACTATGGCAAATCTTGAAGAACTAAAAAATTATTGTGATAACTACCTCAATGTTAACAAATTTAAGGATTATTGTCCAAATGGTTTACAAGTTGAAGGATCTTCTAAAGTTAATAAAATTGTAAGTGGCGTAAGTGCAAATTTAGAACTTATTGAGCAAGCAATCGAGGAAAAAGCAGATGCTATTTTTGTTCATCATGGAATCTTTTGGGATAATGAATCGAAAACAATAACTGGAGCAAAGCGTAACAAAGTTGCTTTACTTCTCAATCATAATATTAGTCTTTTTGGGTTTCACTTACCCTTAGATGATCATCCTGAGGTTGGAAATAATATTGAACTTGGAAGACGTTTAGGTATTAAAAATATGACACCAGTTGATGATAGTTTGTTGTGGCAAGGTGAATTAAAAACTAATATAAGCGATTTTTTAAAACTCATTGAAGATAAGTTGAATAGGGCTCCACAAATATATGGAGCTAAAAATCAAGAGATTAGTAAAATTGCATGGTGTACAGGAGGTGCCCAAGGCTTCATTGATGACGCTATTAAACTAAATGTTGATTTGTATTTAAGTGGTGAGGTTTCTGAAAAGACACCAGCAGCTGCAAAAGAAAGCAATATTAATTATATTGCAGCAGGACACCATGCAACAGAGAGGTATGGAATTCAAGCCTTGTGCAGTCATCTTTGTTCCAAATTTAAATTGCAACATAAGTATATTGAGGTAGATAATTCTGTCTAATTTTTTAATTATTTGGTAGTAATATGGAGCGCATAAAATTATCAAATACAATTCATTTAAGTAGAATCATTTATGGAATGTGGCGCTTAGTTAATGATCAAGATATTTCTAAGAAACATGTCAGTAAGAAAGTTAATCTCTGCCTAGATCAGGGAATTACAACCTTTGATCAAGCTGCAGTATATGGTCTATATTCAGCTGAGTCATTATTTGGAGAGGTTTTGAAATCTACTCCATCATTAAGACATAAAATTGAAATAATCTCTAAATGTGGGATAGTTAACCCCTCTAATAGGTATTCAAATGCGAGAGTAAGTTATTATGATACTTCTAAAGAGCATATTTTTAGTTCAGTTGATGCTTCATTAAGTAATATGGGTACGGACTATTTAGACTTACTTTTAATTCATCGACAAGATCCTTATATGGATCATTTTGAAACTGGAAGAGCTCTTGATGAACTTGTTTCATTAGGAAAAGTAAAACAAGTTGGTGTTTCAAATTTTAAACCATGGGATTTTTCTTTATTGCAGTCAAACATGAAGAGTAAATTAGTCACTAATCAAATTGAAATGTCTCTAGCAGCAACTGGCGCATTTACTAATGGTGATTTAGCTTTTCATCAAGAACAAAATACTTCAATAATGGCTTGGTCACCATTAGGTGGAGGATCTATAATTAAGCATCAAGGTCCACTTGGAAGGGCTTTAGACAAAATAGCGCATAGCCAAAATGTTGATAGAGCGGCAGTCGCAGTTGCCTGGATATTGTCTCATCCTGCTAAAATTCTGCCAATCGTAGGTACAAATAATTTGAATAGAATAGCTATGATATCTGATGCTATAAAGGTAAATATGGATCGTCAATCTTGGTTTGAACTTTATACTACATCATTTAATACTGATGAAGAATCATGGCGACTTCCATAATTTGTTTAAAATTAATATTTGAGGCAATTGAGTATATTTATGAATATTGTCTCTAGACCTTCGTATAATTTACACTTTTTTAGTAATTCTGAATTATGAGTAAAAAATATAACGTTGCCATTATTGGTGCTACAGGAGCTGTTGGTGAAACTTTGATTTCTATATTGGATCAAAGGAATTTTCCTATAGATAATTTATACCCTTTAGCTTCTAAACGTTCAGCAGGTTCGAAGGTTTCTTGTTTAGGAAAGTCTTGGACAGTTGAAGAGCTAGATACTTTTGATTTTTCCAAGGTCCATATTGGATTATTTTCTGCAGGTGGTGATATATCAAAAAAATATGCCCCTATTGCTGCTGAACATGGTTGTATTGTGATTGATAATACATCTCACTTCAGGAGAGATGAAGACATCCCTTTGGTTGTTCCCGAGGTAAATTCACATGCTATAGCTAACTATACTAATAGGAATATAATTGCAAATCCAAATTGTTCAACTATTCAAATGTTAGTTGCTCTTAAGCCTATTTATGATGCAGTAGGAATTTCAAGAATTAATGTTGCAACCTACCAAGCTGTTTCTGGAAGTGGTAAAGAAGCTATTACGGAACTTACTAATCAAACTGCTAACTTATTAAATGGTAAGGATGTTGAGGTAGAGGTTTATACAAAACAGATTGCTTTTAATGCCATACCACATATTGATTCATTCCAAGAGAATGGATATACAAGAGAGGAAATGAAAATGGTTTGGGAGACCCAGAAGATATTTGAGGATGAGAATCTCTTGGTTAATCCTACAGCTGTTAGGATTCCTGTTGTATATGGCCACTCAGAGGCTGTTCATATAGAAACTAAGGAGAAAATTTCTGCAAATGATGCTCGTCATCTTCTTGAAAAAGCTGAAGGTGTTATAGTTATGGATGAAAGAAGTGATGGAGGTTATGCAACCCCTTTTTCAGAGGCCACTAACAATGATGCTACATATGTCAGTCGAATAAGAGAAGATATTAGTCACGATAAAGGATTAAATTTATGGGTAGTGTCTGATAATATTCGAAAAGGAGCTGCTCTTAATACCATTCAAATAGCTGAAATTCTCATCAGAGACTATATTGCTTAAGATAAAATCAACTTATGATAAATAAACAGCGCAAAACAAATGAAACTGATATTTCAGTCAGCCTAGAGTTATATGGGACCGGTAAAGCTGATATTCAGACAGGGGTCCCCTTTTTAGATCATATGCTAGACCAAATTGCTCGTCATGGATTAATGGACCTTTCTATTAAGTGTGATGGTGATACAGAAATCGATGATCACCATACTGTTGAAGATATAGGTATTACAATCGGACAAGCATTTTTTGAAGCTGTTGGTGATAAAAAAGGCTTAACAAGATATGGGCATGCATATGTCCCTTTGGATGAGGCTTTATCAAGAGTAGTTGTGGATTTATCAGGGCGACCTGGACTTGACTTAGGGGTAAAGTTTACAAGAGACCGTGTTGGAACATTTGATGTGGATCTTATTAGAGAATTTTTTCAGGGTTTTGTAAATCATGCGCTAGTGACCCTGCATATTGATAATATGAAAGGTGTTAATTCTCATCACCAAGCAGAAACAGTATTTAAGGCTTTTGGTAGAGCACTAAGAATGGCTGTTACTCCAGATGAAAGGCAAGTTAATGTAATTCCTTCAACTAAGGGTTCACTCTAGAGAGGGAAGGGTAGACAACATGCAAACAATTGCAATTGTTGATTATGGGATGGGAAATGTCCGATCAGTTCAGAAAGCCTTAGAGTATGTAGCTCCTAATCAGCATTGCATTCTTACAAATAATCCGCAAATAATAAGAGATTCAGATCGTGTCGTGTTTCCTGGTCAGGGTGCTATGGGAGCTTGTATGAGTGCCCTTCAATCAAATACATTAATTGAAGAAATTAAGTTTTCAGCAAATTCAAAACCATTCTTAGGAATATGTTTAGGATTACAGCTACTGTTTGATTATAGTGAAGAAAACAATGGCACAAATGGGCTATCAATAGTTCCAGGAAAGGTACTTAAATTTCAAAATAGTGATCTTAAAATACCACATATGGGATGGAATAGAGTTAATCAAGTATTAAATCACCCACTTTGGCACAAAATTGAGAATAATAGCCGATTCTATAGTGTTCATAGCTATTACGTAGATGAAGAAGATTCAAATTGTGTTGTGGGAACTAGTGAGTATGACCAAACTTTTACGTCTGCGATTGCATTTGATAAGCTATTTGCAGTTCAGTTTCATCCAGAAAAATCACAAAGTGATGGCTTACAATTACTCAGAAACTTTACCACCTGGAACTAAAACTCAAATATTCAATGTAATAGGTTATTTAAACTGAGTATATATTTCTCATGGTCAAGTTCAGTATTATTTCTTTGAGAGGCGAAAATCATCTCAGCAATGCACTCCATCATTAGGTGCTCAACTTCATGCGGGTCATTATATTTTTTGAGTAACTTTTCATATATTGAACTAATTTCTTGTGGCTGATTGATTGACAATTGATCTTTCAAGGCAAGATGAAGATTAATATGAAGAAAAGGATTTATTTCTCCCTGTTCTGGAAAGTAATCTGAAGAGATATTTTTAATAATCTTGTGATATTCTGGATGAGATTCAATTATTAAGGCTAATTGAGTTTCTAATGGCTCTAGATGTTCTTTATTAAGATGCTTTTGCCAGGCGCTTGCTAAAAATTCTCTTTGTTTCTTTCTATCTTGAGAATACACCGCTAATATTCATTTAATTATATATTCTTTTCTTCGTATTCACAGAGATCAAGAAGTCTGCAGTCTGGACAATGGGGTGACCTAGCTTTACAAACATACCTTCCATGCAGAATCATGAGATGATGAGCAGGGACTTTAAATTCATCTGGTATAAACTTAATTAATTTCTTTTCAACTTCAAGTACTGTTTTTCCAGAAGCAATAGCAGTTCTATTAGCTACTCTATAGATATGAGTATCTACTGCAATAGTTGGTTGACCAAAAGCCGTATTTAGAACTACATTAGCTGTTTTACGCCCAACGCCTGGAAGTGCTTCTAATTCTTTTCTTGTTTCAGGAACTTTTGAGCTATATTTATCAATTAATATACGGCATGTTTGAATAATATGCTTTGCCTTTGAATTAAATAATCCAATAGATTTAATAGTATTACGAAGTTTATCTTCTCCTAACTCATAGATAGATTCAGGAGTATTTGCAAGAGGAAAAAGGATACTAGTTACTTGATTTACACTTTTATCTGTAGCCTGTGCTGATAGCGTTACAGCAACTAACAACTCAAAAGAAGTTGAATAGTTAAGTTCAGTAGTTGGGTTTGGTATTTGCTTAAGCAATCTTCCAAACATTTCACTTCGAGTTTCGGCGTTCATTTAAACCTTATTTGATCAAACTATGGCCAAATATTATACTTTAATTATGATTATTTATCAATACTAAGGCTTTTAACTCTTAGAGAAAAGTATGGGCATATGCCTCAAGTTCATTCCAAAGATTACTTTTCTCAGGAGATTTTAATTTTAAGTTAGATAAACTTTTTTCAAAGCTTTCTAATGAAAGAAATCCATTTGCACCACTTTGCACTCGTGATTGGACTATTTCAAACCATTCTTCTTGCTCTGATTCAGTAAGTAACTCTGGATAATTCCTTGCCTTAAAATTTAAATATAATTTTAATAGCTTCCTATCTTCAAAAGTTGGATTGAAATCTCTAATTTCCTCAATTGAAAGGTTTTGAATTTCAGTGCATACTGCCCTATCTTTGTTACTTATGAATCCATCATAAAGAGATTGATCAATATCTTGACTTGGCTTTCGATCTGTATTTTTTTTGTATATTAATTGAACTTTTTCTTCAATTTGCTTTTGATTATTTTGAATAAATCTCAAATTACTCATGCACTTATCAATATTTAGTTTTAATTTTTCAATTAATGCAGGCGAAAGCTTGAAACTATCATGGTTTGGACTGCATACGAACATTGGGCTTTTATTAAAAACTAATTCACTAAGCTCTAATTTATCAACTCCCTTTGGTAGGTCAATTTTTTTAGAAAAAACAAGTGTTTTTAATTCATCAACTTCCAATTCTAATAATAGTTCAGGATCTTGATTAAGATTAAAAACGATTGCACGATCTGCATAGTCAGGATGATAGCTGATTGCTGTAACCATTTTTGTGAATGCACATTTATAGCCAAAAGATGATGAAGTTAAAAGCATAGGATGAAGAAGACGAGCCTGCTTACTAACTTCTTTTTTTTCATTTAGACTTAGTGCATAATTATAAAACTTTGGCTGTGTTGTTTTAATAATCTTAGCTATACCTATAGTTGCCCTTACATCAGCCATTGCATCATGTGCATTCGCATGCTCTATATTATTAGCAGGAGCAAGGTGATCAAGCCTAAAAATAGGCCTATTTTTTTCATTTATAAACCAATTTAGGCTATTCTCTTCCTTGTGAGCATAGCAAAATCTAGCTACATTGAGGATATCCCATCTGGTATTTCCATTTTGCCAGTGCCACGCATATGGATCTAGAAAATTTCTAAATAGGGTGTGACGAGTGTATTCATCATCGAAAGCAATAGAATTGTAACCAACAATGCAGGTATCAGGCGTTGTAAACTCTTTATTTATTTTTTTAATAAACTCATGCTCTATGAAGCCTTTTTTTTCACATAATTGAGGAGTTATACCAGTTACCGCGCAAGCCTCAGGAGCTGGTAATGAGTCATGTGTTGGTTTGCAATAAAACATATGCTCTTCGAGAATATTAAGATTCTCATCAGTTCTAATGCCTGCAAATTGAGCAATTCTTTGAACTTTTGGAGAAAGTCCAAAAGTTTCATAGTCATACCAGTAGAATGTTTTCATAAACTCTCATATTTTTAAACATTATATATGGTTAAAAACTTTTATATAAATTTGAATCTAATTCTAACTTCTGACTGTTAAAAATTAGACGTACAGAGATACTTATGACTTACCAAAAATAAGAAATTTAAAATATAAAAAACTGATTTTTTCTAGATTTTAGAAACCTAAAAAACAGTTTAATAAGTTGCTTTAATTTAAAAACCCAGCGCTGAGGCTGGGTCTTAATAAAATAATTCTAAAACTATTTTGGAACTACGTTAGCCGCTTGCGGGCCTTTAGCACCATCTTCAAGTTCGAATTCTACTTCTTGACCTTCTTCTAATGATTTGTAACCATCACCTTGAATAGCTCTGAAGTGAACAAAAACATCATCTCCACTTTCTTGTTCAATAAAACCAAAACCTTTTTTTGCGTCAAACCATTTGACGCGTCCTGTTGTTGTCGACATGCAGTCTCCTAAAAAAAAATAAAACATGGAAAAGATGCAACTAACCTAAATTACTGTGAAACCGTCCTACTATGAAGCAACAACACAACAACAAATCAGCTGAATTTTAACCAGCAAGCCAATTTTAACCTAAATATATAAGAAAGTAGGTTTATTTAAGGATTACTCTTATTGAGTAAACTTATCTTTTAGGCCTGCTTTTTGAAAACTTCCTATCTTTATTTCTGCGAGGCTTACCAGTCCTTTTTCTTTTGGATGGTTCCCTTTTAAAATGACTTGTTCTCTCTCTATGTGAGGTTGAGTTATTTTTTTCAGTCAACTCTTCAATGTTGAGTTTTTTATCAAAGACTCTAGTATTTTTTAGTATTTGAAGAGTTTCTTTTGGCATTTCATCAGGTAAATCTACAGTTGTAAAGTCTTCATAAATTTGTATTGCACCTATAAAAGCACTACTTATTTCAGCTTCATTAGCTATTGCACCTAATACATTTCCTGGTTTGATATTATCTTTATGACCAACAGCAATCCTATAACGACGCATTTGAATTGATGGGTTATCTTTTAAGGGGTCTGCGTTTATGGAAACTGATAATTTACTTTTATTACCTTTATCAAGTGAAGCTTGATTTATTTCTTTTTCGTTTAGCAACAATGGTTCAGTTCCTTGAGCCATCAGAGCTAATGCTGATGCTATTTTAAAAGCATCTATCTCATGCTCTTTTTGGTAAGTAAGAATTAATTCTTCAAAGATAGCAAGTTCTTGGTTATTTAGAGTGTCTGTTATTCTGTTTTTAAAGTTAACAACCCTTTGCTCATTAATAATTTTCGCTGAAGGAAGTTGCATAGGATCAATTGGTTGACGAGTAATTCTTTCAATTGTCTTAAGCATTCTTCTTTCACGAGGCGCAACAAAGAGTATAGCTTTACCTTCTCTGCCAGCTCTTCCAGTTCTTCCAATGCGATGAACATAAGATTCAGGATCTTGTGGTATGTCATAATTTACAACATGTGATATTCGTTCAACATCTAGTCCTCTTGCTGCAACATCTGTTGCAATAAGGATATCAATTTTTCCATTTTTAAGTTGCTGAATAATTCGTTCTCTTTGCCTTTGAGCAATATCACCATTAATGGCTTCAGCAGTGAAGCCTCGCGCTGATAATTTTTCTGCAAGATCTGCAGTGGCAGTTTTAGTTCTGACAAATATAAGTAAGGCATCAAATTCTTCAACCTCCAAAATTCGAGTAAGGGCGTCTAATTTATTTACACCACTTACAAGCCAGTATCTTTGGCTAATAGTTTGCGCTGTTGCAGTTTTTGTCTTAACTTTAACTATCTTAGGAGTATTTAAAAATTTTTCTGCAACCCTTCTAATTACATCTGGCATTGTTGCAGAAAAAAGAGCAATTTGACGCTCGTTTGGCAGTTTTTCCATTACCCATTTGACATCATCAATAAATCCCATCCTCAACATTTCATCAGCCTCATCAAGTACGAGTGCTTTTAGTGAGTTAAGCTTAAGTGTGCCTCTTTTTAAATGATCCATCACTCGACCAGGTGTACCTACAACTGCATGAACGCCCCTTTTAAGGGGTCTTAATTGAATATCATAAGATTGTCCACCATATATAGGCAAAACATGAAAGCCTTTGAGATGTCTGGCATAGGTTTGAATGGCCTCAGAAACTTGAATCGCAAGTTCCCTAGTTGGTGCTAAAACTAAAAGTTGGACTTGATTATTACTTATATCAATTCTGTCAATCAATGGAAGAGCAAAAGCTGCAGTTTTACCAGTTCCTGTTTGCGCTTGACCAATTACATCATGGCCATTCAGTAAGTGAGGAATGCACTGTTCTTGAATTGCAGAAGGGGATTCATAGCCAACCTCATCGAGTACCTTTAGCAATTCTTTAGAAAGGCCAAAACTATTAAAATTTGCGCTTAATTCCTTTTCGGACATTTTGATGGGAGGAGTAAAAAAGGTGGCTATTATACCTTCATTTGACTTTCAACAGACAGATGACCGCATAAGTCCTAATCAAATCCATGCCTATAAATTAACCTCGCCACTTTATTGAGCAGCCCATTGAAGGTATCTGCTCTTTGGGCCCTTTTCCAGTATCTGCAACATTCAGCATTGCCTCAAAAAGATCTCGCCTTGCATCTGATACAGGCTCAATTCTGGATTCATCTAATCGACCTCGGTATTGAAGTTTAAGATCTTTATTGTAGCCAAAAAAATCAGGAGTACATACTGCCCCATAGGCTTTTGCAATATCCTGAGTCTGATCTATAAGATATGGGAATGGAAAATTAAGTTTAGAAGATATTTTTTTCATATTTTCAAATGAATCTTCTTTATATGTATCAGCATCATTAGACATAATTGCAACACTATTGACGCCTATTGGAATAAGGTTTTTGGTGTCACGGATTATTCTATGAATAATGGAATTAACATATGGACAATGATTACAAATAAACATTATGAGCAAACCATTTGAGCCTTTTAAATTTTCAAGATCGTAATAATTACCATCTACTCCTTTTAAATTGAATGCAATTGCAGGCAAATTAAAATCACACACAGGGCTTTCAGTTTTGACCATTTTCATCTCCAAACATATAGAACTTCATTAGCTTATATTAAAAATATTGAAAGTATTCTGATCACATTGGTCAATTACTTGATCCACGGAAAGTTTTTTTATTCTTGCAATTCTCTCTGCTACTTGAATTAATTCATCAGTATTTTTTCGATCATCAGTCTCAATAACTATAGATTCTATTGGTAAAAATTTAACAATATCATGAAGCTTGTAGGCATGAGGATTGGTCAATGTAGATCCAAAACCAAAAGAAAAGTTTATTTTAAGTAAATTCTCAGCTTGCTGGAGGCTTCCAGAGAATGCATGAATGACTCCACGAGATTTTGAATAGGATTTAAGTAAATCAGTAACATCATCAGTAGCATTAACAGAGTGAATGATTAATGGAAGATCAAAACGAGTTGCTAAGGCAACTTGTTCATCAAAAAAAAATCGTTGGGTATTTTGATCTTTAACTTTAGTGTAATCAAGACCACATTCACCAACTGCAATTGGCTTTTCTTCCTCAATTTTAACCTCAAGATCATATAAATCTATCATCTGATGATTTTCTACAAACCAAGGATGTATCCCAAGTGCAAAATGATTATTTTTGCCATTTTGACATGAAGTTATAACTGCATCCCAGTTATCTTTTCCAGTTGAGGGAATAATTACCCCAGTTGTTGAGCTTGAGAGTGAATTGACATTGTCAAAATCTAAATGAATTTGAGAGTTAAGCATTACTTCCTTTGTTATCTAATGGATAATATAATATTAATTTTTACTAAGAGTAAATGCAATTGCTTTCTAAGGAAATATCGCAAGTTAATCTAATATTGTTTGTTACAGGTTTTTTAACAATAACAGGCAATTTTACATTTTTTGAAAAAACAATTCTGGTTTATCCAATATCTGAAAATTTATTTTTTTTATTTTCTTTATTTTTCTTTTTATTTAATTTTTTAGCAGTATTGCTATTACTTATTAGCTTTAGATGGACTATAAAGCCAATTTTAATTTTTCTATTGTTAGTTTCAGCAAGTGTTAGTTTCAGCATCAATAATTATGGAATTGTTTTTGATCAGAATATGATTACAAATACTTTTGAGTCAGATTTAAATGAGCTCCAAGATTTAGTAAGTACTAAACTAATCATCTACCTTTTTATATTTGGTTTTTTACCGTCAATTTTTGTATGGAAAGTTAAACTTAAAAAGATTTCTTTTAAATCGCAACTCTGGAATAGAGTGAGGGCATTATTAATTTTAACTATTGTTTTTATAATTGTTGTTTTAACGTTTTCAAAACATTACTCATCTTTTGCAAGAGAGAATCGCGATTTAAGGCTCTATATTACGCCAACCTATTCACTTTACTCTTCAATAAAATTTATTAATTCTAAAATTGAGACTTCCACAGAACCTTTTCAGGAAATTGGCCTTGATGCAAAAATTAATAAGAAATCTGACAAAAGACGCTTAGTAATTTTTGTAATTGGTGAAACTGCAAGGCGTGATCATATGTCTATCAATGGCTATGAACTGAAAACAAACCCTTACTTAGAAAAAGAAAAAATTATTTCATTTACTAATATGACTTCATGTGGAACAGATACAGCATGGTCTGTACCTTGCATGTTTTCCTTACTTGATAGAAGCAACTATTCACACAAAAAAGGAAAAAACATGAGTAATGTGCTCGATTTAATTTCCCATGCAGGAGCAAATGTTATTTGGCTAGAAAATAACTCGAGTTCAAAAAGTGTTGCAGATCGAATAATCTTCAAAGATTACCGGACATCAAAGTTAAATCCTAAATGTAATCCTGAATGCAGAGACGAAGGTATGTTGATAAATTTGCAAGATTATATTGATGAACAAAATAAAAAAGATACCTTAATAGTGTTGCATGCAATGGGTAGTCATGGCCCAGCATATTACAAGAGATACCCAGAAGAATTTGAAGTTTTTAAGCCCGTTTGTAAAACCAATCAACTAAATGAATGTACTAATAAGGAAATTAATAATGCTTATGACAATACTATTCTTTATACAGATTATTTTCTCTCAAAAGTTATTGAACTTCTTAAAAGAAATTCAAAAGAATCAGATACTGCAATGTATTACGTCAGTGACCACGGAGAGTCATTGGGTGAAGGCGGTCTTTACTTGCATGGTATGCCATACTTTATGGCTCCTGATGAGCAGATTGAGGTTCCTGCTTTTATGTGGTTTGATGATTCATTTTCCAGTCTTTTAGATATTGAATTTATTAGGAAAAATGCAGCTCTTCCTCACTCTCATGATAACTTGTTCCATACTTTATTAGGTTTAATGGATGTTGAAACTGAGCTTTATCAAAAAGACATGGACTTAACTTTAAAATATTAATGAATTTATCCATTATTTACTATTCAATAGATTGAGCATTTGCCTATTGAAAACTTACACCATCAATCAAAAGTGATTATAATAGTCCGATTATTCTGAAGTGACATAGAGAAAAGAGTTATGAAAACATTTAGTGCGAAAGCTCACGAAGTTAAAAGAGATTGGTTTATAGTCGATGCGGACGGTAAGACTCTTGGTCGTCTTGCAACTGAAGTTGCATCTCGACTTCGTGGAAAGCATAAGCCAGAATTCACTCCACATGTTGATACTGGTGACTATATTGTTATTGTAAATGCAGCAAAAGTTGCTGTAACAGGTAATAAATACAATGACAAAATGTACCACCATCATACTGGCTATGTAGGAAATTTAAAATCAGTACCTTTTAAAGATTTAATTTCTAAGAAGCCTGAAGAGGTTATTCAAAAAGCAGTTAAAGGAATGTTGCCAAAGGGCCCTCTAGGTCGAGAAATGGCAAGAAAAATGAAAGTTTTTGCAGGCAGTGAGCATTCTCATGCAGCGCAACAACCACAAGTATTAGATATTTAAGGCATATTTTATGGCAGATAAAGAAGTTTATTACGCAACAGGAAGAAGAAAGACATCTGTAGCTCGAGTTTATATGACGAAGGGTAAGGGAGTATTTACAGTTAATAAAAAGCCAATGGCTGAGTATTTTGGAAGAGAAACATCTTCTATGATTATTAACCAACCTCTAGATGTTATTGATATGCATAGTAAGTTTGATTTTAATATTATGGTTAAAGGCGGTGGTGATACTGGACAAGCTGGTGCAATAAGATTAGGTGTTACCCGTGCTTTAATGGCTTACGATGAGTCAACTCGCTCTGATCTGCGCAGTGCAGGCCTTGTAACTCGTGATGCTCGAGTTGTAGAACGTAAAAAAGTTGGAAGAAAAAAGGCAAGAAAGAGCGAGCAATATTCAAAGCGTTAAGAACGTACGCAATTTTTTTCCAAAAAAACCTGCATTTTGCGGGTTTTTTTATTTATATAGTATTATTTTTAGTTAAGAATATCGAATCTTTCAAGTTGGTTAAATTGAATAAGTGATTTAATTGAATCAATATATTCATTACCAGGGTTTGCGTAATTACCTAATCCTTCTGCCAATAAAATTCCTGAAAGAGGTTTCAAATCATCCCTCTGATTCTTTCTTATTAAGCGAAGTTCTTCATAAGCATAGCTTCTATTAATATTAAGAACGTAATAATCAATGCAATCTTCCAGAGATATAAAGCTAGCTACTTCATGATTAGCATTTTCATCTCTATTTTTAGGAATAACTCCACAACCCTCTGAGAAGCACCAAATACCAAAGTAATTATTAAAATTTTCAGCAAATCTTGATCTACCCCAATTTGATTCATTTGCTGCTTGAGCAAGAATTAGGGAGGGAGGTAGGATATCAATAACCATCAGTAAGTCCTCTTTTGAGGCTGGACTATCAACACGATATCTTAATGCTAATTTGTTGAGCTCAATTGTGCTAAGTTTATTATTTAATATTGATTCTCTTAACTCAATAATTTCAGCATTTTTTTGAAGAATTTTTGGAAGTAGGTAATTGAAGAAAACTTCTTTTCTGACAACTGTATTTTCTATTGACTTAAAGCTAGGTTTGAAAGAAGATAATGAAGCAGAAGAGACAAGAGTACTTACAGAAAATAAAGTGACTAAAATGCAAAGGCTTTTTAGGGCTTTTTTGATATTTCTATATTTATTGACCATCAAATAATCAATTTATCTATTGAAATTAGATATCATTATCCAGTAAAAAAAATGTTTTTATCTATTTTTTTTAAATAAAAAAATTACCATCTTGATTAGCCCTTTAGTGATTAAATTGGAGTTCACAAAGTTGTTTATATAGTTCAGAGCTATCTAATAAGCCTTTGTGATCTCCCTGTGCAATTAATTTTCCTTGATCGATAAGCAAGATGCGGTCTGCATGCATAATAGTAGCTAATCTATGAGCTATAATCAATGTAGTTCTACCCTGCATTAAGTCCTTTAAAGCAGCCTGAACTTTTTGTTCACTACTTGCATCAAGAGCGCTAGTGGCCTCATCTAATAATAGTATAGACGGATCTTTGAGCATTGCTCTTGCAATGGCAATACGTTGACGCTGGCCTCCAGATAAGCGAACACCTTGCTCCCCTAAATAACTTTTAAAACCATCAGGAAGTTGGTCTATAAATTCTATTGCATATGCCTTAGTTGCAGCGTTATTAATTTCATTTTCTGTTGCCAAAGGCTTGCCATATCCAATATTGTGAGTGACGTCAGCAGAAAATAATGTTGGTTGTTGTGGAACATGTCCAATACTGGATCGAAGTTCATTTGGATCAAGATCAACTATGTTAATATCATCTATCTTAATGCTGCCATTGGTAGGGTCATAAAACCTTTGAAACAATTCAAATATAGTCGTCTTTCCTGCTCCTGAAAGACCAACAATAGCAACTGTTTCACCAGCATTAATATCAAAACTGATATCTTCTATGGCATATTGTTCAACCCTTGAGGGATAACTAAAACTAACGTTCTGAAAACTTAAAGATAAAGGCCCTTTACTTAATTTTTTTGGATTAGCTGGAGCAATGATTTGAGATTCTTCTGTAAGTAACTCTAATAGTCGTTCTGTTGCTCCAGCAGCTCTTTGAAGTTGTCCATATATCTCTGAGATGACAGCGACTGATCTAGCAACCATGATTGCATAAAAAACAAAAGCAGCTAACTCACCTGCTGTTATGATTCCAGATGTTACATCCCTACCACCAGTCCATATCATTGCACCAAGACCAGTAAAAACAAGAATCATTGCTGCTGCAATTAAAAGTGAGCTTTGCATGATGCGTTGTTTTGCTGCACTAAAGGCTTTTTCTACTTCGATACTAAATGCTTTTGATTCTTCTGGCTCGCGAGTAAAACTTTGAACTACTTTAATGTTTTGAACTATTTCACCAGCATACGTACCAATATCGGCAACTCTATCTTGGCTTTGCCTTGAAAGAGAGCGTAAACGTCGTCCATAAATTATCATTGGAAGAAGAATTATAGGAACACTAATTAAAACTATAAGCGCTAATTTTAAGTTGGTAATAAGCATCATTGTTAGCCCACCTAAAAATAACAGGGCACTACTTAGAGCCATTGAAATTGAAAAGCCAAAAATTGATTGAAGTAATGTTGTATCCGTAGTCAAACGTGCATTAATTTCACCACTTCTATTTAATTCAAAATAATGAGGATGTAATGTTAGTAAATGTTTAAAGACAGCAAGTCGAACATCGTTGCTAACTCTTTCACCAATCCATGACACAAAATAGAAACGCACAAAAGTGCTAACGACCATAATAAGTAAAACAAAAAATATAGTAAGCATTGCTCTACTATTTAAGGTGTAGAGACCTTCATCAATAAATAATTTTATTCCCTGTCCAAGTAAAAGAAATGCTATAGAGCTCAAAATAAGGGCTATACCTGCAATTAAGGCAACTTTCTTGTAGGGCTTAATAAATGGTGCTAAACGAAGTAAGAGGCGTAGATCTTGTTTCTGAACATTTTTTTTACTATCAGTAATTACTCTATTGGCTAAACTCATTTTTTGAGGATTTGTTTAAAATAAATTATTTGAAAGGTGTTATTCTTGATTTGTTTTTCTAAGTAAGAGTTCATTAACAGCATCTATAGGGGTCTTTATTCCTTGTGTCACTAGCATCACTTGTTCACATATCGGCATCTCAATTTTTAATTGATTAGCAATATCAATGACTAACTTTAGGGCACTAAAGCCCTCAACGGTAGCATTTATATTTTTCAATGCTTCTTCAGCATTTACATTATTCGCAAGTTCTTTACCAAAGCGTCGATTCCTTGATAAATCATCTGAACAAGTCAGAATTAAATCACCCATTCCAGAGAGTCCTTGGAAAGTAATCTTTTCTGCACCCAGGGCAACTCCAAGCCTAGTCATTTCTGCCAAGCCCCTAGTAATAAGAGCAGCTTGAGTATTTGCTCCAAAACCAAGTCCATTGGCAATGCCTGCTGCAATAGCGAGAATATTTTTTACTGAGCCACCAACTTGAACTCCAACGATATCAGGATTTGTGTAGGCGCGTAATGTTTTGGTTTGAATAATATTTGCCCATAACTCTCTGGTACCCTCATCCATAGAGGCAACCACTATTGCTGCTGGTTTCCTCTCTGCAATTTCAGCTGCAAAAGTTGGTCCTGAAATTATGCAGGGATGGTAATTGGGTAATTTTTGAGAAAACGTTTCATGCAGCAGTCCTCCTGTATGTGGATCAAGCCCTTTAGTTGCCCATGCAATCGGCTTCATATTAAGGTAAGGCAAAATACTGTCTAGGACACTATTAAATGAAGAGCTTGGAGTTGCTATTAAAACAGCACTTGATTTATCAATAACATTAAAGTTATCAGTTAATGAAATATTTTTACCAAAAGGAATACTTAAAGCCCAATGCTGGTTAGCAAGGCTATCTATTGCAGTTGTATTTTTGGTAATGAGAAATATTTGATCAAATTTATTACTTAGAGCAATTGCTAGTGCGCTTCCCCATGCGCCAGCTCCAATAATAGTTAGGGAATTTTTCATATTATTTATTTTTTTATTGGAAGTTCAGCTTTAAGCCAGGCGTTAAAGCCACCTTTAAGATGGTGGACATTTTTGAATTCATTTTTACAAAGTAAGCTGGCAATATGATCAGATCGAGTACCATTTTTACAATAGACAAGGATATTTTTTTCTTTATCTAGAGTGTCTAGTTTGCTTTTAACTTCTCCCATTGGAATATTAATATCATCATTGATAAATCCTGAAGATCGCTCTTTTTCATTGCGAACATCTAAAACTATTAATTCATCATCATCCATTAGAGAGACAGCACTATTAGTATCAACAACCACATATTTTTTAAATTTCTCACCATAGATGTTAACTATAAGTAAAGCAATAAGGGCAAAAAGTGTTCCAGTAAGAAGGAGTTCACCCTGTAAAAATTCAATTAATTCCATCATTATTTATTGTCCTGTAAAAAAGTATTTAGCATTTGATGTCCATGTTCTGTAAGTATTGATTCTGGATGAAATTGCACACCTTCAACAGCATACGAATTATGTCTAACACCCATTATTTCTTCTGTATCCCCCGATTCAGTATTGGTCCAAGCGGTTATCTCAAAACAATCTGGCAATGATAGTTTGTCTGCCACTAGAGAATGATAGCGAGTTGCATTAAGAGGATTTTTTAAACCTTTAAAAACACCTTGTGCAGTGTGATGAACTGGAGAAACTTTACCATGCATTATTTTTTGAGCACCAATTATATCTCCACCAAAAGATTGAACAATTGCTTGAAAGCCCAGACATACGCCTAATATTGGAATGCTTCCAGCTAATTTTTCAATTAACTCTAGAGATATACCAGCCTCATTTGGAGTGCATGGACCCGGAGAAATAACAATGTATTGAGGTTTTAAAGTCTCAATTTCACTAACTGAGATTTCATCATTACGATAGATGTTAACTTCCTGACCAAGTTCACCAAAATATTGAACCAAGTTGTAAGTAAATGAATCATAATTATCGATCATTAGTAGCATAAAAACCCTATTTAAAGCTGATAACTATATTTATTTTACAGATAAAAATGAAACAAAGTTAAGGCACTGAAAGTAGCAATTGGTCTCAATAAATCCACACTTTTTTAGACGATCTATGTGGTCTTTTTTAGTCTCAGTAACAAGGACATTTTCAATTGCTTGTCTTTTATTGGCGATTTCTAATTCGCTATAGCCGTTTGCTCTTTTAAAATCTAGGTGAAGTTTAGTAATTTGATCTTGACTTTGTTTATCATCAAAATGGATTTTTTCACTAATTATTAGAACACCTCCAGGATTTAATCCGTTGTATATTCTTTCTATAAGTTTAGCTCTTGCATTAATATCAATAAATTGAAGAGTTAGGTTGAGAACAACAATCGATGCATTTTCTATTTCAATATCATTAACATCACTACAGATAACTTTTAGATTTTTTATTTTGCTAGATAAATTCTTTTGACACTCATTAACCATTTCTGGTGAATTATCAATGGCAATAAATTGATTATTTTTATGATTACTGTTAAGTGCGATTGCCAGAGTTATTGCTCCAGTTGAGGATCCTAAATCATAATAGTTAGTATTATCTTTTCCATGCATCCGAGCAACCAGACCTACCATTTGTATCATTGACTCGTAACCAGGAACAGAGCGTTTAACCATATCATCAAAAACTTTTACAACACTATCATCAAAACGAAAGTCAGCAATATCAATATCATCGTTAAATAATTTATCACGCATAAAGTGTCTCCAAAAAAATCTCAGTTACTAATAAATTTGTTATACCAATTGAAAAAGTGGAGCGTCGCGCCCATATATTATTAAACTCACCAACTTCTAGCTGTCCTCGTTTTATATTTGGATCATTAAATAGGATTTCACCCAGTGGCCTAGAGCCAATTTTTAAAATTATATTAGTATCATCCGTATGAGGAATTACTGAGCGGGCAAATACTACAGGAGCATTTGAGCCTATTAACTCAACCTCTCTAACAAAGATTGTTTTGTGACTTACTGAGCCAAGTGACTTTAACTCACAATCAAAAGGTTTGTCTTTTTGTTGAGAGAGAACATTAACCTTAAAGTCAATATATTTATCTCTTAATTTTGCAGTAAGTGATTGACTATCTAACAACCATTGACAGACATGCTCTGGAACACCTTCATCAGGGTTAAAAATTCGCCAATTAAATTTGTTAGGGTCAAACATAGAGGTCCATTTTACAAGAGTCTTTATGACTATTGAAATTTAGAGATTATTACGCATTGAAATAGTGGGTTTTTTCTTCATCTATCCAGCGGTCAATCAGTGCATTTTGATTATCTAAACTGGCAGTAAGCATTTTTGATGAGTAATATCCAGCCTGCTTTAGCAAATAAGAATCTCTAACAATGTTCGCAATCTTCATGGAAGCAATTCCAGTTTGCTGAGTTCCTAAAATCTCACCAGGTCCCCTTAATTCTAAATCTTTTTGAGCAATTAGAAAGCCATCATTACTTTGTCGAAGTATATCCAACCTTTGTTTGGCAGTTTGACTAAGAGGTGATTGATACATTAATATACAAGCACTTTTTTCTGCACCTCTGCCAACCCGACCCCTTAACTGATGGAGTTGGGCTAATCCTAATCTCTCTGCATTTTCCACAATCATAAGACTAGCATTAGGAACATTAACACCTACTTCAATGACAGTCGTTGCAACTAATAAATCAATACGCTTTTCTGAAAAGTCTTTCATAATAACTTCCTTTTCAGACTTATTTAATCTTCCATGAATCATAACAACATTTAAATCCTCTAGGTTTGATGAAAGATAAGTAAAAGTTTTTTCAGCTGATTCTGCTCTTAGAGCTTCTGATTCCTCTATTAAAGTGCAAACCCAATAGATTTGACGACCTTCATTAGATATTATTTTGATTTTTTTTATTAATTCATCTCTTCGAGTATTACTTAATGCAACAGTTTCAATAGCTTGGCGACCAGGAGGGAGTTCATCAATAATTGAAGTATCTAGATCTGCATATGCACTCATAGTTAAAGAGCGAGGAATTGGAGTGGCAGTCATAACTAACTGATGTGGAGTAATTTTTGCTTTCTGAGAAAGAGACAAGCGTTGATGGACCCCAAACTTATGTTGTTCATCAATTATTACTAGAGCTAAATTATTAAATGAAACTTTTTCCTGGAAGAGTGCATGAGTCCCAATGATAACTTGAGCTTCACCATTTTCTATAAGACTTAATTGCTCTATTCTTTCTTGAGCATTTTGAGATCCAGAGAGAAAGGCAACCTTTATACCTAATGGATTAAGATAAATAGAGAAGCTTTGGAGATGTTGACGAGCTAATATCTCTGTAGGAGCCATTACAGCTGTTTGAAAATTATTTTCAACTGCTTGAAGGAGGGCAAATACTGCAACTATTGTTTTGCCAGAGCCAACATCACCTTGAAGTAATCTAAGCATTGGGTTTGAAGATGCAATGTCTTTATTTATTTCTTCAATTGATCGATTTTGAGCCTTAGTCAATTGAAAATCTAATGACTTTAAAAGCTTATCACTTAAAGAATGATTTATTGTGAATTCAGTGGTTTTTTTAGATTTTCTGGCACTCTTAATTTTTAGAAGACTTAATTGATGCGTTGCAAGCTCTTCAATAATTAATCTTTGTTGCGAGATATGAGTAAAAGACTCTATTTTTGATAAATCTTCCCCTTGTTTGGGGTGATGGAGCAAGAATAAAGAATCCTTTAAACTCGGCATTGTATTGTTTATTATTTTTTCAAAATAATCATCTATTATTGAGGAATTAAGAGCCTCTAAGGCTTCATTAACCCATTTCTTCATTTTGGCTTGCGTTACTCCAGAGCAAAGAGGATATATGGGTGATAAGGTTGATTCCAGAAGTGGCTTTTGCTCTTGTGTTATAAGTCGATATTCTGGATGGTGCATCTCTAAGCCTTCTCTACCAACCTTTATTTCACCAAAGCATTGAATAGTTTCACCACGAACAAAAGCTTGTTTTTGGTATTGGTTGAAGTGAAAAAATCTCAAAAGAATTCTGTGGTTTTGATTGTCAGATAGATAACAGAGTAACTGTCTATGTCTTGAAGGTATAACTTCAATTCTATCTATTGATGCCTCAATTAGAGACTCATCACTAATCTTAGCATCCGAAAGCTGAGTGATAGTAGTTTTATCCTGATAACGACTTGGAAGATGAAAAATTAAATGCTCAAGGGTATGAATTCCAAGCTGATTTAATCTATCAGAAGTTTTCTGTCCTAACCCACTAATCGAAATGATTGGATCAGAGAGAGATGCCATCAATTAGAAACTGTATGAATCTGAATTGATTACCATAACACCATCCATTTCAACACCAACACCTTTTGGGAGAGCACTTACACCAATTGCTGCTCTTGCAGGGTAGGGCTCGGTAAAGTAAGTTGCCATGATTTCATTTAAGACAGCAAAATTACTTAGGTCAGTCAAAAAGATGTTAAGTTTAACAATATCACTAACGGTACCTTTAGATGCCTCACACATAGCAGTTAAGTTCTTAAAAACCTGATGAATCTGCTCTTCAATACCACCTTCAATAACCTCCATAGTTTCAGGAACGAGCGGGATTTGACCTGATAGATAGATTGTTGCACCTCCAGTAACAGCTACAGCTTGAGAATATATACCAATAGCTGCTGGAGCTTTTTCAGTTGAAATAATGTTCTTTTTCATGATGATAGTTTGAAGTAATAAATACGTTTTATTATATTCTGGATCGTTGTTTCTTTGGAGAACTCTTTAATTGTTATTGCTTAGATCTAATAACATCGTATTTAATATTCCAAATCACTAATCCAGCAATAATAGATAAAATTAATGAAAAAAGTAAGGAGGCATTGTAATTATTATATTGATCAAATAGCCATCCAGCTAGAGAGGGCGCTATTAGTCCTGCAGCACCCCAAGCAGTAAAGACCCTTCCATAAACCTTAGCTGATAAATCATTTCCAACAAGATGGTTAACTAGTGTTGGGTATATTGCAATAATTGCTCCATACAGTGATGCAATGAGAACTAACAAGATAAATAGTAAACTTACACTTGTCATCATTGCTAGACTAAAGATAGCAATAGAATTAATAATGAGAATCACTAAAAGTGGACGCTTACATCCAAATTGATCTACAAGCCAACCAGCACATAATCCTGCGATTCCACTTCCAAGTGACATTATTGATATAGTAGTAATTGAAAGTCCAACTGATCCTCCAAAAGAGATAATCAATGGAACAGCATGTGCAATTGTCATTAGACCAGCAAAAACTCCTAAAAAATAACCAAACCAAAGTTTTAGAATTTTTGGACTTGTAGAATTTTTTTTATTTGAAATAACTTCACCTTTTTTTAGTTTCACTCTGGAAGACATGAATAAGAATAAGGCAATAATTACAACAATAGAAATTGATCCTATGCCAATCATGTATCCATTTTCAAATCCAAAATATTTAAAGAAAATTGGAAAAAAAACTGAAAAAATAACAGCACCAAATGCATAAGAAGCGGTCACTAGACCGAGTGTGAATCCCAGCTTATTTTTATCAGTTACTGAAGATGCAATATGCAGTGAGAGTCCATAACCTACACCACTCGAAAATCCAAAAAAAATACCATATCCAATTAGCCACCCAATCCAGGTCCCTGAATTTGAAAAAAATAGGCCAACCATGGGTAAAATAGCCATTAATGAAATTAACTTAACTGTTGAAAATTTACGATAGAGAATATGACCAACATAAACTGCTAGTGTGCCATTTACTAGTGCAGTTGAATAAATTAGGCTTGAGGACATTCGGCCTACATTCGTTTGCAGTTCAATCCCTTCAATTAGAGTACTAAATGCATGGATACTTCCCATAACAAAGGTAATTAAAAGGCAGGCGATTAAAGCAAGTATTCTTCCCTTTTTATTAATGATGTCTTGAGCATTCATTTATGAAAATATACATTAAATGTGAATTATCTAACTAAATTAAAGATACACTTAATGAGGGGTAATGCCGCGAATTTTTTCTGATCGACGGCGTAGAATTTCAAGAGTGGAAAGTAAGACAATAGAGAAAATTACAAGAATAGTAGCTGCAGCAAGAATGGTTGGGCTTATCTCATTGCGAATTCCAGACCACATCTGTCTTGGAAGAGTGTACTGATCAGGTCCACCTACAAAGAGCACAATAACCACCTCATCAAAAGACGTAATAAATGCAAATAGCCCACCTGCAATTACTCCAGGAGCAATAAGTGGGGCCTGAATTTTGAAAAAATTTCTTAACGGTGAACCCCCTAAGCTTGATGCAGCGCGAAGTAGGTTGTTATCAAATCCAGATAGTGAAGCTGTAACTGTTATTACAACAAATGGTATTCCTAAAATAGTATGAGCAATAATCAGGCCTGTTAATGTTGCCACAAGGTTTACCTTAGCAAAAAAGAAAAACATTCCAGCAGCAGTAATAATAAGTGGGACGATCATTGGAGAAATCATGAGCGCCATTATTACTCGATTAAAAGGCATGTGTCTATTGGATAAACCAAGGGCCGCTAAGGTCCCTAAAACACTAGCGAAGAAGGTTGCAAAAATTGCAATGATAGCACTATTTTTAAAGCCAATCATCCATCTATCTGTACAGACGGTTGTTCCTGAATTAGCAGAACAAATTCCAAATAGCTCTTTATACCAGCGAGTTCCATAACCATCAAAGTTAAAGGACCAAGTCTCAAAGCTAAAGAATTTCATTTCAGAAGTGAATTGAAGGAAAACTGAATTATTAAAGGATAGTGGAATAACAACAATGAGTGGTGCAACTAAGAAAAATAAGACAAGACCACAAAAAACCCTATAGGTATAGAACCAAAGTTTTTCTCGAGGTGTTGTATAAGTAGGAAATTTCATCGTCAACCCATTTTTAAATTATCAAGGCCAATAAGTCTGTCATAGGCCCAATACAGAATCAGTACTGCAGTTAGGAGGATAGCTCCCATTGCAGCAGCAAGACCCCAATTCAATGTCCTTTGCATCTCACGCGCAACAAAGTTACCAATCATTATTCCGTCTTTTCCACCTACTAGTTCTGGTGTTATATAGTAACCAATTGCCACAATAAATACTAATATGCAGCCTGCGCCAATACCTGGAACAGATTGTGGCATATAAACACGTATAAAGGCCCATGTTGGTGTAGCCCCAAGATTTTGCGCTGCCTTCATATAGCTTGGAGGAATTCCCTTCATGACGCTATAGATTGGCAAAATCATAAATGGCAGAAGTACTTGTGTCATTACAATAATAGTTCCAGTAAAGTTATACATCATGGGTATACGATCTTCATCACTAAAACAAAGATCAATATTGGTAGCACCAAAAAATGGTAGGTTTACCATCCCCTCAAAGCAAGGCAGAATATTGATAAGGGTGTCATTCACAACACCATTTTGCTGAAGCATAATCATCCAAGCAACAATTCTTACTAAAAGTGATGTCCAAAAAGGCATCAACACACATATCATTAGTAGGTTTGAGGTTCTCATTGGCAGTGTCGCAAGTAAATACGCAACTGGGTAGGCGAGCAGTAAACAAAAAAGCGTTACCATCAAGCTTACTTTGAGGGTTCTGAGCCAAATCGTATTATAAATTTTTAAATACTCGGCCTTTTGAACGATATTTTTATTAGCGTCATACCTTAGGTCAACAGCATTGAGATAATAGCCCATTGTGTAAGGATCTTTCATGGGGCCTAGTGACTGCCAGAATTCAACTTTAGCCCAGCGCTTATCTCTTTTTATCATCTTTTCTTTGAAGGGTGCTTCCCACTTAAAAGGTTTAACTTCCTCCTTTGATTTTTTATCAACCTTTAGAGCTTCTTTAACTGTTTTATTTATTAAACTTTTCCATCCAGAATACTCATAAGTCATTCGAGTTCCTGATCTTCCAAGTAAATTTTTACCAATGACATTACCTTCACTATCTTGGATTTTTATTGTTGTTCTAATATCGTTAATAACTGCAGCAAACATTTCTTCACTAGGGAGTTGGGATTTATCTTCCCATTCTTCATACTGAGCAAATGTCTGTGGGAATGCTTCATTAATTTTGATGTCATCAATACTCCTAGATAGTAGCGAACCTATAGGGGCTACGAACATAAATAATAAGAATGATAGTGGTGCTAGAATTAATAGAAAAGAACGAATTTTCGTTCGACGTAAGGATTTTCTAAGGCTATCTTTAAGAGGTACCCCATCATTCGTCAGTAATTGTCCCTGAGAATTTATTGTGGAAGTATCACTCATAAAAAAACCTATATTTATAAAATTTTAGTCTAAGGTAAAAAAAATAAAAAACAGGTCAGTAGTAATACCGACCTGTTTTTTTAAACGAGATTAAATAAATAAGCTCGTTTTAGGTTAGCTACTTATTGAGCCATCCAAGCTGCATAACGATCATTTATTGCTTGACCACTATCTGCCCAGAAATCAGGATTTGCAAGAATACCACCAGCCATATGCTCAGGAGTATTAGGCATGTGTTCCATAATGCTTACACCAGTATTGAACCATGGCTCACCTGCTTCCATAATATCAAGACCAGATGTACGCATAGGACCATAGTTAATCCATTTAGCTTGATCTGCTTGTGCCTGTGAACTAGAAGCATGTACTAAAAAGTGCATAGCTGCAGCTCGGTTTGGAGCACCTTTAAGAAGAACTAACCATTCCTCTTCAAGCACTTGTCCATCCCATACAGTAACGTAATCTGCACCATCATTTAGTACAGCACCACCGATACGACCGTTATAAGCTAGTGACATTGAAACTTCACCAGAATTAACTAAATCAAGTGGCTTTGAACCTGCAGACCAAAATACTACATGATCTTTGATTGTATCAAGTTTAGCAAAAGCACGATCTTGTCCTGCTTGAGTACCTAGTACATCATAGATATCCTCAATAGCAACACCGTCAGCATACAATGCCATCTCTGTTATTGCACTAGCCCAAGTGTGGATACCACGCTTGCCTGGGAACTTTTCTACGTCAAAGAAGTCTGCCATAGTTGCTGGTTGATCACCTGAGAATGCATCAGCCTTATGGAAAGGTACGTATGACCACCAAATTTGCGGAACTACGCAATCATTTGGAACAGGGACCATTGTATCATCATCCATCGATACTCCAGTAGGCGAAGGTAGGAACATGCTACGATCTAGCTCTTCAAAAAGACCTTCATCACAACCAATACGAGCATCAGATGCTAGTACGTCAACAATATCCCATTGAACGTTACCTGATTCAACTTGTGCACGAACCTCACCCAAGCCACCATTGTAACTGATCATATTTACATTACCACTTGAGTAAGTATCAACATAAGCTTTTTGTTGTGAAGCTGAATAGCCACCACCCCAAGAAACTAAAGTTACATCTGCTTGCACAGCACCAGCCAACATTGCTGTTGAAATAGCACTAGCTACCAGAGTTTTTGTTATTACATTTTTCATATATTTCTCCTAAAGTTAAATCTATACTCTATCCATCAAGAGCTAGACAGTCTTCCGACATCCAACCAATATCTACTTGCTTGCCTTGTTTAAGGTCAACATTATCGATTGAGTTTGGAATTTTGACGATAAAATCGTCGTGTCCACACACACTAAAGCGGGTGCGAATATGGTCGCCATGGTAGATCAACTCCTCTACCTTAGCAGAATATGTGTTTGGTGTTTTACCTTTTGAAGGTTTAACTATTATGCGTTCTGGTCGTAATGAAAGTGTGGCACGATCACCAACCTTATTAACATTCACCTGAGTTGCAATAACAATATCACCTGAATCAGTTTTTACAGTAGCTTTTCCAGCTTTGATTGCTTCAACAGTCCCCATTAGGCGGTTGTTTTCTCCAATAAAGTTTGCAACGAATGCATTTTCAGGTTTCTCATAAAGATCTTCTGGAGAGGAGCATTGAAGAACTACACCATCATCAAATACTGCAATTCGATTAGACATTGTTAGTGCTTCTGTTTGGTCATGGGTTACATAGACAACAGTTAATCCAAGACTCTCGTGTAGATGTTTAATTTCATATTGCATTTGCTCTCGTAGATTTTTATCAAGAGCACCAAGGGGCTCATCCATTAAAACTAAGTCAGGATCAAAGACAAGAGATCTGGCTACAGCAACTCTTTGTTGTTGACCACCAGATAATTGCATAGGCCTTCTATTTCCAAAATCTCCAAGTTGAACCATATCAAGAGCGCGCTTAACTTTTGCCTCTCTTTCAGTTTTACCAAATTTACGAACTTCCAGAGGGAATGCTAGATTCTCTGCAACTGTCATATGTGGGAATAATGCATAGTTCTGAAACACCATACCAATACCACGCTTATGTGGTGGAACATTATTTATTGGACTACCTTTGAGATAGATTGTACCATTTGTTGTCGGTTCAAAACCAGCAAGCATCATTAAACATGTCGTTTTACCTGAGCCTGAAGGACCTAGCATCGTAACAAACTCACCAGGAGCAACATCTAAGTTGAAATCTTTTACAACAAGAATTTCACCATCATAACTTTTTTGTACTTTTTCAAATTTTACTAGTGGTTCCGATTCACTCATAAATTAACTTTTTTAAAAAATAAATTTCAAAAAATGGCTTAAAACCACTCTTTTATTTGTTTCTATAGAAAAAAATCTTAGAATTTAAATAACATTAATATAAAAATTAAAGAGTTTAAATTGGACTTAAAATTACTATAGTACGTTTAATTCAAATTGAAATATACCATATAGTCTTGTTTTGGTGTTTCTAATGTTCATATTGCGAAATATAAAATATCATATTATGACTTAGTTAAATTTCTTATTAAAAAAGCAGTTGAAGCCTCTCTTGTATAAAATTGAAAATAATGTTTTTATAAAAAAACTATTAATTATATGAATGAATCTAAAGACCTTGATAATATTATTTCTCAATTAAAAAGTATTGTTGGAGAAAATAACTATATAGATGATGTTTTAAAAATGGAATCTTATTTGATTGATTGGCGTAAGCAGTATAAAGGACTATCACCTTTGATTTTAAAGCCACTTAATACCCAAATTATTTCAGAAATATTGACGCTATGTAATGAATACAATATAGGTGTTGTTCCCCAAGGTGGAAATACTGGTTTAGTTGGTGGCAGTATTCCTAGTGAATCAGGACTAGAAGTCGTTCTGAGTCTTGAGAAAATGAACAAAATTTTAGATATTGATACAATTAATTTCACAATGACACTTGAAGCTGGATGTATTTTATCTGAAGTTCAAGATGCTGCTTTAAAACAAGAGCGATTATTCCCACTTAGTCTAGCTGCTGAAGGGTCTTGTCAAATTGGTGGAAATTTATCTACTAATGCTGGTGGAACTGCTGTCTTAAATTATGGAAATGCGAAAGAGCTTGTTCTAGGTTTGGAGGTAGTATTAGCTGATGGCTCTATTATGTCGAGTTTAAGACGTCTAAGAAAAGACAATGCAGGTTATGACCTAAAACAACTTTTTCTTGGTAGTGAGGGAACCCTTGGTATCATAACTAAAGCAGTTATTAAGCTTTTTCCAGTTCCTATAAATAAGGTGACGTCAATTGTAGCAACTACTAATTTAGAATCATCAATTAAGCTTTTGGCTAAACTAAGAGAGCAAACTGGGGATACTATAAACGCCTTTGAATATTTTGATAGAGCATGTATTGATGCGCTAATTAATAAAGAAGGCATAAAAGATATTTTTGATAAAAAATATGAACACTATGTATTAGTTGAGCTTTCATCAAGTCAAAAAAATTCTGACCTCAATCTATTATTGGAAAATTCAATTGCTTTAGCAATAGAGGATAAAAATGTAAATGACGCAATAGTAGCTTCTAATGAAACTCAATCAGCACAATTTTGGAGCTTAAGAGAAACATTACCTGTAGTTTTAAAAAATATTGGTAAATACATTGTTTTTGATATATCAGTTCCAATTTCCTTATTGCCAAAACTAATAAGTGAATCAAAGAAAGTTTGCAACGAAATATGTAAGAACTCAAGTTCGATTATATTTGGGCATATTGGTGATGGAAATATTCATTACTATTTAATTAAGCCTGAAGATATGTCTGAAGCTAATTTTTTAGATATGAAGTCTAAAATTAAAAAATCTGTATACGATATTTTAGAAAAATTGGATGGTAGCTTTAGTGCTGAGCATGGAATTGGCTTAGCAAAGAAACAAGAGCTTAGAGATTATAGTTCTAATACTGAAATAGGATTGATGAGAGTTATCAAAAAATCACTTGACCCGAATAATATTATGAACCCAGGAAAAGTTATTTAAATATTTTTTATGGTGCCCGGAGCCGGAATCGAACCGGCACGGCCGTTAAAGCCGCAGGATTTTAAGTCCTGTGTGTCTACCAATTTCACCATCCGGGCGAAGAGGAATTAAGAACGGGAAATTATATACTATGGATTATAATTTTTTTATAAATTCCTTATTATTAAAAACTTAAGAATTATTAAAATCTATCTTTAAGCCATTTAATAAATTGTTCTGTAGTTTTATCACGGTTAATTTCATTTAGACTTTCATGACGTGTTCTTTCTAAAATTTTGCAAGTCACATCTGAGAGTCCATTATTTTTAAGTTTTAATGCTAGTTTTTCCATGTCACTTCCATTTATAGTGCATGGATCATCAGACCCACCTATAATATGAACTGGAAGATTCTTTGGTAATTTTTTTAAGTTATTTTTATTTCCTGCATAAAAAACACCATCTAAGACATCTCGCCACATTGATATTGATACTTCAAAGCCACAAAGGGGATCATCAACGTACAAATCAACCTCTTTTTCATCCTGAGATAGCCAGTCATATTTAGTACGATTTGGCTTAAACTTAAGATTCCAAGCTTCAAAAGAGAGTTTCCAGGCTATAAGACTTGGAAGGTTTTGATTTCGAAGAAAACCTTCTATAGCTAATATTAATCTTGATAGTTTAGGTAGAGGTCCAGTTTCAATTCCACTATTCCAGCATGCTAATGCATTCAACTGATTTGGATACTTTAACGCATAGTTTAAATTAATGATTGAGCCTAAAGAGTGTCCAAAGCAAATTATTGGTTTATTTGGAAGTCTATCTTTAATAAGATTTATAATCTCATTTTGGTCTTTTAGAACCATATTAAAGCCATCAGATTTAGCAAATACACCCTGAGGTGCATCACTTGCGACTGTTTTTCCATGCCCTCTCATATCATGTGTGAAAAAAGCAAATCCAGCGGCATTTAATTCCAATGCAAATCGAGAATAACGTAAAGAGTGTTCTGCCATGCCATGAGTAACATGAACTACACCCCTTATATCATTTGCTGGTAATAGGCTGTACAAATTAATTTGTGAACCAGTAGGGCTCTCATAACTCTCTCTTTGCATAAAATTAATAAATTTATTACTTAAACTTCTTTTTAATAATATAGTAGCTCATTTAGTAAATAATAATAAATAAAAATTATTAATGATGTAATTAAAGCTTTGATGCAGAAAGATAAATTATTTATGTAAAATTTATCTTTTAATGAGTTCAAAATTTCGAGGTGATTCCTTTGATTAAATTAGTATTAGTAATGCTTCTTGGGTGGGTAGGTTTTGCGCTTTTTAAAAAAATTTTAAATCCAGGGACTAGTCAAACTATGAATACCAAGTCAGGCGAAAAAATAGTTTTATGTTCTGTTTGTGATACCCATATTCCTGAGTCAGACGTAGTTATTAAAAATGGTAAAACTTTTTGCTCGAAAGAGCATTCGGAGCAAGAATAATGAAATTCCTATTTGATTTTGGACCTATTATTCTGTTCTTTGTTATTTATAAATACTTTGGCCTATATTCAGCTATTTATGCAATGATTGCAGCTACCTTTGTGCAGTTGATGTATGCAAGATTGTCCACAGGAAAGTTTGTAACTTCGCAAGTTCTTACTTTTATTTTATTAATAGTCTTTGGAGGTATCAGTATTGCCTTGAGGGATCCAGCATTTGTAATGTGGAAGGTTAGTGTTCTATACGTAATATTTGCTCTCGCTTTAATTGGTAGTAACTTTGTCGGTAGTAAAACGTTACTAGAGAGAATGATGGGAAAGGAGCTTGAACTTCCAAGGGCTATTTGGGTTCGCTTGACTTGGTTTTGGAGTTTTGGTTTTATTGCTATTGCAATCATAAATGCATACTTCGTTAATATTGCATTATCAACAAGACAACAATTTTTTGATAGTGGAATAGCTCTTGACCCAAAAATAGATTTGAGCAATTTTGATTGCTCTCAGGTTTTAGTTAAGAATCTTTGTTTAATAGCCCAAAAATCAGAATCAACCTGGGTAAATTTCAAATTGTTTGGCACTCTTGGTTTGACATTAGTTTTAATAGTAATTACGGTTTTGCTAATTAGTAAAAATATTAAAGAAAAACAGACTTAAATTCTTTATCTCATTCAATTGTATATTAAATCATTAACCCTCTTAACATTTGGAGTAGATTTTGTCTAATATAGGTGCTCTTGTTGCATATAAAGGGAAGCCGGCAAAGATTATTGCCTCAACTACTCATAAATATGAAATCAGTTTTTCTGACGGAGGCTCTCAAAAGGTTCGTGAAAAAGATTTTTATTTTATTCATCCAGAATTTTCAAATGTTACTAACCAGTTTGTGAATCCTGATACGAGTATTTTGAATGATCTTGAAGTTGACTCCCTCTCTCTTAAAGAAGTTACTGAATGGCTTTTTGAGGACTTTACTTGTCAGAATGCTTGGTGTGTTCATTTGATGGCTGAGGATAGTCTTTATTTTTATTGGAGTAAAGATTCAATAATGTTGAGGTCTCTTGATCAGATAACGGTTATTGAAAAGCAAAGAAATGATAAGGCTATCGAGAAAATAAGTTTAGAACAATGCGTTGATAATTTAAAGAAAAACACCTTTAAAAATGATGATCTTCCTTGGATAAAAGAAATTGAGCAGGTGGCACTTAATCAATCAAAACATACTAAAGTTTTAAGTGCATTATTAATTGATAATAATCCAGAAAATGCCCATCAATTACTTTTAAAAATTAAATATTGGTCTGAGTTGACTAATCCATATCCTGAACGCCATAAAATTTATATTGATGATGAGATGGATTTTAAGAATAATGAATTTGTTAGAGAGGACTTAACACACTTAATTTCCTTAGCAATTGATAACAGTGATTCGAGTGATGCTGATGATGCAATAAGTATTGAGGGAGATAGAGTCTGGATTCATATTGCAGATGTTGCAAATAGGGTTGATATTGAAAGTGAACTTGATATCTTTGCGCAGAAAAGGGCATCAAATTTATATCTTCCTGATCAAATTTTTCATATGCTTCCTTCAAATTTAGCTTCAATTTGCTCGTTAGGTCAAAGTGAAATCTCTGAAGCTCTTTCGATTGGTTTTAAAATTCATAATTGTGATATAACTGATATTAAAGTTTGTTTTAGTAATATTAAAGTTACTAAAATTAGTTATGATAATGCTGATATTGAGCTAAATGAAAATAAAGTATTATCTAAATTAAATGAAATTACCATTTCTCATAAAGCCTATAGAGATTCTAATGGTGCAATCAAGTTAGATCTTCCAAATGTTGATATTAGACTTAAAAATGGTTTAGTAAAGGTTATGCCTCAAGTTAGGAGTAAAAGCAGAGAATTAGTCTCAGAAATGATGGTTATAGCTGGGAGAGTAATTGCACAATTTTCAATTGAAAATAATATTGCAATGCCTTATTTATCTCAAGAAGTTGGTAATTTTAGTGATGAAATAATTAATAATAAAGCTAATTTAAGCGCTGCTAAAGCTTATCAAGCAAGTAGAAGTTTTAATAGATCTAAAATTTCAACAGGGCCAAGTTTACATGCTGGGCTTGGTTTGTCTTCATATATTAGGGTAACTAGCCCAATGAGGCGTTATCTTGATATGGTTGTTCAGCAACAGTTATTTAGATTTATTAATAATTTACCAACTTTAGATGACTTAAAAATAAAGGCGAGAATAAAATCAGTAAATGTGGTGATGTCTAAGGTCAATAAAGCAACGCGTCAAAGTATTGAGCATTTTAAATGCTTATATTTGAAGCAAAATAAAGATTGGAATGGTGAGGGAATTATTGTTGAGATTAGAGGAGATAAAGCTTTAGTTATTATTCCAAAACTAGCAATGATGTCTCAAATTAAATTTAAATCAAAAATTGAGCTTGATGATGAAGTTAAATTAAAGGTAAGTTCAATTAATCTTTCAGAAAGATTAATTGAATTCAAGCCACTCTAGATCATCACTTAATTTAATCCCATTCCCTTTATTGTGCCTCCAATCGCCTAAGACATATCTAGTAAAGTGATCCATAGAGTGGGTATTTTGCATATGAGTATGTCCATGAATTAAATCAAAGCCCTGATATTTTTCCATTAAGTTATTCACAGCTAATTGATTCACATCCATAATTTTCACAGATTTATAGCTTTGTGCCTCAATACTTCTCTTACGAAGTTGACCTGTTAACTTCAGTCGGAAACTCTTTGGTAAATTAAGAAAGATAAATTTAATTATTGGGTTTCTCAGAACTGTTTTTAATTTTTGGTAGTTTATGTCATCTGTACAAAGACTATCTCCATGAATAAGAAGGTATTTCTTTGAATTGTGATCAAGTTCATATGGTTCTTTGATTATTTTACAATCAGTTTCAGCTTCAAATTTTTGTGAAAGAAGAAAATCACGATTTCCAACCATTACATATACTTTTGTTTGTTTCGTTAATTTTTTTAACGAAGAAATAATTGCTTTATAACTTTTAATTGAGACATCATCTCCAATCCAAGTGTTAAATAAATCTCCTAAAATAAATAACTGGTCAACTTTTGATGCATGATTTTCACAAAACTTACTAAAAAAAATAATTTTGTCTTCCTCAACATCTGTGAGGTGCAGATCAGAGATTATTAATGTTGATAACATTTTTATTATTTTAAATAAATATCCAGCTTGAAAAAATTACATTTTAATAAAGGCTTTATTAATAATAACAGCTTCTCCAGGAACATCAGAGTGACCACCAAGATTGATTGTCTCAACTTTTTCAATTTTATCAACAACGTCTTGACCAGCAACAACCTCACCAAATACACAGTAACCCCAACTATCCTGTCCAGGAAAATCTAGAAATTGATTGTCATTTACATTAATGAAAAATTGAGAGCTTGCAGAGTGAGGAGCCATAGTTCTTGCCATTGCAAGACTATACTTAACGTTCTTTAGGCCATTTTTAGCTTCATTTTCAATATTTGCTTTCGTGGGTTTTTGCTGCATGTCTTCAGTCATGCCCCCGCCTTGCACCATAAAGCCAGGAATTACCCTATGGAAGATGGTTCCATCAAAAAAACCATCTTCCACATAATCAGTGAAGTTTTTTGCAGTAATTGGCGCTCTTTCAGCATCGACAGTAATGTGAATTTCACCCATATTTGTTTCTAAAATAATCATGTTTAATCTCGGTCTATTTAAAAGAGAGAATTATAACTTATTTCATTAACACTTCTTTCATTAAGAGCAACGTTCAAGTATAATTCAACACTTTTTAACAATCACATTAGGATTTGTTATGTACGCAGTTATTAAAACAGGTGGAAAACAATACAGAGTTTCTGAGGGTGAAACCCTTAAGGTTGAGAAGCTTGAAGTTGAGCCTGGGAAGAAAGTAACCTTTGATGAGGTACTAATGGTTGCCGATGGAGATAAAGTTCAAGTTGGTTCTCCACTTGTTGCTAAGGCAAGTGTTGAAGCTAAAGTAGTTTCTCAAGGTAAAGGTAAAAAAGTACATATTTTAAAATTTAGAAGACGCAAGCACTCAATGAAACAACAAGGACATCGTCAGTTATTTACTGAAATTCAAATTGATAAAATTAAGGCATAAGGGGTAATCTATGGCACATAAAAAAGCAGGCGGTAGTACTAATAATGGAAGAGATTCCGTATCTAAAAGACTCGGTGTAAAGCGTTTTGGCGGTCAAGTAGTATTAGCTGGTAATATCCTTGTACGTCAGAGAGGAACTAAATTTCATCCAGGGACTAACGTTAAGAAAGGTAAAGACGATACTTTGTTTGCAGTTGCGGACGGAAAAGTACAGTTTGAAAAGAAGGGTAAATTCAATCGTCAATACGTTTCAATCCAGACAGCTTAGTAATCTATCTATATATATTTTAAAAAGCGCCTTCTGGCGCTTTTTTATTATTAATCTCATTTATAATTAGTATTTATATGAAATATTCAATCGTTTTTCCAGGGCAAGGCTCTCAATCTCAAGGCATGATGTCTAATCTTCGAAGTAATTTCTCAGTTGTTAATGAGATTTTTCAAGAGGCAAGTGACGCAATCAATTTAGATCTATGGAAGATTGTTAATGAGGATCAAGAACTATTAAACCTTACTGAGATCACTCAGCCAGTAATGCTGGCAGCCGGCTATGCAACATATAGAGTTTTAGCAAGCGAAGTTAATTTATCGCCTATCTCTATTGCTGGGCACAGCCTAGGTGAATATACGGCGCTTGTGGCTTCTGGTTCTTTAAGTTTTTTTGATGCGGTTCAATTAGTGAGAAAAAGGGCTGAACTCATGCAAGTGGCAGTGCCAAGCGGCTCAGGTTCTATGGCCGCTATACTCGGACTTGGTGATACAAGAGTGATTGAGATATGCCTTAAAGCTAGCGATAAAGGGGTTGTTGAAGCTGTGAACTTTAACTCACCAGGTCAAGTAGTTATTGCGGGAGAAAAAGACGCAGTAGCTCATGCATGTGAGTTAATGAAAGAGGCTGGAGCAAAAAGGGCATTGGTTCTCCCGGTAAGCGTTCCATCACACTGCTCACTCATGAAAGACGCCGCAAAGGAATATAAGTACTCGGTTGATAATATTAATTTTCAAATGGGGAGTGAAAAAGTCCTCCATAATGTTGATGCAGATTATTCAAGTAATATTGATGAGATAAAATCAAAATTAGTTGAACAGCTTTATAAGCCAGTTCTTTGGACATCAACAGTTCAAAAAATGAAAGAATCAGGCGTAGAAAAGTTAATTGATGCTGGCCCTGGGAAAGTATTGGCTGGTCTTACAAGGCGCATTGATAAGTCTTTGAGTGGTTCGGCTATAATAGACACAACTTCATTAAGATCTACAATTGAGGAGATATCAAATGCTTAACGAAAAATTAGTATTAGTTACTGGCGCAAGTAGGGGTATAGGCCAAGCGATAGCTTTGACTTTAGGTAAATCTGGTGCTACAGTTATTGGAACGGCAACGAGTGAAGAGGGCGCCAATAAGATATCTAAAATATTTTCTGAAAACAATATCCTTGGTAAAGGCATGATGCTTAATGTAACCGATAATGACCAAATTTCTGAGCTATTAAAGAGTATCACTGCAGAATACGGATCTGTAGATATTTTGGTTAATAATGCTGGAATTACGAGAGACAATATCTTAGTTCGAATGAAAGAGGATGAGTGGGATGATATTATAAATACCAACCTTTCTTCTGTCTATAGGATGTCAAAGGCTGTGCTAAGGGGTATGATTAAAAAAAGGTCTGGACGAATTATCTCTATTACTTCAGTTGTCGGCGCTATGGGGAACGCAGGCCAGTCAAACTATGCTGCTGCAAAGGCTGGGATTATGGGCTTTACTAAATCGTTGGCGAGAGAAGTTGGCGTTAGAGGTATTACCGTTAATGCAATAGCCCCTGGCTTTATACAAACAGATATGACTGACAAGCTTCCCGAAGACCAAAAAGTAGCACTAGCCTCTCAGATCCCTATGGCCAGATTAGGAACAGTTGACGAAATAGCTCAGTCGGTATTGTTTCTTGCTAGTGAGAGCGGTTCGTATATTACGGCCCAAACATTGCATGTTAACGGAGGCATGTATACAGTTTAATAAATTCAAAGATAGTTTTTCTTATAAGTTAAAAAATTATCTTCGTAATTTAAAAAATGTATGAAGTATCTGACTACAATCATGTTGTAAGATACCTCCAGTAATATTAATTTGATGTTTAAAACAATTTAAGTTTCTTAAATCTGTGGATGATCCGCAGACTCCTGTTTTGGGGTCATGAGCTCCATAGACAATACGATCAATTCTGGCATGTACCATCGCTCCAAAACACATTGCACATGGCTCTAGTGTTACATACAGTGAGGTGTTAGTTAGTCGATAGTTTGCTAGTTTTTTTCCTGCAATCCTTAACAATTGAATTTCAGCATGAGCCGTTGGGTCATTTGTTGATATCGGTTGGTTGTGGGCTTTTGCAACAAGAAGCCCGTCTTTAACTAAGACTGCTCCTACCGGAACCTCACCATGCTCTTCAGCTTTTTTGGCTTGTTCGACTGCAAGAGTCATCCATTTTTCATCTTCATTCATAGGTTAATTTTAACAAAGAGTTAATTGCCTTATAGCCAGTTTCCTGCTGAGGCTAATTTGAAGGCAATAGTAAACATAATTAGCGCTATTAGGCCGTCCAAAATTCTCCAAGACGATGGGCGCTGCATTATTGGCTGTAATAATCTTGCACCATAAGCAAGGCTGAAGAAAAAAACGAAGCTAGATAGGCAGGCGCCTAATGCAAATGCAATTCTATAATATCCATAAAACTGTTGAGATATAGATCCAATAAGAACCATGGTATCAAGATATACATGTGGGTTTGCAAAAGTTAAAATTGCAGCAATTGAAATAGTAGGTATGAGGCCTTTTGATTTTGATGCGTCAATTTCAATCTTTGTATCTGCTTTAAAGACTGCCTTTAATCTGAGAACTCCATAACCTGCTAACCAAAGAGCAGAAAAACCAAAAAGGAAGTTCGATATCTGGTTAATGATATTATTTAAGAAGAGTGATATTCCAGCTACCCCAATACTAATGAGTAGTGCATCAGCAAGCGCACAAAATAAAGCCACATAAAAAACATGCTGACCAAGAATGCCCTGCCTTAAAACAAAAGAATTTTGGGCTCCTATAGCGACAATTAAAGAAAGTCCAAGAAAAAAACCTGTTAAAAAAGCTGGCAACATAATGGTTAATTAAGTTTGATAGAATTAGGGGCTAACTTTGTAAAAAGATTCAAAATGCATTTCTCTGTCATTTTTTAGCATTCCAATAGTTTCATCCATAAATTTATTTCTATCAGTTCTTATTTTAAATGCCCATATACAAACAGTATCATTACTGTGATAAATCGCTTTTAATTCGTCATCAATATTGCATATTTCTTGAGGTATTTATGTCTTAATGCAAACCATATCTACTCCCACTCAATGGTGACACTCTTGTAACTTATTGATTTAACAATACTTTTGAAATACTTAGTACCGATTTCATACCTAAATGAGGTAGCAAAGTTAATTAAATCATCAGCTATATTCATAATTCATCAATCCTCATACAGACTTTGTACTAATTTTCATTGAATTTTACATTGCATTTGTGTTCTGTAGAATCAACTCATAGTTCAAAAAGGTCTAATTTGAAAAAAAAGGATTGACACTAATTGAGTTACTCATCGAAGTTGCAATCATTGGTATTCCTATGTATAAATATAATTCATAGGATTAAAGGTAGAACTGATCAGAATATCATTTTGCTATCACCATTAACGAAGCGCCACCAATTAAAGTTGACATGAGATTCGGTGAAATAGCGAATAGCAATTTACGAGGAAAATTAAGTAACTTTGTCTTAAAAGATTTCTCTGGGGAGTTTATTAAACTTAGAGTAAACATTGTATCTATAATTTCATAACCACAATCTTTCAAAGTTTCTATAGCAGTTTCCGGGGAAAAGTAATGCAAATGCCCTACTTGATCTCTACTATATATTAATCTTTTCCGAATTAAAGAACTTACTGACAAATCTAAAGGAATGTGAAATATCTTGTACTTTCCTTTATGCCTTAGTTTTTTTAAGAAGCCCATATAGTTTTCGACGTGCTCAAAAACATCAATACATAAAACTACATCATATGTAATGTCTTTATTTAATAAATCCTCGAGGTAAAACTTAAGGTTTTCTGACTCAAGTGGTAAACACAAATCAAATGCAGATTTACTTACTTCGTAACCACTGAAAGCTGTTGAAGTGAATTTTGGGTTGAATGAAAGTTGTTTAAGAATTTTACCAGCACCACAACCAATCTCACAGATTTTGCTAATATTTAATTTGTTACGAGAAATTATCTTATCAATTTGAGCTGCTTTCCAAGGGGAGTCATGAATATGATAAGTGTTATTTTTTTTAATATAACTTCCGTCATTATATCGTGAAGTAGGTGATAATCCATTGTCTGTGAAGTTTGACATAGTTTATTGATTAATTTTTTGAATAAAAGTTATTCTAACAAACTATATTTCAAAAAGAATTTAATTATAAATTTTTTTTACACTAAATTGGAAACTATGTTTCGATGGGACATCACTAATTGCTTGAGTAGTTTATGAAAGTGAGTAACAACATAAAGTTTGTACTTTAGTCTGTATATATAATTTTAATATATAGAGAAATTAAATAACTTATGAAAAAGTCTGGACCAAGTCTGCTTTTCGAAAACCCTTTCATGGTGGGGTTGCAGAGTTTCTAGTTACTCCCACTCAATAGTCGCACTTTTTACAACCCTTGCTGTGCTTGATCTGTAGAGTGCCGAATAATACTTTGACAGATCTTTGACACAACATTTAATGAGATTTGTAGTATTTTCGTTCATTCTAAGTCTCCTGTGTCAAACTTTGACACATTCTAGTCAGGGCAGTCCCCAATGATACACACACCATTTTGCCAAGTTTTCTCTGACTCTATATCACCATTCTCATACCAATCATACAACTTACCATCTAGTTTGCCATCTTTGTAATTTCTCTGCGACGATTTCTGACCATTCGCATACCAGTAAAGCCAAGTGCCATCATTCTTACCGTCTTTGAGATTCTCCTCTGACTTTTGCTGACCATCTTCATACCAATCATACAACCTGCCATCTAGTTTGCCATCTTTGTAATTTCTCTCTGACGATTTCTGACCATTCGCATACCAGTAAAGCCAAGTGCCATCATTCTTACCGTCTTTGAGATTCTCCTCTGACTTTTGCTGACCATCTTCATACCAATCATACAACCTGCCATCTAGTTTGCCATCTTTGTAATTTCTCTGCGACGATTTCTGACCATTCGCATACCAGTAAAGCCAAGTGCCATCATTCTTACCGTCTTTGAGATTCTCCTCTGACTTTTGCTGACCATCTTCATACCAATCATACAACCTGCCATCTAGTTTGCCATCTTTGTAATTTCTCTGCGACGATTTCTTACCATTCGCATGCCAGTAAAGCCAAGTACCATCCTCCTTACCGTCTTTGAGATTCTCCTCTGACTTTTGCTGACCATCTTCATACCAATCATACAACCTGCCATCTAGTTTGCCATCTTTGTAATTTCTCTCTGACGATTTCTGACCATTAGCATGCCAGTAAAGCCAAGTGCCATCCTTCTTACCGTCTTTGAGATTCTCCTCTGACTTTTGCTGACCATCTTCATACCAATCATACAACCTGCCATCTAGTTTGCCATCTTTGTAATTTCTCTGCGACGATTTCTGACCATTCGCATGCCAGTAAAGCCAAGTGCCATCCTTCTTACCGTCTTTGAGATTCTCCTCTGACTTTTGCTGACCATCTTCATACCAATCATACAACCTGCCATCTAGTTTGCCATCTTTGTAATTTCTCTCTGACGATTTCTTACCATTAGCATGCCAGTAAAGCCAAGTGCCATCCTCCTTGCCGTCTTTGAGATTCTCCTCTGACTTTTGCTGACCATTCTCATACCAATCATACAACTTACCATCTAGTTTGCTATCTTTGTAATTTCTCTCTGAAGATTTCTGACCATTCGCATACCAGTAAACCCAAGTGCCATCCTTCTTACCGTCTTTGAGATTCTCCTCTGAATTTTGCTGACCATTCTCATACCAATCATACTGCTTACCATCTAGTTTGCTATCTTTGTAATTTCTCTCTGAAGATTTCTGACCATTCGCATGCCAGTAAACCCAAGTGCCATCCTTCTTACCGTCTTTGAGATTCTCCTCTGACTTTTGCTGACCATTCTCATACCAATCATACTGCTTACCATCTAGTTTGCTATCTTTGTAATTTCTCTGCGACGATTTCTGACCATTCGCATACCAGTAATCCCTTGTACCATCCTCCTTACCGTCTTTGAGATTTTCCTCTGACGTTTTCGCACCATTCCCTTTCCAATAAGTCCATTCACCTTCTTTCTTGCCATCTTTAACTTTTCCCTCTGATTTATTTAGACCATTTTCATATTTACATAAGTTATTACCAGTAAATGGTTTAGTTTTATTTGTAAGGTAAATAAGACCATCTCTTTTTATAGTATCTGTATCAACACAAACAGTAGTATCCTCAAAAAAACCAAACAGACCATAAAAATAAAATGAAATTAGTAGCGAGAAGAGAAGTACGAGTAGTTTTTTCATAATAGAGTCTTTTTGAACTAGAAGTGAATTCTACCTCTGAAGTTCTTCAAAAGTATAGTGATTAACATAGAACTTATGAAACTCAGTAATGTCAAAAGTTTGACATATCTTTGACACAACATTTAATGAGATTTGTAGTATTTTTGTTCATTCTAAGTCTCCTGTGTCAAACTTTGACACATTCTAGTCAGGGCAGTCCCCAATGATACACACACCATTTTGCCAAGTTTTCTCTGACTCTATATCACCATTCTCATACCAATCATACAACTTACCATCTAGTTTGCCATCTTTGTAATTTCTCTCCGACGATTTCTTACCATTCGCATGCCAGTAAACCCAAGTGCCATCCTCCTTGCCATCTTTGAGATTCTCCTCTGACTTTTGCTGACCATTCTCATACCAATCATACAACTTACCATCTAGTTTGCCATCTTTGTAATTTCTCTGCGACGATTTCTTACCATTCGCATGCCAGTAAACCCAAGTGCCATCATTCTTACCGTCTTTGAGATTCTCCTCTGACTTTTGCTGACCATTCTCATACCAATCATACTGCTTACCATCTAGTTTGCTATCTTTGTAATTTCTCTGCGACGATTTCTGACCATTCGCATGCCAGTAAACCCAAGTGCCATCCTTCTTACCGTCTTTGAGATTCTCCTCTGACTTTTGCTGACCATTCTCATACCAATCATACTGCTTACCATCTAGTTTGCTATCTTTGTAATTTCTCTCTGACGATTTCTGACCATTCGCATACCAGTAATCCCTTGTACCATCCTCCTTACCGTCTTTGAGATTTTCCTCTGACGTTTTCGCACCATTCCCTTTCCAATAAGTCCATTCACCTTCTTTCTTGCCATCTTTAACTTTTCCCTCTGATTTATTTAGACCATTTTCATATTTACATAAGTTATTACCAGTAAATGGTTTAGTTTTATTTGTTAGGTAAATAAGACCATCTCTTTTTATAGTATCTGTATCAACACAAACAGTAGTATCCTCAAAAAATACAAACCAAATTAAATAAAATGAAATTAGTAGCGAGAAGAGAAGTACGAGTAGTTTTTTCATAATAGAGTCTTTTTGAACTAGAAGTGAATTTTACTATTGAAGTTCTCAAAAAGCATAGTATTTGTCTGAGAACTTATAAAATAGTCTGCCCCATGTCTGCTTATAGTCTTTATCGAGATAATATTTTAAGAATATTGTCATAGTAGTGTCTGTAGACGATATTGAAGAAAAACTCTTATGATGTTGTTATTCCCACTCAATAGTCGCAGGAGGTTTCCCTGAAATGTCATATACCACTCTTGAAACTCTAGAAATTTCATTCATGATTCGATTGGAGACATGGTCTAAGAAGTCATAAGGAAGTCGTGCCCAGCGAGCTGTCATAAAGTCAATTGTCTCAACAGAGCGAAGGGCTATGACATAATCGTATCTTCTTTCATCACCCTTAACCCCTACTGATTTAACTGGAAGGAAGACAGCAAATGCCTGATCCACTTTATCATATAAATCATGATTATTAAGCTCCTCCATGAAAATATGGTCAGCTTGCCTTAAGATATCAGCGTACTCTTTTTTTACATGGCCAAGAATTCTAACGCCAAGACCAGGCCCAGGGAATGGGTGGCGGTAGAGCATTTTTTTTGCAAGTCCAAGTCTTACTCCAATCTCTCTCACTTCATCTTTAAATAACTCTTTAAGTGGCTCAATCAATTCAAACTTCATATCATCTGGTAATCCGCCAACATTATGATGAGATTTAATAACATTTGCCTTCCCTGAAGCTGCACCTGCTGATTCAATTACATCTGGGTAAATGGTGCCTTGTGCTAAGAATTTAATGTCTTTTAATTTCTGTGATTCTTGATTGAATATTTCAATAAAGGCTCTGCCTATAATTTTTCTTTTTAATTCTGGATCACTTTCGCCAGAGAGTTGATCATAGAAATATTCTTGAGCATCAGCCCTAATAACCTTGACGCCAAGATTCTGAGAGAAAGTTTCCATGACCTCGTCACCCTCATTGAGCCTTAGTAGGCCATTATCTACAAAAACACAAGTCATCTGGTCACCGATAGCCTTATCAAGAAGCATTGCAACAACAGATGAATCTACTCCTCCAGAGAGACCTAGTAGAACTTGTTTATCACCAACTTGAGATTTTATTTTTTTCAATAAATCATCAATAATGTTATCCGTTGTCCATTTTTTTTCGCATTGACAGATCGTTGTAATAAACCTTTCTAGAATTTGAGTTCCTTGCTTTGTATGGGTTACCTCAGGATGAAATTGAAGTCCGAAGTAGTTTTTGTTGTTGTTTGCAAAGCCAGCAATAGGGCAATTATCACTTGCTGCAATTAACTCGAAGCCTTCTGGTAATTTTGTAACTTCTATCCCATGACTCATCCAGACATCTAGAAGGCCATGACCCTGTGAATTAATTTCATCCTCAATTCCAACTAAAAGTTTAGAATGATTTCTGGCGCGAATCTTTGCAAAACCAAATTCTGCTTTTTTAGCGCTTCTGGCCTCACCTCCCAGCTGAACTGCCATAGTCTGCATGCCATAACAAATTCCCAGAATTGGTATATTTAAGTCAAATACAATATAAGGGGCTCTGGCTGAATCAATTTTGCTGACTGTATCTGGGCCACCTGAGAGAATAATGCCATTCGGGTTAAATTTTTCAATAAAATGGGGGTTGACATCGTATGGAACTAATTCGCAATAAACGCCAATTTCTCTTACTCGCCTTGCAATGAGTTGAGTATATTGTGATCCAAAATCAAGTATTAAGATTTTATTATGATGAATGTTTGGCATAAAAATGTGTAATAAAAAAAAACCAACTAAATAACTAGTTATATTTTAATGAAAATAAGAGATCGCTACATTACTAAAACACTTTTAACCTACACATTAATTGTTCTTGTAGTTTGGATTAGTATCTACAGTTTTTTTAACTTTTTAGCTGAGCTAAATACTGTGGGAACGGCGAGGTATACAATCCTGTCGGCTTTTACTTATATTGTTTGCCAATTGCCTGAGGTTGCATACAAGCAAGCGTCACCAATCATATTATTGGGCTGTATTTTAGGTATGGGGCATTTAGCAACAACAGGGCAGCTTCTTATTTTCCGCGCATCTGGGGCCTCTATATTAAAAATTACGCTACTGACTTTAAAAAATTCTCTTATCTTTGTATTTTTTTTCATTTTTATAGGAGAATTTTTAGCCCCAATTTCAAGTAGTTTTGCTGAAAGTAGTCGATCTAAAGCTTTGATAAATCCTGCTGCGTCTACTATTCAAGAGGGTTTTTGGATTAGGGATGGCGATAACTTTATTAATGTTAAAAAAAATATTGATGGCACATTGTTTAGTGGTATTACAGTAATTGAGGTTAACTTGTCGAATAAGATTGAGAGAGTTATTAAGTCAGAAACTGCAATATTTGATGGCAATTCTTTAGATATGAGCGGCAGTGAGATTTTTTCTATTGATGACTCAAGTTCTATTAATGGTATTTCTTTAAAAGAGCGAAATTCATACGATAAAACTGTTTCATTTGATCAGGACTTGGTAGATAGCTTAGAAAAAGAACCTGAAGATTTATCAACTTGGACACTTATTAAGCAGATTGAATTTTTATCTGATAATAAATTACGTTCAGGCGTTTTTGAGGTAGAACTATACAAGCGTTTGGTTCAACCTCTAACTCTTATTGCAATGATCTTACTTGCAATGTTATTCATCTTTGGATCAACAAGGGATGCAACCCTAGGGAGAAAAATATTTTTTGGAGTAGCGCTTGGGTTATCATTTGAATTGCTGTCAAGAGTTGCTAACTCACTGGCACTAGGCTTGGACTTTAATCCTTTGTTGAGCTCTATATTGCCATCTATCGTGGTCATGTTTATTTCAATAATTTTATTATTTCAAAAATCTTCTCGATAGTCAGATGAGTCAGGCTAATTTAAAAACTGTTAAGCAAAAATTAAAAATACCAAATCGATTTGATGTTATCTTACTAAATGATGATTACACCTCAATGGAGTTTGTGGTCGATGTATTGAGGAGATTTTTTCATAAAGAGTTTCAAGCTGCTGAAGCAATTATGCTTAAAATACACATTGATGGAGAGGCCTCCTGTGGAACATATTCATATGATGTTGCTCAAACAAAAGTCTCACAAGTAATTGAGTATTCTAGAAAGAATGATCAGCCTTTGATGGCTGTTTTAAGAGAATTGGGAATATAAATATTTTAGTTTTTAGCTTATTGAACTGATAAAATTTGTTATATCTGAACCTTTTGAATTTAGGACTGAGTATGTCAATTAAATCTGTTGAAATATTAGATGAGGGCTTAAATGTTTTTTGGAGTAATAATTCCTTAACTTGCTATCCTTGGTTTTGGCTAAAAGATCATAGTGAAAATAAAAACGATCTTCACCCAGATACGAAACAACGTCAAATTGATTCTTTTACTAAGACACTTGAATACAATGTTTTTAAAGTATGGTTAGATGAAGATTCGAAAAATGTTTTTATTGAATGGAATGATAAAACACAAAGCTATCTTTCTTTTGATTTACTTGAAACGATGGCAAAACCCCGTTTACCTCAATCAAATTCTATAGATTCATCAAATTGTTGGAATACCCCAAGTGAAATCAAAGATTTTCCAGAAATGACTTATCAGGAAGTCATGAGTGAAAGTGGTTTAAAAAAATGGCTGATGAATATTAAAAGAGTAGGCTTTGTTTTAGTTACTGGAGCGCCTGCTACTCCTGAGGCAACAAAGGAGCTTATGGAGAGAATGGCTTATATTAGAAGCTCTATTTTTGGAGGGTTCTCTGTATGGGACAATAAACTTGATAGTCCAGATGACACTGCTTTTACATCGCTTGCTATTGAGCCACATACAGATGGAACATATGTTCATGATGCTCCAGGACTTCAAACTTTACATTGTATAAAAAGAGACTCTATTGGTGGTGAAAACCAATTAGTTGATGGTCTTGCTATTGCTGAAAAAATGCGACATGAATTTTCTGATGCTTTTGAAATCTTGTGTAATGTTAATATTCCAGGGAGATATATTAAGCCTGATACCTATTTAGAAGCACGTCGACCTTTATTTAGGATAAATAATAAAAGTGAGGTTATTCAAGTTAGTTTTAATAATCATGATAGAGCTCCCTTTAGGCTTGAAAATGATCAAATGAATAAATTTTATGATGCATATAAAATTTTTCATAATTTGGCAAATGATTCAAGTCGCCAATTTGAGTTCATGTTGGATCCAGGTAAAGTCCTAACTTTTGATAACTGGAGATTACTTCATGCAAGATCATCTTTGTCAGGTTATCGTCAACTTTGTGGTGGATATCATAACCATGAAGATTTTGAAAGTAGACTTCGGATATTGCAGTAAAAACCTCATAATTAAAATTGATTTTTTTTGAGTCAAAACTTTTTAGTGATGTTAAAATTAACTAATTAAAAAATATAAATTATTACAACTTTTTATGATTGAGCAAGGATTACAACAAGAAATTAATATGGTTATGACTGAGGCGAGAAATCGCCGCCTTGAGTTTGTTACAGTTGAACACTTACTTCTCGCACTTTTGAACATGGATGATGTTATTTCATTTCTAAGGGGTAAGCGAGTAAATATTGATGAACTTCGATCTGAACTTGATCAATATATTGATTCTCATACGCCTATTATTTCAGAGGATGCCGAAATAGATATTGTTCCAACTGTTGGGTTTCAAAGAGTCCTTCAAAGGAGTGTTTATCAAGCCCAGTCTGCTCAGAAAAATTCTGTAAACGCAATGAATGTCTTTGTTAGTATTTTCTCTGAAAAAGAATCTCATGCAGTTTATATGTTAAAGCTTAACAACATATCTAGATTAGATGTGATGGAAGGAATTTCTTCAAAGCTGGCTGATACTCCAAGTGAGGAAACAAAAAAAGTTGAGGGTGAAAAGCAGACTAAGCCATCTTCTCTAGAGTCTTTTACTACTAATTTATGTGAAAAAGCTAGGCTCGGTGAAATTGACCCACTTCTTGGACGAGAGGAAGAAGTGCTTAGAACTGTTCAGATTTTATCCAGACGTCGTAAAAATAATCCATTATTTGTTGGTCAAGCTGGCGTTGGTAAAACTGCAATTGCTCAGGGTTTGGCAAAGAGAATTGTTGATGGTAAAGTCCCTGAAATTCTCAAAAGTACTACCATTTATTCGTTAGATGTCGGTGTATTAATTGCAGGTACAAAGTACAGGGGTGATTTTGAAAAACGCTTAAAATCAGTTCTTTCAGATCTTGAAAAAGATAAAAACTCTGTTCTCTTTATTGATGAAATCCATACTTTAATTGGTGCAGGAAGCGTTTCTGGCGGATCTTTAGATGCCTCCAATCTTCTTAAACCTGCTCTAGCTGACGGATCTCTTAAGTGCATTGGCTCTACTACTTATGAGGAATTCCGTAAAGTTTTTGAAAAAGATCATGCACTCACTAGGCGATTTCAAAAAGTAGATATTGAAGAACCTTCAGTTGAGGATACGATTAAAATTCTTCATGGTTTAAAAAAATATTATCAATCTCATCATAAAGTTAAGTATTCAGCTTCATCTTTGGTTTCAGCTGCAGAATTAACACATAGACATATTGGTGACAGACGTCTACCTGATAAAGCAATTGATGTAATTGATGAAGTTGGTGCTCTTCAGCAGATACTTCCTAAGTCTAAGCGAAAAGTCAATATTGGAGTTTCTGATATAGAAAATATTGTAGCTAAATTAGCGCGTATTCCATCTCGGCAGATAAATAGCGACGATAAATCTCTTCTTAAAAACTTAGATGAAGATCTTAAACTGGGTGTCTTTGGACAAGATAGTGCTGTTGAATCATTATCAACTGCAATAAAGCTTTCACGCTCTGGATTATCACCGATTGAACAACCTATGGGATCATTTTTATTTGCGGGTCCTACTGGTGTTGGTAAAACTGAAATTTGTAAGCAGCTTTCAAGAATTATGGGTGTTAAATTATTGAGATTTGATATGTCTGAATATATGGAGAGGCATGCTATATCCAAGCTTATAGGCTCTCCTCCAGGTTATGTAGGTTATGATGAAGGAGGCCTTTTGACTGAGGCAGTTAATAGTAATCCTTATGCGGTTCTTTTATTGGATGAGATTGAGAAGGCCCATCCTGATATTTTTAATATCCTATTACAAGTCATGGATCATGGAAAGCTTACTGATGCTAATGGCCGTGAGGTTGACTTTAGCAATGTGATACTTGTTATGACTTCTAATGTAGGTGCTCAAAATGTTCAAAGATCTTCAATAGGTTTTAATGAGCAAGATCATTCTCTTGATTATGAAGGTGAACTTAAAAAGATATTTACACCAGAATTCAGAAATCGTCTCTCAGAAATTATTTATTTTAATAAACTTAATAAAGAGGTTGTTGTCTTTGTAGTTAATAAATTTCTTTTTGAGCTTGAAGACGTCCTCGAAAAAAAGAATGTTTCATTGATCGTCTCAGATGCAGCTCGAAAGTGGTTTGCAGAAAATGGCTATGACTCTATGATGGGAGCCCGCCCAATGATGAGACTAATTGAAAGAGAGGTACGTAAACCTCTGGCTGATGAGCTTCTTTTTGGCAAGCTAAGCGCTGGTGGAACTGTTAAAGTGGGAGTTAGTAAAGATAAGATTGCCCTAACAATCAGTTAATGAGAATCCTTATAAGTAATGATGATGGCTACCAGGCTAAGGGAATCAAGCAGCTTATAAAATCTCTGAGTGAAATTGCGGAAGTTATTGTAGTCGCCCCAAGTGAGAATAAGTCTGCAGCGAGTAGCTCGTTAACTCTTGGAAGGCCATTAAAACCAATTCAAATTGAAAAAAATATTTATGCAGTAGATGCAACGCCTACTGATTGTGTTCATTTAGCCTTATGTGGTTTTATAAAGGAGTCGATTGATTTGGTGGTAACTGGTATTAATTTTGGGGCCAACCTGGGTGACGATACCATCTATTCTGGAACCGTTGCGGGTGCTATAGAAGGGCGATTTTTAGGACTCCCATCAATTGCAATGTCCCTAGCTAGTTGGGAGTGTAATCACTTCGCGACAGCGGGAGAAATTGCCAAGAGATTGGTTGCTCAAATTGATAAATCTGAACTATCTTACAACACCATTATTAATGTTAATGTTCCAGATATTCCTCTTAGCGAAATTAAAGGCATTAAGAGTACTCGCCTAGGAAGCAGGCATAAATCTGAACCAAGTATTAAGGATAAAGAGGATACGTCTCTTTACTGGATTGGTGAGAATGGGAGGGAAGACGACAATTCAGAGGGCACAGATTTTCATGCAATTTCTAATAACTTTGTTTCAGTAACCCCTCTTCAGATTGATACAACAAAGCATTCTGAAGTAAAGCGAGTGAAAGATTGGCTTGAAAAAATGGATTATTGATTCCAAGTATCTCTGAGCCCAACTGTTTTGTTAAATACTAGTCCTTCAGACTCACTATCTTTACAAAAGTAGCCTTCTCGTTCAAACTGATATGCTTTTTCAGCCTTTGCATTTGATAAATTTGGCTCAACAAAGCCATTTTTTATTTCAAGGGAGTTGGGATTAATTGAGGTTGATAAGTCGTCAAATTTTGCTGGGTTTGGATCTAAAAAAAGGCGGTCGTATATTCTAAATTCTGCAATAATAGCTCTGCTCAATTCAACAAAATGAATTACGCCTCTAACTTTTCTTCCATCTGCTGGATTTTTCCCTAACGAGTCAGGATCATAAGTGCAGTAGACGGTTTTTACATTACCAGCATCGTCAGTATCAACACGAGTCGCCTTGATAACGTAAGAATTTCTGAGGCGGACCTCTTTATTGATTGCTAGTCGCTTATATTTATTATTTGGCGGCACTTCTACAAAGTCTTCTTTATCAATGTATATCTCACGACTAAAGAAAATCTCCCTAGTCCCCATCTCTTCATTTTGAGGATGAATAGGAGCCTGAAGGGACTCAATCTCATCATTAGGATAATTTTCAATCACTAGTTTTATTGGATTAATTACCGCCATTGATCTAGGAGCTGTTGCATTTAAATCATCTCTAATTGAAGATTCTAAAATTGAAATATCCGTCAAGCTATTGACTTTTGAAACCCCAACACGCTCTGAAAAGTCTCTTATTGATTCAGGAGTATAGCCCCTTCTTCGAAGCCCAGAAATAGTTGGCATTCTTGGATCGTTCCAGCCAGAGACATGATTACTATCAACCAACAGTTTCAGTTTTCTTTTGGATGTTGTTGCATATTCTAGATTCAAGCGAGAAAATTCATACTGGTGTGGGCGATCTATTTTATTGAATTCATCTAAGTGCTCCAATAGCCAATCATAAATTCGACGGTTATCTTGAAATTCTAGGGTGCACAGCGAGTGTGTCACTCCTTCAATAGCATCACTAATGCAATGGGCAAAATCATACATCGGATAGATACACCAGTCGTCATTTGTCTGGTGATGCGTCTCAAAACGAATCCGATACAGAGTAGGATCACGCATACACATAAAGCTGGATGACATATCAATTTTGGCGCGTAATACGCACTCACCCTCCTTAAACTCACCTTCTTTCATCTTCTTAAAGAGGGCTTTATTTTGCTCTATACTAGTATCACGATCAGGGCTATTTTTACCAGGCTGTTTTAATGTCCCCCTGTATTCCCGAGCCTCATCGGCACTCAAGAAGCAGACATATGCCAGGCCTTTAATTATGAGCTCTTCTGCACATTTATAAAAGATATCAAAATAACTTGAACTGAACTTGGCCTCACCATTCCAGTCAAAGCCTAGCCACTGGATGTCTTCTTTTATTGAGTGAACATACTCAATATTTTCTTTAGCAGGGTTGGTGTCATCAAACCTTAGATTGCACCTGCCATCATAATCTTTGGCCGTTCCAAAGTTGAGGCATATGGATTTTGCATGACCAATATGGAGGTAGCCATTTGGCTCTGGTGGGAAGCGTGTGTGTACAGAATTATGAAGTTTAGATTCTAAATCATTATTAATTTGATTACGAATAAAGTTGGTATTTTTTGTTAGGGGGGCTTTATCGCTCATAGAATTTAGTTAAAAATTGATCTATGAAATTATATCCTTTTTGCATTAGCGCTCGAAGATTCAGTAAAATAAAATTATTCTTTAATTTAAAAAACATATTATGAGTTGTGCATTATGTCGAGGCAATGATTTAAAGCGTATCTCGGAAAAAGACTCAAAGAACAAAGGCGAACTGATTGTATGTTTTTGTAATTCCTGCTCAATGGTTTCACAAAATCCTATCCCAACTGAACATCAGGTTGAACAGTATTATGCAACCGAATATCGACAAGATTACAAGCAAGTATTTGTACCAAAGCTCAAGCACATTTATAGGGCAGGAAACTTAGCACTGAACCGTTTAGGATTTTTGACCAATAAAAACATAGCCTCTGGAAAACTGTTGGATGTTGGCGCAGGTGGTGGTGAATTTACTTATGTTTCAAGTCAGTTAGGTTTTGATTCAACCGGAATAGAACTAAATATTGGTTATTCTAATTATGCTAAGGATCAATATCAAGCCAATGTCAAAACTGGTCAATTAGCTGACGTTGATGGTAAGTTTGACGTTATTACTATGTTTCATGTAATGGAGCATATTCCAGACCCAATAAAAACGTTCAAAAAATTGTATGATCTTTTAAATGAAGACGGCTTGTTGTTCATCGAAGTGCCAAATATTGAATCTTTTAGTCAATCACCAGGCAACACATTTTTTAAAGCGCATATTCATTATTTTAGCGCCACTACTTTAATTGCCTGTGCGAGTCAGTATTTTGTTAGCGTTGATCTAGATAATTCCGACAATAATATACGTATCTTATTTAATAGGAGGCCCTCTATTATCGAGCTTGAATTACCCAAAAAAAATGACATAGAGTCTTCGAAGTCACTAATAACACAAAAGAGTTGGGTTAATTATTTTTTTAAAGGCAGGGGCTATTTGAAAGCGCTCAATAGAGTAAGGGTTATTATTCAAGATGCACGAATTGTCAAAATAGAGCCTAAGGCAATATTAGATGCTATTGTTAGTAAGCATTAATAATTTTTATGAGGCTTTTAAACAGAAAAACATTAATGAATATTAAGTACTTAAATATTTTTAAATTTAATTTTTTGCAGTTAGTAGTATTATCAATGCCACTGCTTATTGTAAATGTCAAATACGCATCTGAGTTGGTGATTCTTTTTTTGACAATATTTGGTGTATATTTTTCTATTCGCGAACGTAAATTGCCTTTTTTCCATGATCAATTAAAGATTTATAGTTATTTAGTTTTAGTATTTTTTTTATCTATTGTTATGTCTGTAATCTTATCGGAAAATCCAATCCAAGGCATTGATAGAGTTGGCTCAAATATTCATTTTCTAGTTGCACCATTTGTAGCATATGTTATTTATAAAAGCAATGTAGATATGAAACATATGGTTCTGGTAATCAAGTTAAGTGTTCTTATTGGTGCTGTTTATGCTATTTATGGAAATCTTTATTTAGGGGTTGAGAGGGCGGAAGTAGGAGCTGATTCACCTACAATTTTTGGCTTTATTATGGGTTTTTTTGGCTTTATTTCCATAATTGATATTTGGACTCAGAGTAATAAAGAAAAATTATTTTCAGTTATTATTTTTTCTTTAGCAATATATTCAGTAGTTTTAAGTGGCACGCTTATCGCATTAGTAATATGTATAGCATTATCTTGTACTACTATTTTTATATGGTTTATTCGGGGACTCATAACCAAGCAAAGCCTAATATTAATTGTAATAGCGTTAACTTTATCAACAACTATCTTCATGTCTAACAAAGAATTTAGCAATAAAATTAATCTATCTTTTAATGAAATTAAAACTTTTTCCAATGATAACGATTCGCAAACATCTGTAGCTTTAAGGTTATCCATGTGGAGTGGTGGTTTAAAAGCTTTTAAGCAAAAACCGATTATTGGTTATGGATATCAAAATACTGGCCAGGAAGTTAGTCGTCATGTATACGCTCTTACCAAGAGCGACCTTGAAAAACTAACTGATGGTGAATTAATACTAAAGGCTATAGGTTCTGGAAATGCCAATAAAATAGAATTTGGTGGCCCTCAGGCGCTTGATCCCAATGTACCAAGCTATGAAAAAGAACTTGCAAACAGAGAGGAATTGATTGACATACTTGTAGAACTTTCAAATTGTAAACCTTTTTCTAAGTGCGACCTTGAAAAACTTGATGATCGTGAATTAATACTAAAGGCTATAGGTTCTGGAAATGCCGATAAAATAGAATTTGGCAGCCCTCAGGCACTTGATCCCAATGTACCAAGCTATGAAAAAGAACTTGCAAACAGAGAAGAATTGATAGAGGCGCTTGAAGGATTGAGTGAGGCTCTTCTAGAACCTAAACAAGAAAAATTTCTTACCAGTTATGCTCAAGCATTTACTAAGGACCAAAAAATGTTACACAATGACTATATTAATTCCCTAGTTGGCTTTGGTATTCTGGGCTTATTGGCATTGTTGGCATTGCTATTTTTTCCTTTGATTATATTTTTTATACGACTGAGAGATTATGAGGGTTTCACTAGAAATGCAATTGGAGTGTTGTTTATTATTGCTATATCTGTGTTTGCTATTACAGACAGCATATACACTCATAGTGTAATGCGAAGCTTTGTTGTATTTTTCTTAGGATTTTTGTTACTTAAAGATACAAAAGATTAGTTTTACTTTAACAAATGTACTCTACTTTTTATAAAAACTTTCTTTATTGAGTTTTATATACCTTCTTTTTGATTTTGTAATCAATGATAATATGTAAACGCCTAACTTGACTTGTGCTTTAATTCTTTTAATCCAAAAGATTGGATGTCCTTTAGGGTTATTAGGGTGACTTACTGTTGAAATTTTTATTTCATCTGAGTAAATATTAGGTATATCATAATGTTTGCATTGAGCTATTTGGATAATTTGGACTGGCTCAAGTTGATAACACACCAAAGTATTACAATGAGCAATTTGCGCGTCAGCAAGGGAAATTCCGTTCTCTCTCTCATATTGTAGTAATTTTTTTGCACCTGATGGCCATAAAATATAACCAGCTGCCCCAGATCTATCCTGATAAAGCCTGAATAGTTTTGAATTGCATGCAATACATTCGCCAACTTTAGAGATAATTTTTTTCCTACCAGAAGCTTCGAAATTAATATAATCCACGTTTTGTTTATTTGTAAATGATTTAAGTAGTTCAGGTACGCATTTTGATAGCAGCGCGTCATCTTCTAAAATTAGCGCAGGTTGATCAGTCTTTATTATTTTATCCCAAGCCAATTTATGTGAAAAATAGCAAGCAACCTCAGTATTGCGGAGTGGGCGTTGCCAATCATAGTAGTGTTTTTTGTATATTTCGCTACTAATATCATCTATAGACACTGCGTTTAAAAATTTATACTCTAACCCTAATTGAAATAATTGTTGTTTTTGAAACTCACGACGCTCAACTGCATCAGATAAATTAATAATAAAGATATTCAATTATCACCATCCAGTTTCGCTTCATTATCATTTACATAGCTATCATAATTAGTAATAAAGTAGTCAACTCTGAGTGCCTCCAAATATTCAGCTAAAGAGTTAGAGCTGTCATGAGTATATTGAATTTTAATCCCACTAATAATTATTTGTTTCTGATTGCTAAAGTCGGTCGATATTTGGTTTGATAATTTTTTTGCACTAGCGCGCATCTTTTGCTGACCCAAAGAAAACCATCTTTCAAATCGTGATTTATTTCTACGTCCCATAATCAGTTTTCCTAGGTATTGCAACTAGCCACTCTCCAAGAACACGGCGACCTTCAGAACAAACTAGAGCCCTATCATTATCACCCAGTTCTGTAATTTGATCTATATTTGACCACTGTTTTGGCTTAGATTTTACCATCTCAATATCAAAGTTTTTAAAGGCATCAATAAGTTTCTGCCTCCTCTTTTTACCATCGTCAAATTTAAAGTCGTGTATTTCAATAATAAAACTAGATTGACTAAAAGCGCCAATAACTTCATCAGTAAACAAGTCAAACTCACCACCCTCAATATCACACAATACTAAATTATTCTGACCAAAAATGCCTTCAGGAAGCTGCTTGTAAAATTGTGAATCTGCTCTACCATATATGCTAATAGAGTCGTCTAGGCGATTTAATTTCGCATTCGCATTGATGTATTTTGCTCCAAGTGGGTTTTCCTCAAAGCAATAAGCATGTCTTATCATCTTTTGCATTAGCATCCCGATTGGGTAATAGCCATCGGCGGCACCAAGATTCACAAGCGATTCATAGTGTTTATCTTTGATAAATTCTACAATCTCAGATTCGTAGAAGCCAAAAATTTTTGACGCTACATCGGCTTTTCCCCAGTGAATTTCTTTACCAAGATGCATACCTTCAAATAGACCTCTTTTAACGACGCCATTTGCCTCAATGAATAATTGCTTGGCAATCTTCTTGCGGTATTCTTTTACAAAAAATTTTAACAATGGATTCCTATTCATAATTCAATTTTTGTTTTACTCATTAGTTGTCCAGTAGTCTTTAATCCATGGGGATGGCTGAATGTGTCGATACCATTTACCACTCCGCCCTAAAATTGCTTCAGGCGGATTGGGCAGGCCATGAAACAGGATAATTTTAGCCCCTAAAGGTACTGATGGTGCAATGAACCAAGATTTAAGCCAGGAAGGGCAGCATTGATACTTAAAGCTAGGGACCCAATTATCTGGCCAATACTCTAGTTTACCTAGTTTATCAATTTCGCGTGATAAATAGGCCTGCTCGTGGCGCAACTCATTTTTTACTTGTTCAGAGTTCTTCTCAAAGTAGTTAAGTATGTGCGCGTATTTTCCAATCTCAAATCGAAATACTGAGGAGTTTCCCTCCCTATTGTTTGAATTCTTTTTGTCGTGTGCAATTAAAAAATCACCAGGCTGACTAAAGAATACATCCAATTTTCCGACAATTACGACGTCCAAGTCAAGAAATAGCGTTGTCCCAGAGAGACCGCCAAAGTTTTCTTTAAATACAGTGAGCTTCCTCCAGCCGCGCTCAGGCGATCCAGCTGGAAGCTCTAGCTCAGGGAGGTCTTGTATCTCTACTTCGGACCGAATGCCTTCACTATTTTCAGTGAAGCAGACAAATCTGAACTTGGAAGCCATATTTCGAGACACCATTGCATATAGACGGTTTACATATTCTGGAGAGAATTTACTGCCCCATTTCATACAAATAATATTCATAGGTTGATCAAAATTAAGAGCTGTACATTGTAATAAGAGTATCTAACAATAAAGCTTATACCAAAAGTAAAAGTAAAAGAATAAGTTTATAGATTAAAGCCAGCATTAGTATGTATCTGCCTGCATAAGAACTATGTTTCATTATAGAGCATAACTAAGAAACAAAAAAGCACTAGCCATAAAACTTACTCACCAATATATTTTAAGATTACCCTGTGCTGTGAAGATAAGTAAAGTTGTTCAATTGTTGAACATGAGTCAATAGTTATGATAGAATTAGGTTTTATGTAGCTTTTTTTGTAAAAATATATTTGCAAGATATGGCGGTAGCGTGCCTAATATTTAACTTCCATTTTTTTCTTCACTAATGAATAACCAAGATATACGTCTTGATCTACTTCGTAGACTAGAATCAAACCCTCAGTACACTCAAAGAGAGCTCTCTAGGGAGATGGGTGTGAGCCTGGGTAAGATAAACTACTGCATAAAAAAACTGACTGAGAAGGGATTAATAAAACTAACAAACTTTACTAATAATCCAAGCAAAATAGGCTATGCATACCTCCTTACCCCTAGCGGAATCGAAGAGAAGTCAAGGCTGACTTTTTCCTTTCTTAAGAGAAAGATTGTTGAGTATGAAATACTAAAAAAAGAGATTAATGCGCTAAAACTTGAATCCGAAGAAATGCCTAATGAAAGGAGATAATAGCCATTATCAAATCCATATCAAATTTATTTAATTATGATTAAAGAACTATAATCTTTAATTTTGAATCACTGCTTTAACTTGCTTAATAGAATCAAGTACATGCTTAGCCTTTGAATTTTTTAGATCGATTGGATGTCCACTTTTCACCATAATTGTATTTTGAATGTTGGCAGCATTAGCCGCTTTAATATAGACATCTTTATCACCAATCATCCAAGATCTTTTCATATCAATACCATATTGATTAATGGCTTTTAGAAGCATCCCTGGTTTTGGCTTTCTGCAATTGCAAGAAGAATCTGGACCGTGTGGACAATGAAAAACATCTAGAATCTTGACATTTCTTTCTTCAAATTGATCTAACATCCACTTAGTGATCAATTGGTAATCGAACTCAGTGAAATAACCTCTCGCAATACCTGATTGATTGGTAATTATAATAATTTCATAACCTAGTTTCTGAAAGTTTCTACAGGCTTCAAAAACACCATCAATAAATTCAAAATCATCAATATTGTGTATGTAGTTTACTTCTTTGTTGATAACGCCATCACGATCTAGAAAGATAGTTTTAATAGTCATAATAAAGAATAAGTATAATTAATTGAAATTGATATAAATTATTTAAGATGCACAATCACCTTTCTGTTGTCATAATTACCAAAAATGAAGAAAAACATTCAATTTAAAGTCAAATACTAATCGAATTGTGCAGAACTCGTCATTAAAAAAACTCTTTAATCACCTGAGCAGTCGTCGTAAAAAGCAGTACTTGATGCTATTGATTTTGATATTTGTCGCATCTTTAGTAGAGGTTGTGAGTGTGGGTGCAGTATTGCCATTTCTCGGAGTTTTAACTGCACCAGAGCAGGTTTACCAGCACCCACTCATGCAGCCACTAATCCAAACTCTGGAGTTGAGTAAACCTAGCCAACTTGTATTGCCATTAACTCTATTGTTTATGATTGCAGCAGTGCTAGCAGGCTCAATCCGTCTTCTCTTGCTCTACGTAATAACTAGATTAACATATGCAACAGGCGCAGATCTTGGCTTTAAAATTTATAATCTTACTCTTTACCAAGAGTATGCAATTCATGTGTCACGGAATAGTAGTGAGGTAATCAACGGCATCCTCAATAAATCTTCTACTGTGATTTCATCAGTTATCATGCCAGTCGTACAATTTATCAGTGCAACTATTCTGATCATAAGTATTATGGCAGCCCTATTAGTAATTGATACTATCGTAGCACTATCAGTTTTTATTGGGATTGGTTTGTTATACTTGGGGATTATTCGCTACAGTGGTAAACAACTCAAAGAGAATAGTAAGATTATTGCTGATAAATCTACTCAGCTGGTAAAGTCATTACAAGAAGGTTTAGGTGGAATTCGCGATGTTCTTATTGATAACAGTCAAGAGTTCTACTCTCAGCTTTATCGAAGTGCCGATCTTCCACTACGTCGTGCATCAGGAAATAACGCATTTATTGGCGGAGGTCCTCGATTCGTATTAGAGGCAGTTGGAATGACCTTAATCGCTGTGATTGCCTATATAATGAGCCAGAAAGAAGGTGGCATAGCAACAGCGATTCCTATATTAGGTGCATTAGCTCTAGGTGCTCAAAGACTTCTCCCTGCACTTCAACAGGCTTACGCCTCATTTAGTTCAATAAGAGGGGTGGAAGCTTCTCTTAAAGATGTATTGGATTTTTTAGAACAGCCACTACCAGAATATGTAAATCAATCATCACCCGCTCCAATCTCATTTGAAAGAGAAATTAAATTAACAAACCTTAGTTTTCGATATATAAAAGAAACCCCTTTGGTGTTGGAAAATATTAATTTATCTATTGTTAAAGGAGAGCGAATAGGATTTATGGGGGTTACCGGTAGTGGTAAAAGTACATTACTAGATATTATTATGGGACTTCTTCCACCAACTGATGGCAAATTGACAATTGATCAAAAACCAATCAACAGTCAGAACCAAAGGGCATGGCAAGCGCATATTGCTCACGTTCCACAAAATATTTATCTTTCAGATAGCACCATAGAAGAGAATATTGCCTTTGGAATCCCGATTGAGAAGATTGACCATCAACGAGTTAAAAAAGCAGCCAAACAAGCACAAATTGAAGATATGATTGCAGACTTGAAAGACGGCTACCAAACCCTGGTTGGTGAACGAGGAGTTCGCCTTTCTGGTGGACAACGCCAAAGAATTAATATTGCTAGAGCATTATATAAAAAAGCAGATGTACTAATATTTGATGAAGCTACTAGTGCCTTGGATAGTTCAACTGAACAGGAAGTAATGAAGGCAATTGAAGGATTGGGAGGGCGGTTAACTATCTTAATTATTGCGCATAGATTAACGACACTAAAGGGATGTGATAGGATATTACAATTCGATAAAGATAATTTATTACATGAAGGATCATATCAAGATATGGTAAATGCTTCTAATGACTAACAGTATGTTGTGGATGAGAAATTTTGGATTATTTCTTTCTATTGATGTGTAATGAGTCCTTAATTTCTTTTTGATAATGAACAAAATACTTGAGTTAATTGATAGGAGCGAATTATTATTTTCTGAAGACATTATTTGTCATTCAAGATATTTGACAGATGCTGTATCAAACTCCACCTTTCTTGTACTTGGAGCTGCTGGCTCAATAGGTCAGGCAGTGACTAAGGAGATTTTTAAGAGAAAGCCAAAAAAACTTCATGCAGTTGATATTAATGAAAATAATCTTACTGAGTTAGTGAGGGATATCAGAAGTTCATTTGGTTATTGCGATGTTGATTTTAGGACATTTGCTTTAGATATAGGATCCGTTGAATACGATGCCTTTATAGAATCTGATGGAAAATATGATTATGTGCTTAATTTAACAGCACTTAAACATGTTCGCAGTGAAGAGGATCCCTTTACTTTGATGAGAATGATTGATGTCAATATTTTTAATACTGATAAAACTATAAAACAATCCATTGATAATGGAACAAAGAAATACTTTTGTGTAAGTACTGACAAGGCTGCAAATCCAATCAATATGATGGGTGCCAGCAAGCGTATTATGGAAATGTTTTTAATGCGCAGATCTTTAGATATTAATGTATCTACTGCTCGATTTGCAAATGTTGCATTTAGTGATGGGTCTCTATTACATGGATTTAATCAAAGAATTGAAAAGATACAACCAATTGCCGCTCCTAACGATATTAGGCGATATTTTGTTACTCCTCAAGAGAGTGGAGAGCTTTGTTTAATGAGTTGTATTTTTGGTGAGAATAGAGATATATTCTTTCCAAAGTTGACTAAGGCATTGCACTTAATTTCATTTTCTGATATTGCAGTTAAATATCTAAAAAATAATGGATTTGAGCCTTATTTGTGTGAAACAGAGGATGAAGCTAGAAAATTAATCAAGACTCTTCCAGAGAAGGGGAAATGGCCTTGCTTATTTACAAAGAGTAATACGACAGGTGAAAAGAATTTTGAAGAATTTTATACTGATAAAGAAATTCTTGATATGGATAGATTTAAAAATTTAGGAATTATCAAAAATTCTCCTGAGTTTGATGATGAGAAGCTCAACTATTTTGAAAACTCAATGAATAATTTAAAATCAAGTTTATCATGGACAAAACCGCAAATTTTGGAGCAGTTCTTTAATCTAATTCCAGAATTTTCCTATAAAGATGTAGGTAAGTATTTAGATGGGAAAATGTAATGTTTGAAAAGGAAATTGATTTTATTCGGGATATATATCAGACTAAAGATTTTATTCCCTTACATGAGCCACGATTTATTGGAAACGAAAAGAAATATCTAAATGAATGTATAGATTCTACGTTTGTATCATCTGTTGGTGAATTTGTAGATAGGTTTGAAGAGGATATTTCTAAATTTACAAACGCTAAATATACTGTTGCAACAATGAACGGAACTTCTGCATTACACATTTCATTATTAATTTCAGGGGTTGAAAGTGGGTATGAGGTTATTACTCAACCGCTCTCCTTTGTTGCTACTTGTAATGCAATTAGTTATTGCATGGCAAAACCTATTTTTGTTGATGTTGATAAAGACACTATGGGAATGTCTCCGTTGGCGCTGGAGGGTTTTCTAAATGAAAATGCTATAGTCAAGAATCAACAATGTGTAAATAAATTCACTGGAAATATTATTAAGGCATGTATTCCAATGCATACATTCGGACATCCTTGTAGAATTGATGAAATTAAAGACATTTGTGATAAGTATTATATAAGTTTGATTGAGGATGCCGCTGAGAGTATTGGGAGTTTTTACAAAGATAAACATACTGGAACTTATGGTCAAATGGGTCTGATTAGCTTTAATGGAAATAAAATTATTACTGGAGGTGGAGGTGGATGTATTATTACTGATGATGAGATATTAGCAAAAAAAGCTAAGCATTTAACCACTACAGCAAAAGTTTCTCATAAATGGGAATATACTCACAATATGATAGGTTATAACTACCGGATGCCAAATTTAAATGCGGCTTTATTGACCTCTCAATTGGAAAACTTAGGAACCTTCTTGTCTAGTAAACGAAGTGTAGCTATGGCATATAAAGAATTTTTTAAAGATAAGCCATATGGATTTGTTGAAGAGCCAACTAATGGTCATTCAAATTACTGGTTAAATGCAATTATTTTGCAAGATAAAGAAGAGCGTGATTTATTTTTATATGAAACCAATTCAAAAGGAGTTAATACTCGCCCAATTTGGACATTAATGAATAAATTACCAATGTTTAAAGACGCTCAATGTGGAAATCTAACGAATGCAGAGTGGCTAGAAGAGCGTGTTGTTAATATACCTAGTAGTGTAATATTGTGAAGGATATTATTTTAATTGGTGGCGGTGGCCATTGTAGGGCTGTTATAGATGTCATAGAGCAGGAAGGTCGATTTAATATTATTGGAATAATAGACAAACCAGAATTGCTCGGAAAAAATGTACTAGGATATCAAATTATTGGCAATGATTCAGAATTAAATAATTTAATCAAGAAATGTAATAACGCATTAATAACTATTGGACAAATAAGAAGTCCATTACCAAGAATTAAATTATTTGATACAGTTATAAAATTAGGATTTACTTTGCCAACTATTGTTTCTCCAAGAGCTTATATTTCACACCAAGCTAGCATTGGAATTGGCTCTGTAATTATGCATGATGCGGTAGTTAGTGTTAGTGCAATAATTGGTGATAATTGTATTATTAATACAAAGTCAATAGTAGAACATGGAAGTAAAATTGGAAATCATTGCCATATTTCTACCAACGCAGTTATTAATGGTGATGTTACCGTAGGTGATGGTAGTTTTATTGGTAGTGGCGTTGTTACTAAAGAAGGTATTAGGATTAATGATAATTTCTTTGCAAAGGCTGGAAGTGTTATTAAATGAGTGTTTTTATTATTGCCGAAGCGGGGGTTAATCATAATGGCTCAATAAGATTAGCAAAAAAACTGATTGATGTAGCAGTTGAATCTGGTGCTGATGCAGTCAAGTTTCAAACATTTAAAGCTGAAAATTTAGTATCTAAAACTGCTAAAAAAGCTGATTATCAAAAAAAAACTACTGATGCATTAGAGTCACAATTTGATATGATTAAAAAGCTCGAACTTGATGTAAATACCCATAAAGAATTGCTCGTCTACTGCCAAGAAAAAGGCATTATGTTTCTATCTACACCATTTGATCATGATAGCATTAATCTCTTGAGTGATTTAGGGTTGCAAACTTTTAAAATACCTAGTGGTGAGATCACCAATTTACCCTATTTAAGGCATATTGGTTCATTAGGCAAGAAGGTAGTGCTATCAACAGGAATGTCAACATTACAAGAGATTGAGAATGCCTTAACTGTTTTGATAGGAGCTGGAACAGTGAAAGAAAATATAACAGCCCTCCATGCTAATACGATGTACCCAACTCCGATGGCAGATGTAAATCTTAATGCTATGTTAACAATACAAAAAGAACTTGATATAGCTGTAGGCTATAGTGACCACACGATAGGGATTGAAGTAGATATAGCCGCTGTCGCAATGGGCGCAAGTATTATTGAAAAACATTTTACTTTGAATCAGACTATGAATGGCCCCGATCATAAGACATCATTAGAGCCTAAAGAGCTCAAAGCCATGGTGTTGGCGATTAGAAATATTGAAATAGCTTTGGGTAGCAATAAAAAGAAACCATCACCAAGTGAGAGTGTTAATATTAATGTTGTCAGAAAATCTATAGTTGCCAATCAAGATATTAAAAAAGGTGATTTATTAACTGATAAAAATATTACTGTTAAGAGACCAGGAAATGGCATTAATCCAATGAAGTGGGATGAAGTTATAGGGTCTACTGCACTTAAAAATTATAATGCAGATGACTTGATATGAGAAAAAGAAAAATCTGCGTTGTTACAGGCACAAGAGCAGAATATGGTCTGCTCTATTGGCTAATGAAAGAAATTAATGTTGATAATGCCTTAGTGTTGCAAGTTGTCGTAACTGGTATGCACCTATCTGAAGAGTTTGGTAATACTTATCAACAAATTGAAAAAGATGGTTTTACTATTGATAAAAAAGTAGATATATCACTTACATCGGATACAGAGTTGGCGATTAGTAAATCTATGGGTTTAGGGGTAATTGGGTTTGCAGATGTGTTTAACAAGCTACAACCAGACTTGATAGTGGTTTTAGGCGACCGTTTTGAGATTTTTTCAGCTGTAAGCGTGGCACTGATTGCAAAAATACCTGTGGCACATTTACATGGTGGAGAGGTTACAGAAGGTGTAATAGATGAGTCAATAAGACACTCAATAACTAAAATGAGTCACTTGCATTTCGCTGCTACTGATGAGTATAGAAATAGAATTATTCAGTTAGGAGAGCAGCCAGATAAGGTTTTTCATGTTGGCGGTTTAGGAATTGACAATATTAATAAGTTAAAGTTGTTATCTAAAGCTGATTTTGAAAACACTATCAACTTTGAACTTGGTGAGAAGAATATATTGATTACATTTCATCCAGTGACGCTTGAAAAATCCACATCAGGAATGCAATTTCAAGCATTATTAGACTCTATCAGTGAGCTAAAAAACACAAAAATAATATTCACAAAAGCCAATGCAGACACCGATGGTAGGGTTATAAATACCATGATAGATGATTATGTTGCCAAACACGACAACACTATTGCTTTTACATCAATGGGACAGTTGAATTATCTTAGTGCTTTGCAATTTATAGATGCTGTTGTGGGCAACAGCTCAAGTGGCTTGATTGAAGCACCAAGCTTTAAAATTGGAACGATTGATATAGGTGATAGACAAAAAGGACGCATTAAAACAGATAGTGTGATTAGTTGCTTGCCAAAGAAAAGGAATATTGACAGTGCATTTAATAAAATGTACTCTGAAGAGTTTCAAAATACTCTTGATCAAGTTGAGAATGCTTATGGCAAAGGCGGTGCAAGTAAAGAAATTGTAAATATAATAAAAAGTATAAATCTTCACAATATTATAAAAAAACCCTTCCATGATATTTAAAGTACTTAATTTGTTGAAATTACTAAAGAGGCCTTATGATTAATATATTAGAAATTTCGTTAAGTTCTAACGCAACTATTAAAGACGCTCTAAAGCTGATAGACAATGGCGCGGTTAAAATTGCTTTAATTGTTGATAAGAATAATCATTTATTGGGAACTTTAAGTGATGGAGATGTACGTCGAGGGCTTTTGAAAAAAAAGACATTAGAGCATTCTATTGAGGACATTTATTATAAAAATCCCGTTTGTGCAAATGAAAATGATTCTAGAGATACATTATTAAACTTAATTGCAAAACATAAAATTAGTCAAATTCCAATAATTGATAAAAATAAAAAGATAGTTGACTTATTTGTTCTAGATGAAAATTTATCAACAATGCAGTATAAAAATACTGTAGTGCTAATGGTGGGTGGTCTAGGGACTCGCTTGAGGCCATTAACGGAAAATACGCCAAAACCAATGTTAGAGGTTGGCGGTAAACCAATCCTATTGACAATTGTTGAGGGGTTTGTTAAGAGTGGCTTTACCAATATTACAATGTGTTTAGGCTATAAATCAAATGTAATACAAGATTTTTTTCAGGATGGGAGTAAATTTGGAGTAGAAATTGAATATATTTCAGAAGATAAGGCAATGGGTACTGTAGGGGCCTTGACTTTGTTAAAGCAAAAGCCAAAGGAAGCATTCTTTGTAATGAATGGAGATCTGCTAACAAATTTTAATTATGAGCAAATGTTAGAATTTCACGAATCTCACAATTCTAAGGCAACAATGTGCGTTCGAGAGTATGATTTTCAAGTCCCTTATGGAGTGGTTAATATAAACAATGAAGACATTGTTTCCATTGAAGAGAAGCCAGTCCATAGTTTTTTTGTAAATGCTGGTATTTATTTATTAGAGCCAGAATGTATTGATTTAATTCCGAATGATGAATTTTATGATATGCCAACATTGATTGAAAAAATAATTGCTAGTAAGCGCAAGGTTGTTTCATTTCCAGTTAGGGAATATTGGTTAGATGTTGGAAGAATGGATGAGTTTAAAAAAGCAAATCAAGATATTGAGTTATTAAAATAATGAAAGTTAGTAAGCTCGCAATTATAGGGTTGGGCAGTATTGGCAGGAGGCATCTCAGGCTGATTTCTGAATTAAGACCAGATATTGAAGTTGTTGTTGTTCGATCTGGAAATGGTCCATATTCTAAAGATGAGAAACTCGCTTCAAAAATATTTTCTTCTGTTAGTGAGGCTATAAAGTTTGGTGTTGAGGCGGCTATCATATCTTCACCAGCAACTTTTCATCTTCAACAATCAATAGAATTTGCAAAACATGGTGTGCACTTGTTTATTGAGAAGCCGTTATCCCATTCTATAGACGGAGTGGAAGAGTTGCTAAAGGCTCAAAAAGATCATAATATTGTTGCTATGGTGGGGTATGTCCTTCGATATGATATAGGGGCGAGGAAATTTAAGGAATGGTTGACTGATAATAAAATTGGAAAAATACTTCATGCTAGAATTGAATGTGGATCATATCTTCCTGACTGGAGGCCAGATCAAGATTACCGAAAAACTGTTTCTGCATTATCAGAGTTAGGCGGTGGTGTATTATTAGAATTGAGCCACGAAATAGATTATCTACATTGGTTTTTTGGAAAACCAATTAATATACAGGCACAAATAATAAATAGTATGGCATTAGATATTAATGTTGAAGATCAGGCTGATTTATTGATAAAAAGTGAACAAGGATATCCTATTTTAGTACAAATTGATTTTAATCGTCGTCATGTAAAAAGGGAATGCTCAGTTATAACAACAGAAGGTGAGATGACCTGGAACGCAGTTAAGAAAAAGGTGATATGGAAACCGATTAATAGCGAAGAACAAGAGTTTGATTACACTAGCAAGAGAGATGATAAATATAAAAAACAGTTAAAGCAATTTATTGAATGTATAGAAAATGGTGCTAAACCTCATGTTTCAATTATGGATGGTATAAAGACTTTAAAATTAATTGATGCTGCTCGAGAAGCATCAAAAAATAGTACTAAGGTATTTCTATGAAAATATTTGCATTTATATTCGCCAGGGGAGGTTCTAAGGGTCTACCAGGTAAAAATCTTCTAAATTTAGATGGTAAACCACTTCTTGCACACTCAATAATGACTGCTAAAAATATTGATGAAATATCTCGAATATTTGTTTCTACGGATAGCTCAGAAATTGCAGAAGTCGCTATTAAGTATGGTGCAGAAGTTATAAATCGCCCAAGTAACCTTGCTCAGGATAACTCGCCAGAATGGATGTCATGGGCGCACTCTGTAAGCTGGCTAGAGAAAAGAGGTGAATTTTTTGACTGCTTTGTCTCTTTACCTACCACAGCGCCATTGAGAAATAAAAATGATGTTATAAAGTGCATAGATTCATTGGATAAGCAAACTGATATAGTTGTAACAATTTCTGAATCCTCAAGAAGTCCATACTTCAATATGGTGAAAAAAGATGGAAATTATATTAAATTACTAATTGATAGTAAAAAGGTATATTCAAGAAGACAGGATGTTCCTGAAATATATGATATGACTACAGTAGCATATGTTACAAGACCAAATTTCATAAAGAATAATAATAAGATTTTTGATGGTCGTGTTAAGGCAGCCATTATTCCAAAGAATCGTGCAGTTGATATTGATGATGAAATAGATTTCAAAATGGCAGAATTACTAATGAAAGCAGATCGGGGGAATACAGATGCTTAATGGAGATATAGTTGCAGTTACTGGTGGTTTAGGGCTTATTGGAAAAGCTTTCTGTAAAGAAATTATTAAAAATAAAGGTAAGGTATTAATTGGAGATTTAAATGCTAAACAAGGAGTTAGTTTTCAAAATGAACTAGGTCAAGAAAATGCTTATTTTTTAGAGCTAAACTCATCAGAACCTCATTCTATCGATAAATTTTTAGAGAATGGTAAGAATCATTTTGGAAAAATTGATTCTGCAATTCATTGTGCTTATCCTCGCTCACAACAGTGGGGTGCTAAGTTTGAAGACTTAAAGGCAGAAGGGCTGAAAAATGACTTATTTGATCAATTAGGCGGTGCTATACTATTTTCTCAACGATTGATTTTATTTTATAGGGAGCAGGGATATGGTAATTTGGTTCATGTGTCGTCAATCCAAGGTGTATCAACCCCTAAATTTGAACATTATGAAGGCACTAAAATGGTTTCTCCTATTGAGTATAGTGCAATAAAATCTGGGATTATATCTATAACAAAGTATCTTGCAAAGTATTGTAAAAATCAAAATATTAAAGTAAATTGCATCAGCCCTGGAGGTATTTTAGATAATCAACCAGACGTTTTCTTAGAAAAGTATAATTCTTCATGCGTCAGCAAAGGAATGATGGATCCTCAAGATTTAAACGGAGCTCTAATTTACTTATTATCAAACATGTCTATGTTCGTTAACGGCCAAAACATTATAGTTGATGATGGATGGACTTTATAAAGCTATTCTCATTATTTCCTTGTCAAGTCTTAATTTTATATACGTGACTTTATTCCTAACTTAAATTAATAACTTATATTCCATATGCAAAATAATAAAGATATATTTTGGTGTAAGAACTGTTTAAACATGTCTACCAGACCAAGAATAAATTTTGATAATAAAGGTTGGTGCAATGCTTGCCAATGGATGGAAGAAAAAAAGGAATTAGATTGGTCATTAAGAGAACAAGAATTAAAGAATCTTCTTGATAAGTATCGAAAAAATGACGGTGGTTTTGATTGCATTGTTCCTGTTAGTGGAGGTAAAGATGGTTCATATGTTGCACATACTCTAAAACACAAATATGGAATGAATCCACTTACTGTTACTTCTCGTCCACCTTTGGAATTAGATCTAGGAAAAGAAAATATTTCTAATTTTGTTGAAAGTGGTTTTGACCATATTCATGTTACTGCCAATGATAAATCAATGAATGCTTTAAATAAAATTGGTTTTATTGATATGGGCTTTCCTTATTATGGCTGGCTTATATCTATTTTTAGTGTAGTAACGAATGTTGCACTAAAGTATGACATTCCGCTTATATTTTATGGCGAAGATGGAGAGGTTGAGTATGGAGGCTCTACTGAAAATAAATATACCGCTATTTTTGATTTAGAGTATATGGTAAGAGCATATTTTGAGGGTGGTTATGAGAAAATAATCAAAAAGTCTGGATTAAGCAAAAAAGAACTTTTTTGGTTCTCGCTTCCAAATTCTAAAGATATTGATAATAGTAAATTATTTATGACTCATATGAGTTATTTTGAGCCCTGGGATTCATATAAAAACTACTTAATTGCTAAAGAGCATTGTGGTCTAAAAGAATCTGATATAACAAATAGTGGAACATTTACAAATTTTTCTCAAAATGATCAGGCCTTATATTCTCTTCATGCATATATGATGTATTTAAAATTTGGATTTGGAAGGGCAAATCAAGATGTAGGTATTGAGATAAGAAGAGGAGCTATGAGTAGGGATCAAGGTGTTAATTTAGTTCGGCTATATGATGGCCTTTACCCTGAAGAATTTATTGAGTCTTATCTTAAATACTATCAGATGACTATTGATGAATTTGATGCAGTTTTAGATAAGTGGGTTAACAAAGATTTATTTGAAAAAGTTGATGGACGATGGAGCCCCACTTTTTTTGTTGAATAATGAGTATTCCAAAAGTCACAATTGTTGATTATGGCATGGGAAACATTTTCTCAGTTGTCAGCGCATTTAAATATCTTGGAGCTGAAGTAGAAATTGTTTCGGATCCCGAAGAGATATTAAAATCATCTATCTTAGTTCTTCCAGGTGTGGGGTCTTTTAGAAATGCTATGGAGTTTATTAAAAAACGCAATATAGATGAGGCAATTATTGATGCAGTTACTAATAAAGGAGTTAAGATATTAGGAATTTGTTTAGGCATGCAATTACTGGGCTCATATAGTGCAGAGAATGGCAAAACAGCTGGTCTAGGCTTACTTCCTAATAAGGTAGAGCGATTTACATCAAAAGAAGTATTTGAAAGGAAAATACCGCACGTAGGTTTTAACTCACTATACATTAATGAAAAACAAGGTTTATTTAAAGATTTACCTCATTTTTCAGACTTCTATTTTGTTCATTCATATCGTATGATGATTGAAGATCTTCAAGGAAGGCATGCGACATGTAAATATGGAGTTGAATTTTTAGCTGCATATGAAATAGGCAATATTTGTGGCACACAGTTCCACCCTGAGAAGAGTCAGACAAATGGATTGATACTGCTAAAGAACTTTTTAAAGCTATAGAACATGTTGAAAAAAAGAGTAATTTTTACATTATTGTATGACAATGGTAACTTTATGCTGAGTAGAAATTTTCGTTTGCAGAAAGTGGGCGATATGAAATGGTTAAAGAAAAACTATAATTTTTCACATATTGCTTTTTCTATTGATGAACTAATCATTTTAGATGTAACACGTGGTGAACGAAATGAAGAGATATTTTATGAGCATGTACAATTGTTGAATGATGAGTGTTTTGTCCCTATTGCGGCAGGTGGAAGCATAAGAAACCTTGAGCAAGCACGTAAATTATTACATTCTGGTGCTGATAAGGTTGTTATCAATACCTTACTCGCTGAAGATTTAGGTGTTATTGCGGAAATAGCTAGGGAATTTGGACAACAAAGTATAGTAGCTTCAATTGATGTTAAATTGATAAATGGAGAATTTACAGTATGGACTAATAATGGAAGTATAAATCAGAATACTAGTCTTACTAAATGGCTAGAGAATATAGAAAGCCTGCCTATTGGAGAGGTGTATTTAAACTCTGTAGATCGTGATGGGACGGGTCATGGATATAAGACTGAATTAATAGAGCAAATACCGGATTTATTTTCTATGCCGGTAATATTAGCTGGTGGTGCTGGAAAATACTCTCATTTTTTAGAAGTATTGGCAGATGAACGAGTTGATGCAGTTGCTACTGCAAATTTATTAAATTTTATTGGAGATGGATTGGAAAAAAGTCGCCAAGAATTATTAGATGAGGATTTTAATTTACCTGTATGGGATTTGACTCTAGCAACCGATCTCAAAAATTGCTTATAAATTTGATGTAAAACTATTAAAAAATAGGTTTCTATGAAAATAACAATAAATAATAATTTTTTTTAAGATGAATTTACTAAGATACTCTGGCTGTAATATTCAAAAAAATAAAATGGTAAGTTTATCTTGAAAATTATATCTTTAATAGATGCAAATTTTTCAAAGAGAGAATATGAGCGCTTTGGATTTTATGAAATCTATAGAAAATATATTTAAAACTAAACGAATTAACATAAATAAGGTATGTAAAGATAAAGATTGTATTAAAATTTCCAACGGTGTAGTTGCTCAATATGATTTTCTAAAAGGAAAATCTCATAAAAACAAACAACTCCCCAAAAGTAAACATTGTAACAATTTTAATTAAGGGCTTAAAGAAATATGTTTAATAAATCTACTATTCTAATAACTGGAGGGACGGGATCTTTCGGGAAAAAATATACCCAAATTCTTCTTGAAAGATACAAGCCTAAAAAAATAATTATTTTTTCGAGAGACGAATTAAAGCAGTTCGAAATGCAGCAAATATTTAATGATCCATGTATGCGTTATTTTATTGGCGATGTTAGAGATTTATCCAGGGTTGAAGAGGCTATGGAGGGAGTTGATTATGTTATTCATGCTGCGGCAATGAAACAGGTTCCGGCTTCTGAGTACAATCCCATGGAGTGCATCAAAACAAATATCTATGGTGCTGAAAACGTTATTAAGGCATCAATAAAAAACAATGTAAAGAAAGTTATTGCACTTTCGACTGATAAAGCTGCTAATCCAATTAATTTGTACGGCGCAACAAAATTAGCTTCGGATAAATTGTTTGTTTCGGCTAATAATATGGTTGGTCTTAAAGAGGTTCGATTTTCAGTAGTTCGTTATGGTAATGTTGTGGGGTCTCGAGGCTCAGTAGTTCCATTTTTTCAAAAATTAATTTCTGAGGGCGCTACTAAGTTACCTATAACTCATGCTGATATGACGCGATTTATGATTACATTGCGTGCGGGTGTTGAGTTTGTATTAAAAGATTTTGAGAGAATGCAGGGTGGTGAAATCTTTATTCCTAAAATTCCATCTATGCGCGTAACTGAACTTGCTAAGGCAATGGCTTCAGACTTGAGTCACAAGATTGTCGGTATTAGACCAGGTGAGAAGCTACATGAAATAATGTGCCCTTCTGATGATAGTCACTTAACTCTAGAGTTCAATGATCATTATGTAATTTCCCCCTCGATTCAATTTAATCACGAAGTTGATTTTACAAAAAATCCTCTTGGAGAGATTGGAAAGACTGTTAAACAGGGCCATGAATATAATTCTGGAACAAATAATGAGTGGCTACTAAAAGAAGAGTTTTTAAAAATGGTTGATGATGTGGATTTTTCTTAGGCTGTGATTCCTTACGGTAAACAGGATATTAATCAAGCTGATATAAGCTCAGTTATAGATGTTTTACAATCCGATTTCCTAACTCAGGGTCCACAAGTCCCTTTATTTGAAAAAAAACTTGTTGATTATTGTGGAGTTGATTATGGAGTGGCAGTTAATAGTGCTACTTCGGCGTTACATATTGCTTGCTTATCTTTAGGACTAGAAAAGGGGGACTGGCTTTGGACTAGCCCAAATTCCTTTGTTGCATCTGCCAATTGTGCTTTGTATTGCGGTGCAAAGATTGATTTTGTTGATATTGATATTCAAACATATAACTTATCTGCTATAGAATTAGAAAAAAAATTAATTCAAGCCAAACAAGAAGACAAGCTTCCAAAGGTAGTTATAACAGTGCATTTCGCTGGACAATCTTGTAATATGAGGAAAATTCACGCTCTAAGCCAAGAGTATGGATTTAACATTATTGAAGATGCTTCGCATGCCATTGGCGGTCAGTACTTAGAAAAGCCGATTGGAGGTTGCCAATATTCCGATATTACTGTTTTTAGCTTTCATCCAGTTAAGATTATTACAACTGCAGAAGGTGGGTTGGCAACTACCAATTCGAAAGAACTCGCCGAAAAAATGCGTCTTTTCCGTAGTCATGGAATTTCACGTGATAAGAGTTTGATGACAAGAGATCCTGATGGTGCTTGGTATTATCAACAAGTTGGTTTGGGATTTAATTATCGTATGACCGAAATGCAGGCTGCATTAGGCATTAGTCAAATGCATAGGCTTGATGAATTTGTTTCTAAGCGTCACATTCTTCAAGAAAGATATGATTTGCTATTAAGCAGTTTACCAATAATAGGGCCTTACCAAGATAGAGATAGTTATTCTGCATTGCACTTGTACCCTATTCAAATAGATTTAAATAAAGTTAGAAAAAATCGTGAGCAAATTTTTAATTTTCTTGTAGAGAATGACGTTGGTGTAAATGTACACTACATTCCCATTCACACCCAGCCATATTACCTCCAGTTTGGATTTAGCAAAGGGGATTTTCCCAATTCAGAATCTTACTATAGCAGATCAATAAGTATTCCTTTATTCCATAATATGGAAGTTGAACAGCAAGATAAAGTTGTTGACATTCTAAGAAAGGCATTAAGATGAACATATGTGTTATACCTGCAAGAGCTGGAAGTAGACGTATTCCGAGGAAAAACATTAAAGAATTCAATGGTAAGCCGATTATTGCATATTCCATCGAAGCAGCCCTTAAAAGTAATTGCTTTAGTCAAGTAATTGTTTCTACTGATGATGATGAAATTACAGAAGTTGCAAAAAAATATGGTGCTCACGTTCCATTTGTGAGGCCTGATGAGTTATCTAATGATTATGTTGGCACTATTCCAGTTATAAAACATACTATTGAGTGGATGGAGGATAATAATAATTATATTGAGAATGTTTGTTGTTTATATGCAACCGCACCATTTATACAGTCGAAAATAATATCCAAAGCTTATCAACAGTTAAAAAACTCGAGTGCTGATTATTGTTTTAGTGTAACAAGCTTTGCGTTTCCAATTCAAAGAGCAATCAGGATTGTCCAGGATAATAAAGTAGACATGTTTTATCCAGAACACTTTAATTCACGATCTCAAGATTTGGAAGAGGCATTTCATGATGCTGGGCAGTTTTATTGGGGTAAAGCACAAGCGTTCAAAGCTGAATTACCACTTTTTTCTGAAGTAGCGACTCCTTATGTTCTTCCAAGGTATTTAGTGCAAGATATTGACACTATGGAGGACTGGAAAAGAGCAGAGGCAATGTATAGGGTTTTGCAAGAAACTGAAGCATTATCATGAAGGTTGTTTTTCGAGTTGACGCATCTTTACAAATGGGTACAGGCCATGTAATGCGTTGTTTGACTTTAGCTAATGAATTAAAACAACAAAATCATGAAATTGTTTTTATTTGTAGAGATTTGACGGACAAACTCAACTCATTTATTAAATATCCAGTATTAGCATTGCCAAAAAATGATAATTTTCAATCAGATGACTTATATTTAAATTGGTTAGGTGCAACACAAGAGCAAGATGCCCAACAAACAATTAAAGCCATTCCTAAAAATACAGATTTATTAATTGTTGATAGTTATGCTTTAGATGAAATATGGCACAAAAAATTAAGACCATACACAAAAAAAATTATGGTGATTGATGATTTAGCAGATAGACAATTTGATTGTGATATGTTGTTAAATCAAAATTTAGGTACTCAAATAGAAGATTATAAAGACAAAGTTCCAAATGATTGTGAACTGTTATTGAGCTGTGATTATGCTTTATTAAGGCCAGAGTTCTCAAATTTGAGAGAAAAGGCATTAATCAAAAGACAAAACACCAAGGAAATTAAAAACATTTTGATTAGTATGGGCGGTAGTGATATAACAAATAAAACTTATGAAATTTTACAAGATATTTCTGATAATTTGAATATTGTGGTTGTTTTAGGAGGTTCGTCGCCACATAATAAAATGATTATAAGTTATGCAAAGGAAAAAGAAAATATTAAGGTTTTAATTGATGTCGAAAATATATCAGGGCTAATGTTTGATGCTGATTTAGCGATCGGTGCTGGAGGCTCTACATCCTGGGAGAGATGCTGTTTAGGTCTACCAACATTATTGTATGTTTTGGCAGAAAATCAAAGAAAAATAGCAGAAAACTTAGAGCGGTTGGATGCTGTTAAAATTGTTGATAACTTGAAAGTAAACTTGCAAAATATTTTAAATAATTTACACTTTTGGCAGGCTATGTCAGAGAATGCACAAACTGTTTGTGATGGAATTGGAGTTAAGCGGATAAAAATATGATTGAAATAAACAATCAAGAATTAAAGAATTATGGAAAACCTTTTATTGTTGCAGAGGCAGGAATTAACCATAATGGAGAATTGACTAAAGCCATAGAAATGATAGAAGTGGCAAAGCGTTCAGGTGTTAATGCGGTGAAGTTTCAAACTTTTAGAGCGGAAGAGTTTTGTGGAGATAAGAATCAAATGTTTACTTATCAATCACAAGGTCAAAAAATAACAGAATCTATGTTTGAAATGTTCAAACGCTATGAATTTAATTATGATGAATGGTTACAAATCAAACAAAAATGTGATGATGAAAATATTTTGTTTTTATCAACACCACAAAATCGTTCTGATTTAGATCTATTGTTAAAACTAGAATTGCCAGCTATTAAAGTAGGTTCGGATGACTTTACAAATTTACCATTGTTAGAAGACTATTCAACAACAAAATTGCCAATGATTGTTTCTTGTGGCATGTCTGATTTAGCAGAGGTTCGTCAAGCGCTAGATGCTATTGGCACATTTGAGGGGTATCCAACGATTTTATTGCTCTGTACTTCACAGTATCCAACGCCACCAGAAGATGTGAATTTATTAAAACTTAAGACTCTAGCAAATGCTTTTCCTGATTTAGTTTTAGGATTTTCTGATCATACAAAAGGCATTCTAGCTTCATCTTTAGCGGTTGGATTTGGCGCTGTTTTTTTTGAGAAGCACTTCACGTTAGATAACAACTTAGCAGGACCAGACCATTGGTTTTCCGAGAACCCTGAAAGCCTAAAAGATTGGGTTGATTCAATTCATCAGTCTTATCAGATGATGGGCGATTCTATAGTCCGACCTACTTCAAAGGAATTAGAAATGCGAAAACTTGCAAGGCGCAGTATTGTAATTTTAAAAGACACCAAGAAAGGGGATAAACTTACTGAAGAGAATATTGGATTAAGAAGGGCAGGAAATGGATTGGCACCTGTTGTCATGAAAGACATTCTTGGTTCTTTTGCTTCACAAGATTTAGTTGAAGGAAATTTATTGGAATTAAAAAATGTTCAATAAAATAATTCAAAAAATATTCACTAAGTTTACTACCTTTAAAGCCAATCCTTATCACCCCCTAGTTTGGATAAATGGCAATCCCAAAATAGGCAAAAATGTTGTTATTGCTGGCTTCTCCGAAATAAATGCCAATCATGTCAATGTTACTATTGGCGATAATTGCGATATTGCTTCATTTGTTTCTATCAATGCTGCAGATTCTCATAAGAAGTGTCTTGGCTTATCAGATGAAATAGAAAGAAAAGATATTACTATTGGCGACCATGTTTTTATAGGGTCACATTGTGTTGTAAAAGGTGGGGCAAATATTGGTAATTACTGTGTTATTGGTGCGGGAACAATTGTTGAGGGTGTCGACATACCAGAATACTCCTTGGTTATTGGTAACCCGATGATTATTAAGAAAGGTTACTATAGAAAGTGATAGCGCATAACAAACCTACCTTAGGAAGACAAGAGCAACAAGCAGTTTTCAAAGTGCTTGATTCTGGCTATATCACCCAAGGTATAGAAGTTGAAAGGTTTGAAAATGAGTTCTGTGATTTTTTAGGCTTACCACAGCGACATGCAGTTGCTTTATCTAGTGGGACATCAGCATTATTTATGGCACTATGGTCTTTAAAAGCCAAAAAAAAATCTATTGCAATGCCTGTTTATGTTTGCTCATCATTACGTAATGCTGTGGCTATGGTGCAAGCAAAAGAAGTTCTAATAGATAATGCAACGGATAGTCCTAATATCAATTTAAATCAACTACAAAAGAGTAATGCGGATATTGCCATTGTCCCGCACATGTTTGGTTTACCTAATGAAATTCAAAATATTAAAGATATTGATATTATTGAAGATTGTGCCCAATCATTAGGAGCTTCGATTGACAATAAAAAAACAGGATTAATCGGTAAAGCTGGTATATTTTCTTTTTATGCGACAAAGCTAATGACATCTGGTGGACAGGGTGGCATGTTTGTTTCGAAAGATAAGAATCTAGTTGATAAGGTCAGAGATTATCGTGAGTTTGATTGTAGAAGAGATCAAAAAGAAAGATTTAATTTTCAGATGACAGATATTCAAGCATCTATTGGCAGAGTTCAGTTAAAAAAACTACCTAGTTTTTTAGAAAGAAGACAAGAAATATTTCAAATATATAAAGAGTCAGGCTTGGATTTAATAGCAAGCGAAAATAACGAATCTGTACATTATCGAGCTGTAATAAGAATTAATAAGCCGGCTGAAGTTAAAGATAAATTATTAAAACAAAGTATTAAAACAATAATACCTATTGAGGACTGGGAGTTATTAGGTGATGGCGATAATTATAAAAATTCCTATAATTTAACACAAACAACACTGTCACTTCCAATCTATCCTTCATTAACTAATAAAGATGCATTGACTATTGTCAATCAATTAGATAAAGCCATACAATGATTTTAACTGCCCATCAACCAACCTATCTACCTTGGCTAGGGACATTTCATAAAATCCTATTGGCAGATATGTTTTGTTTTTTTGATATTTCACAGTATCAAAAAAAAGAGTGGGATAACAGAAATAAAATTTATACCCACAATGGTGAACTGATGCTTAGTGTACCTACCAAATCACAAAAGCATTTTGAAAAAACTATTGGTGAGATTGAGGTTAATAATGAAACCAATTGGGCAGAAAAACAATATAAGTCAATATTTTTAAATTATAAAAATCATCCATTTTTTGAAAATCATCAGCCTTTTTTAGAGGATATGTATCTAAATCATCGGTGGAATAAGTTAGTAGATTTAAATGTTTATTTTTTCAAATATGTTTTGAAGTTATTAGATCAAAATATTCCAATCGTAATAGCAAGTAATTATGACTTTCAAGGACAAAAAAGCGATTTGGTTTTAGATATGTGTCAAAAATTAGGTGCCTCTACTTATATATTTGGCGGAGAGGGTAAGAATTATGCAGATAAAGCATCTTTTAAAGATGCAAATATTGATTTAATCTTTCAAGAGTATAATCACCCACTTTACATGCAATATAGAAATAAAAAGAAATTTGTTTCCCATTTATCAATATTGGACTTGATAATGAATTATGATAAAAAAGATGTTAAGAGCGTCATAATGGAAAAAAATTTAACAATTAAGGATATAAAAAATGTTTACAAAATCTAAGTGTTCTACTGATAAAAAATTAGCAAATTTTACAAAGTATGTTAAAAGACAAACTTTGGCTAGGTTTATGGTTCAGCATGAGTTATTCAAAAGACAGTTAAATATTAAGGGCAGTATTATAGAATGCGGGGTTCATAACGGTGGTGGCGTAATGGCTTGGGCTAAAATTTCTAGCATATTAGAGCCTTATAACTATCATAGAAATATTATAGGTTTTGACACCTTCGAAGGCTTCCCATCTATTGCAGAAATTGATAAAGAAAATGCTAAAGTAAAAACTGGGATGTTTGCTGAAGATTACGATGTTTATTCAGAATTAACAGAATGTATTGGAGAGTATAACGAAAATAGGTTTATTAATAATATAGATAAAATTGAATTAGTTAAAGGTGATGCAAATATTACTATTCCTATATATATAGAAAATAATAAGCACCTTTTAGTTTCTCTTTTATATCTTGATTTTGATATTTATGAGCCAACTAAAACAGCACTTAATCATTTTGTGCCAAGGATGGGTAAGGGCTCTATTATCGCTTTTGATGAAATTAATAATAAAGATTGGCCGGGTGAAACAATGGCAATGCTAGAAAGTTTAAATATGAATGATTACAAGATTGAATCTTTTCCGTTTGAGCCTAATATATCCTTTATACAATTATAAATTAAGGTTGTTAATGAGCTTCTCGAATGAATGGAACGATCTTTATAATAAAGATCTTCAGCTGACATCTTGGCCCTGGTCTGACCTAGTTTCTTTGGTTTATCAACACTGTAATACTGTCATTAGTCAAGATGGGGTAGTGTTTGAGTTGGGTTGTGGTAATGGCCCGAATATCCCCTTTATTGAATCCCTTAACATGTCTTATTATGGAGTAGATGGAAGTGAGTCAGTAATTAAAAAACTTCATAAGAAGTTTCCAGCATTAAAGCAAAGAATTATGGTCGGAGATTTCACTAAAAAGGAATGTTTTCTAAAATTACCTAAAGTTGATATAGTTATTGATAGGGCATCAGTTACTCATAATAATCAATTATCTATAATGAGTGTCTTAAAAAATAGTTATGATGCTTTGAAAACTGGTGGATATTTTGTTGGTATTGACTGGTTTTCAACTAAGCATTCAGATTTTGTATTAGGTGAAGAGGGTAGTGACCCCCATACTCGCAGATATATAGAATGCGGACAATTTGAGAATGTTGGTAATGTACATTTTTCTGATAAAAAACATCTCTGTGAACTATTTTCAAGTTTTGATATAATCTCTCTTGAGGAAAAAATAATTAATGCATATAAGCCAAAAAATAATTATCAGTTTTCATCATGGAACATAGTAGCAAAAAAGAAATAGGCAAGACTATTCTTGTTATAGCGGCTCACCCTGATGATGAGGTGTTGGGTTGTGGGGGATCTATAGCAAAGTGGACTGCAGCAGGCCATTTAGTTCATGTACTTATTTTGGCTGAAGGTGCAACTTCACGAAGCTCAATTAGAGATAGAAAAGTTAAGGGTGAGGAGTTGTCAATATTACAAAAGTCTGCAAATAGTTCGGGAAAAATTCTTGGCGTGTCCTCTGTAAAACTATTAGATTTTCCTGATAATCGTATGGATTCATTAGATCGACTTGACATAATTAAGGCGGTTGAAAAAGAAATAGAGCGGTTAAAGCCTCATACAGTGGTCACCCATCATTGTGGAGATGTAAATATTGATCATAGGATAACTCAAGAGGCGGTTGTGACAGCTTGTCGGCCTCAACCAGGGCATTCTGTTCGACTTATATTGGCTTTTGAAATAATGTCAAGCACAGAATGGCAGCCACCTGGGTCAAATTTTGTATTTCAACCTAATTGGTTTGAAGATGTAGTAAAGACTATGCACCTTAAAATTGAAGCATTAGATTGCTACAAATCAGAAATGCGTGCGTGGCCACACCCTCGATCTGTAAAAAGTATAAAAAATTTAGCACAATACAGAGGCAGCATGATTGGCTGTGAGTTTGCTGAAGGTTTTATGTTATTAAGAATAATACAATAATCTTACAAACCAACTAAATAATGACCAATATTCTAGTAGTTGAACGATTAACTATTTTTAATCTTTTTATAGTTATATTTTATAAAATTTTTAAATTTGAAGTTTATATCTTTAAATCTTCAAAAAAACTAGCTAATGGGCGCTTATCAAAATTTTTATCATTTCAAGTTTGTAACTTCGAAGATTGTTTTGATATAAACTTTAATTATTATGGGGGAAAAAATGGTGATGCCATAGATGAGGTTACTAGGAATTTTATAAATAGTGACATATCAAATAGTTTTCTACCATTTTTTACTAATATAAAAGATTTTCAAAAAAAACATAAATTGCTTGTGAAGGAATATGTTTTAGGCAGGTGTACAAATTTAAATGATATTTATATCTGGATCGAGGGTTATTTTATAAATCATAAAGAAAATAGCCTTAATATTTATATCCTAGGTGATATATGTAAAGTTGGAGCTCAATTTTTAAAAATTCGATCTAATTCTATAAAAGTTTCTCCTGTTTTGTCAACTAATTTAATTATAGTTTTCAAGCTCTCACAAAGGTTATTTAGTTCACTATACCAGAAGATATTAACCATTATTTATGGAGCTATCCCTTCTAAATCTAAAAAACACGATACTAGCCAACTATCCTTTATAAGCAATAATGTCGATACTTTAATTTATAAGGTTTTATATTTTCCACATCAAAGTATTTTTTATGGAGATTTATTTGTAAAGGATAATTTCTATAGTGAAGAGATAGATTCATCATTTCACCCATCAAATATTCTACACATTGAATTAGAAAATATAAATATTACTAAGGATCAGCTCAAATACTATAAAGATAAAGATATTTCAACCATGATTCTTCCTAAGCTAGAAGCGAGAAAATTATATAAATATTTGATTTATATATTGAGTGAAATTGGATTAAAGAAAATGCTGCTTTTTTTAAGAAAAGATTTTATTCTATTTTGTGTTTTTCTACTTAACGCAATAAAGTTCTTATCTACAAAAGATTTAATTAAGAAAAATTTCAACGCTAAAATAGTATTAGTTGGCTATGATATACTTTTTCCAAAAATACTTTCTTTGGCATTTGAGTCCTTAAAAATTAGAACAATTTCAACACAAGAAAGATTAATGCCAACATTTTTCTCTCATTTTTCTTTCTCAATAGATACTTACTTATGCAATAGTCAATTAGTTTTTGATACAATAAAAACTTCAAATGATAAGTTTGTAAATAATCTTATTCCCTGTGGTCAAATCAGATCAGATACTTTAATAAACTATAAAAAAAATATTACCAATAAAAATGAAAGATTTACTATTGTTGCATTTGATTATGAATCGAATTCTGATTTTGATGCTAACAGGCTGAGGGTTTGTGGTAACTGGAGTCAAAATATCATTTTTTATAAGGACCTCTGCAGTCTAGCAGAGGAATTTCCTCAGGTTGACATTATAATTAGAGGTAAAAATGTAAATTGGATTTCAATCCCTTTTTTTAAAGATGTTTTAAATATGATTAATGCTACTTCAAATGTATGGATTGATGAGGACTATTCTAAGCTAAATAGGCAGTATAAGCTTGCGAGTAGATCTGATTTAGTAATAGCAAAATATACATCAATCGGGGACGAAGTAATGGCTCTAGGAAAAAGAGTTATTTATTATGATTATTTTCCAAACTCAACTCACTATTTTGCAAGTGAGTATTTTAAATATAATAACTATAATGTATATGCATACTCTTATATTCAGTTGGAGCAAATGGTTCAAAGTATTTTAAATGGCTTTGAATTATTAACAGACGCAGAGGTATTAGAGTTGCAAATATTAATCAATAATGCCCCAGCAGATGGCAAGGCAAAGCATAGAGTGATGAAAGCTTTAGATACTATTTATGCTGAAACTTGTTTATGAATAATAAATATAGAATATAAGGGTTATTCATGACTAGATCAATAACTATGTTCCGCAGAGAAATTTTAAATAGAAATTTAACACGCCCAAACTGGGTAAAGCAAGAACATAGATTTCTAGATAGGGTTTGGCTAGATAAGAATGAGTGTGGTGATCCTGAGATGAATCAGGTTGTTATGCAATCTTTGTCAAAAATTCCAGTGGAAGCTGTTTTTAGCTATCCAGACCTGGATGTTCTTTATGGAAAAGTAGCTAAATTTTCTAATGTGTTGCCAGAAAATGTTTTACTGACTGCTGGATCAGATGGAGCTATACGGGCTTGCTTTGAGTCTTGCATTCAGTCAGGTGATAGAATTATATTATCGCGACCTTCTTTTGCTATGTATGAAGTTTATTCAAAAGTTTATGGTGCTGAAGTCACTTGGTTAGATTACGAGAAGTCTGAAAATGGGCCCGTACTCGAAGTTGATCGAGTTGTGAACACTATTAAGAAAATTAGACCTAAAATGGTTTGTTTGCCAAATCCAGATAGCCCTTCTGGTACAGTTTTTTCTTATTTAGACCTTAGAAAAATTGTTGATGCAGCTGCTGATATTGACTCATTAATGCTTATAGATGAGGCTTATCACCCGTTATATAAAGAAACTTCTGTGCCGTGGATTCATGAGTGTAAAAATTTGGTAGTTGCCAGAAGCTTTAGCAAGGCTTGGGGTGCTGCGGGGCTAAGAGTCGGATATTCATTAGCAAATAAGGAATTAACAGCTTTGCTCCATAAACAAAGACCGATGTATGAAATAGGTAATGTTTCTGCAAAAGCAATTGAGATTCTATTAGATTATGAAAAAGACATGTTGCAATCCGTTAAGAGAGTTATTGCTGGTAAAAAATATTTCCAGAATGCCATAAAGGATTTAGGAATGCATTCATATGATAGCCATGGAAATTTTGTTCACGTAAGGTTTGGAAAGTATTCAGACGAAATTCATAAAATCTTAGAAGGTAAAGTTTATTACCGTAAAGATTTTACTAATCCCTGTTTAGAGGGATATAGTAGATTTTCGACAACTACTAAAGAGAGGTTTAAGCCAATAATAAAATGTATAACTGATGTGGTAATTGAGTATAAAAAAAAGGAGTCTTCTAATAATGAAAGCTTATAAGGTTGCAGTAATTGGGTGTGGTCGTATTGCAGGGCATAACTGTCGTGCTTTAGTTGGTACTGAAGGGCTAGAGTTGTCAGCGGTTTGCGATTTAGAGATTGAAAAAGCTAATCTTTATCGTGATGAATTTGATGTGCCTGCATTTTCAAACTACCACACGATGCTTACAGAGATTACTGATATTGACATAGTTGCAATTATTACACCTTCAGGTATGCATTTTGAACACAGTTTGGATGTGTTGAAAAAATATAATAAACATATTATTGTTGAAAAACCAACATTTATGAAGCCATCTCAGTTGAATGAGGCATATAGCATTGCAAAAAACTTAGGCTTGAAAATTTTTCCAATATTTCAAAATAGACATAATAAAGCAGTTCAGCGTGTAAAAAAAGCTATTACTAATGATGAACTAGGAGATATTAGAGTTATTGGTGTTCGTGTTAGGTGGTGTCGACCTCAGCGTTATTATGACATGGCTTCATGGCGAGGAACATTGTCCCATGATGGTGGAGCCCTAACAAATCAAGGCATCCATCATGTGGACTTATTAAGATACTTGGGTGGTGAAGTTAGTCAAGTGAACGCGACCATGCGGACATTAGGCGCAAATATTGAGGTGGAGGATACAGTAGTTTCAAGTTTTACTTACGAAAATGAAGCAGTAGGAAGTTTAGAGGTAACTACTGCAGCTAGGCCTGATGATTTTGAGGCATCTATTTCTATTGTTGGCTCAAAAGGTTTAGCGCAAATTGGTGGTATAGCGGTTAATGAATTGCAAATATTTACTCCGGATCTTGATGCATGTGAAAAATATAGTGAGGATTTTTCTGACTGTGTATATGGAGAAGGACATCAGTTAATATATAATGATATATATGCCTCTATGTCAAGTGGCACCGAATATTCTGTGAGTCAACAAGACTGTCTTAAGTCGATTCGCTTATTACATGCATTTTATCGCTCGGATGAAAAAAATGGGTGGCAAGAAGTTAACGAAGATGGAGAGTCAATACGTCTTGGAGAGGAAAATAATGAAATTTCTACTTTATATAGGACAATAAAATGACAAAAATAATTGGGGTTGTACCTGTCCGGATGAATTCTAGTAGGTTTCCAGGAAAGCCACTATTTAAAATTGCAGGTATGCCCATGTTAGAGCATGTGTGGCATCGTGCAAAAATGTTTAAAAAATGGGATGAGCTTATACTTGCTACTTGTGATGTTGAAATCAAAGAGTTTGCCGATTCTAAACATGTCCCTTGTGTTATGACTTCAGATAAACATGAGCGAGCATTGGATAGGGTTGCAGAGGCGATTGAAAATAGTGATTTTCAAATTAATGAAGATGATATAGTTTTAAATGTTCAGGGAGATGAGCCTATGATGCGACCAGATATGATTTCAGCAACGGTGCAACCTATGGTTAATAATGAAGATATAAATGGTGTAGTTTTATCAATGCCTATTATTGATGAAGTACAATTTCATGATCCAAATATACTTAAAATTATCCATAATATTAAGGGCGATATTCTATACACTTCGCGTGCCCCAATTCCATACTGTAAAGAGTGGTCGCCAGATATTCAAGCGAAAAGAATTTATGGTATTTTTGGCTTTCGCTGGGGTTTTTTAAAGAAATTTACAGAAATGGCAGAGTCGCCTTTAGAATTAGTTGAGTCTTGTGATAGTAATCGTCTTTATGATAATGGCCTAACTCAAAGAGTTGCAGAATATCCATATATAGACTCGTTTTCTGTTGATACACCAGAAGATGCAGAAAAAGTAGAGTTGCATATTAAAGCAGATCCATACTGGAGAAAATATAATGAGCAATAATGCTGAATCATGGAATCAGCCTAATGTTGTTAGTTTTTTTGATACTAATCGTGCAACGACATCAGACATCTATCCATCAGAATGGTTTTTCCTAAAAGAACAGTTAAAAGAAGGTATGAGTATATTGGATATTGGTTGTGCGCAGGGTGGTTTTGCAGGAATGATTGCTGAGCATCTTAATGATTTTACTTATACTGGTGTTGATATAAGTGAAGAGATGATATCGAAGGCTAAAGAAAAATATCCTCAACATAATTTTCATATCGTAAAAGAAAATGATTATTCAAAAGTTACAGGCAAGTATGATGTTTCACTTGTTTTAGGGATACTTCATTTACATGAAACTTGGAGAAATACTATTCAAATTGCTTGGAATCATACTAAATCAAGCTTAATTTTAGATCTAAGGGAAGTATTTGAAGAGACAGTTGAAGATAAAAAAAAATCATATTTTAAAATGGATATTAATGGAAGTAATGATGATTATTCTGAAGTGTTGCCATATAATCTTATTAATTCAGGCGAAGCTCTAGAAATTGTTAATTCAATTTGTACTGGAGCAGAAAAAATTTCATTTTATGGTTACTCACAAGACCCAGCAAAAACAGCAGTTACTCCAACTAATAAGATTTTTGCATCTGTCTATTTAGCTCAAAAAGGTAGATAAATGAAAAATTTAATTTCTTCTCCAGAGCAGGTAAAACCTAATTTTAATAAGGTAAAAAATCGTTGGGAAATGTTACTTTCTAGATATTATGATTCTGATGGTAGTTTGAATGAAAAATATCTAACTAATGTTGATTGCCCTCATTGCAAATCGAAAAATTATACAGATTCTTTTCAATTAAACAGTTTTTGGCATCATACATGCGTTGATTGTAACAGCGTTTATGTAAGTCCAAGATTAAATGATTTGGCTTTAGAAGAATTATATTCTGATGAATACTATTCAGAAATGTTTAATGAGGCAATGATTCCTTTTTTTGATAAAAGAAAAAAACTTATTGGACAGTCAAAATATTCGCAGGTTATTAATTCCTTAAAAGCAGTATGTCAAAAACAGAAAAAAACCTTACGAATATTAGATATAGGCGCAGGTATTGGAGAAGTATTATCTGTTTTTAATGATAATGAAAATATCTGTGAGGCTATTGAGGTTAATCCCTCTGCAATTAAGCACTTAAAAAGTATAGGTATTAATGTTTTTGAAGATAGCTTTTATAATTATAAATCGAATGAAAAATTTGATATCATTATGGCTTGGGGCGTAATTGAACACGTAACAAATCCATCATTATTTTTAGAAAAAGTTTATTCATTATTAAATACTTCTGGCGTTTTTGTTTCAGAAGTGCCTCATGCCCAATCTTTATTAGTAGACTATTGTAGAAAAACTGGAAAAGATCCTTTAAGAATATTGCAGGGAGAGCAACATATTATTTTGTATTCGAATGAAGCATATATTGACCTTCATAAAAAGGCTGGTTTAAAGTTGCACAAAGTTCAAACAAATGGACTTGACTTATCAACAATAATTGGAATCAACAAAAAAGAACTTAATCTTGATATTATTTCTGATGTTCAAAGTACTTTGGACTCTTTTATGATTGGAGATTTGTTACGTGGATTTTGGTATAAGTGATGACTAAAAAACTAAAGGTAGGTATTGCTGGTTATGGTGTAGTTGGAAAGCGTAGAAGAGAATGTGTTGATCAAAATAAATTTTTAGAAATAATAGCCGTATGTGATCAAATATTTCAAGACGAGGTATCAATAGTTGATGGGGTTCGTCGATACAAAAACTATAAGAAGCTTCTGGAAGAAGATCTTGATATTTTAATTGTGTGCTTGACAAATGATATTGCTCCTGAGGTCACCATTGCCGCCCTTAATTTGGGTATTCATGTATTTTGTGAAAAGCCTCCTGGCAGAAATGTATCAGATATTATTCAAGTTATAGATGTTGAGAAAAAAAATCCAAATTTGAAGTTAATGTATGGCTTTAATCATCGTTATCATCATTCAGTTCAAGATGCACTCAAGCTAGTCCATTCTGGTGAATTAGGAAATATAATTAATATTCGTGGTGTTTACGGAAAGGCTAAATTGATTACTTTTAATCAGCCCGACTGGAGAACTAAGAGAGAGGTTTCTGGAGGTGGTGTTCTTCTGGATCAAGGGATACATATGATTGACCTTATTAGATTATTTGGGGGAGAGTTTGAGAGTATTCATAGTTTTGTATCAAATAGCCACTGGGGCCATAACGTTGAAGATAATGCTTATGCATTGATGAAAACCAGTGATGGCATAGTTGCAATGATGCATTCCTCAGCAACTCAATGGAGGCATAGATTTAATTTAGATATTAATTTAGAAAAAGGCAGTGTAATTTTGGGTGGAATTTTATCAGGCACTAAGAGTTATGGTGCTGAAACTTTGACAGTTGTAAAGGCTGATCCAGAAAATGACTTAGGTGATCCTATGGAGCAAATTACTAGATATAACAAAGATCCATCATGGTCTACTGAGATTGATGAATTTATTAAATGTATCATTGAAGACAAGGTAGTTATTAATGGAACATCAGATGATGCTCTTCAAACCATGAAGTTGGTATATGAAATATATTATGCAGACTCTTCTTGGAGAGAAAAATATGATATTCCTGACCCTAAATGTAATTAATTAATTTGGAAAAACTATGAAAATTAAGCCATTTGTTACTGATTATTTAACAAGATTGAAAGTAATATTAGATCAAGTAGATCCTAATATCATAAGCGATATTATTGATGCCCTCGAACAAACTATTGAGGATAAATCAAGAATATATATTATTGGAAATGGCGGTAGTTCTGCAACTGCATCACATATGGTTAATGATTTAGGCTCTGGCTTAAGGAGGAGAGATATAATTAATTTTGATGTTGTAAGTTTAGCTGATAATAGTCCAGTTGTTACTGCAATAGCTAATGATATAGGGTATGAAAACATATTTTATATGCAAATGAAAGGTTTAATCAAGCAAAAAGATATTGTTATTGCAATTTCTTGTAGTGGAGACTCTCCAAATATTTTAAAGGCTGTAGACTATGCTCAAAGTTCAGGTTGCAAAGTTATTGGAATTACAGGTTTTGATGGAGGTGGACTAAAAGTTTTATCAGATATTAATTTTCATGTTGACGCACCAAAAAATGAGTATGGTCTTGTTGAAGATGCTCATATGATCATTGATCATATTATTTATTCTTACTATAATCAAAAATAGCTAAATTCTAGTATGGATTTGTTGGAATTATCAAAAAAGACTGCAAAGCTTGGACTGAGAAAATTATCCATCTTGGACAAAAAAAATACTAAAGAATTTAAATTTTCAACTAAAGTGCCCCGAGAAATTAAGGCAGAGGCAGATTTAATAATTGAAAAACTTTTAATAGACGAATTGTCTGTATCAGGATTAAGTATTTTAAGTGAAGAGAGTGGATTGATAGAATCAAGCAATAACTCTAGATTAAGATTTATCATTGATCCTATAGATGGTACTGTAAATTTTATCCGAGGCATTAATGACTGTTCAATTTCAATAGCTTTGTTTGATGGCAACGAACCAATATTTGGAGTGTTAGCATCTTATCCAAGTGACATAATTGCCTGGGGCGGAAAAGGTATTGGAGCATTTATTGGTGAGGTGCCAATCAAGGTCTCATCCATAAAAGATATAAAGAAAGGAGTTTTATGTACTGGATTTCCATCAAGATTTGAGTTTACTCCAGAAATCCTTTCAGATCAGATGCATTTAATACAAAGCTTTAATAAGGTTCGAATGCTTGGCTCTGCATCTCAATCTTTACTTAAGGTTGCACAAGGATCTGTCGAGGCGTATTTTGAGAATAACATTATGATTTGGGATGTAGCTGCTGGTATTGCAATAGTTGAAGGTGCTGGTGGCGAATTTAGAATTAAGAAACAAGATTATAATAATCCAATAGAAGTAATTGCTTCTAACAATCTCATTGATAAGTCAATATGGGCATTTTAATGAAATCTTTAGCTATTACCTCTCGATCATTTTCTAAGCATCCAATTTTACGTAATGAGGTTTTAAAGCGTTATCCAAATGCGAAGTTTAATGATCAAGGGTTGGCACTTAAGGGTAAATCTCTAGTTAAGTTTCTTCAAGGTTATGAAAAAGCAATCACGGCTCTAGAAAAAATAGATGAGGAGCTTTTATCAGAGTTGCCTGAATTAAAAGTCATTGGAAAATATGGTGTTGGATTGGATATGTTAGATCTGAGTGCTATGAAAAAATATGGGGTGAAACTTGGTTGGAAAGGTGGTGTAAATAAACGTTCTGTTTCTGAACTAGTTGTTTCATTTGCAATATACCTTTTGCATCGTGTTGTATTTGCCAATGCAGAAGTGAGAAATGGAGAATGGTATCAGGTCAAAGGTCGCCAATTATCAGACTGCACGGTGGGCATTATTGGTTGTGGGCATATAGGAAAGGACCTTGTTAAATTATTGAAGCCATTTAACTGCAATATCCTTGTAAATGATATTTTAAATTTTAAAGATTTTTATCAAGAAAATAATATCACACCCGTCAGAATAGAAGAGTTAATGCAAAAATCTGATATTGTAACTTTGCATTTGCCATTGAATAGCTCAACAGAGAATATTATAAGCAGAGATCGTTTACAAATGCTTAAGAAAGACGCTATATTTATTAATCTTGCTCGAGGAGGATTGTTGGATGAGGATGCTCTCAAGAAATTACTGAGGGAAAATCAAATTGCTGGAGCAGCGCTTGATGTATTTGCAATTGAGCCGCCATCTGATACAGAATTTGCATTAATGGACAATGTAATTGTTACTCCTCATATTGGAGGAAGTTCAGAAGAAGCTATTTTAGCAATGGGGATTGCGGCAATAGATGGCCTGGATAGTGCAAAAGACCCTATGACCTTCTTACATAAATAAAAATAAAAAAAATAGTTTTCTCATATGAAAAGGTTGATGCGCACTAAATCTAAATTATTGGTATGGGACCTAGATAGCATCCCACCTGATGACACGCCTCAAGTTATTCACTGGAATAGTTATAAAAATTCAGAGGTGGATGGAATTTTCTCAATTCCTCATTTAGTTGAAGAGAATGCAAATAATCTAAAGGCTAAATATTTAAGTCTAATTTATGATTTTGGTGAAGCAAAAATTAATAGTAAAAGAATAGTTGACTATTTAAAAATTCGTCAAGAGTTTAGTTATTGGTGGATGACGCTATTAGTTGAGAAATGTAATTATGCTAAATCACCTCAAATTAATAATATCGTAAAGTTAATGGCACTAGAAAAGTGGCTAAAAGAAAATAAATATCAGAAACTTACCCTTGTTTCAGCTAACAACGAACTTTCTATGTCAGTCTCTCTATTAGCAAAAAGATTACTAATAGATTTTGAGTGGAAAAAAGATCAAATCAGTAAGTCTCAAATTAGTATGGCAAAGAAAGTTTTCCATTCTTTGCCTAACATAATTAAGTCATTGATCTGGTTGGTGCATTATTTAATTTCAAACTGGGCACTAATAGGTGTTGGAGTGAAAGAATGGAGAAAGACAGATGCAACTACAACCTTTGTCTCTTATCTTTTTAATTTAGTTCCAGAATCATCAAATAAAGGTCAATACGAGAGTCATTACTGGACAACACTTACTGACTTATTGCATAAAAATCAGCATTCTAGCAATTGGCTTCATATTTACGTTAAAGATAGTTTATTGCCTTCAGCTAAAAAGGCATCTAAACTTATTAAACGTTTTAATCATTTCAATAAAGGTAATCAGGTGCATGTAACGCTTGCATCTTTTTTAACACTACCATTAATTTTTAGTACTCTTAAAGACTGGTACAAAGTTCTTAAATTAAATAAATTGGTCCAAAAACGATTAAAAGAGAATAGTGGGTATCTTTGGCCATTATTTAAAAAAGATTGTCATGATTCAATGTCTGGTATTCCAGCAATGACTAATCTTCTCTATTTTAATTTATTCGAGAAAGCTATGAATGAATTGCCAATACAGAATCGCGGTTGTTATTTACAAGAAAACCAAGGTTGGGAGTTTGGCTTTATTTCTGCCTGGCAATCAGCAGGGCACAAAAAAAAATTAATGGGTTTTCCACCATCAGCAGTTATTGAGTGGGACTTGAGAAATTTTTTTGATACGCGAAACTATAACCAAAAAAAATCATACAGTTTACCCCTTCCTAATTTTGTAGGGGTGAATGGCGAAGTATCAAAAAACACATATTTGGATGGCGGTTATCCTAAACAGGATCTGATTGAAGTAGAGTCATTACGTTATCTTTATTTATCCAATTTTCCTAATTATCAAACTAAGAGAAAATTTGATATTTCAAGAGAAAAAACAGTACTAGTAGTTGGGGATTACTTGATAAAAAATACTTATAAACAGTTAAATGTTCTATTATCGGCGCTTGTAGATGTTGATAAATCAGTCCGTTTTATTATTAAACCTCATCCTGCATGTCCAATTAATATGGCGGATTTTCCAAGTTTACGTGGTGAGATATCCATAAAACCAATTCAGGAGCTACTTGGAGTTAGTGATATTGTGTATTCAAGTTTGATAACTTCAGCTGCGATTGATGGCTACTGTGCAGGTCTTCCAGTGATTACCCTGTTGGACGGTAAAACCCTCAATATGAGCCCATTGATTGGCGTTAAAAGCGTATACTTCATAAAAAATTCAGAGGGCTTATCTAATGCAATTAACACTATAGAGGTAACTAATTTAAATCAAAAAAGAAATTATTTTTATCTTGATCTAGATTTACCAAGATGGCAAAAATGGTTAAATGATTAATTTGATAAACACAATAAATAAATTTTAAAGACAATGCAAATCTCTAAGAATTTTAATGGTAAAAAAGTTTTAGTTACTGGTAATACTGGCTTTAAAGGCTCATGGCTCTCAATCTGGCTTAAACAACTAGGTGCAATAGTATATGGGGTTTCATTTGACATTCCATCAACTCCATCTCACTATAGTGTAACTAGTCTATCTACTCAGATTGAAGATCATAGGCTTGACATTCGTGATGCAGATTCAATAGCAAAATTAGTTCAGAAAATTCAACCTGATTTTGTCTTTCATTTGGCTGCCCAGGCCCTGGTTAGGCCTTCTTATGAAGATCCACTAGGAACAATTACAACAAATGCAATCGGTACTGCCAATCTTTTAGATGCATTGCGAAGTCTAGACAAGCCTGTTGTGGCAATTATGATCACTAGTGACAAGGCTTATGATAATGTAGAGTGGGTTTGGGGATATCGTGAAACTGATCGTTTAGGGGGTAAGGATCCTTATAGTGCTTCTAAAGGGATGGCAGAATTGGTGATTCGCACCTATGTAGAATCATTCTTCAATTCTTCAGATTCTAATGTACGTGTGGGCATCACTAGAGCTGGTAATGTGATTGGTGGGGGAGACTGGGCTGTTGATCGAATAGTGCCCGACTGCATGTATGCGTGGTCTTTAAATCAAATTGTTGATATTCGAAGCCCTCAGTCAACTCGTCCTTGGCAGCATGTTCTGGAGCCACTTAGTGGTTATCTTGTTTTGGCAGCTGAGCTTGCAGTGGAAAATAAGTTCCATGGTGAGGCGTATAATTTTGGACCTTCATCTAATCAAAATTATCCAGTCTCTGAATTGATTGACGAGATGGCAAAATATTGGGACCATGTTCGTTGGAATGATGTTTCAGTTGCACAGAGCCATGTTCATGAGGCAGGATTGCTAAAGCTAAATTGTGATAAAGCACTTTATGATCTCGATTGGCGTCCATCAATGCAATTTTCAGATACAGTAAAAATGACAGTTGAATGGTATAAATACTATTATCAAAATAGCAATCAGTCAATGTATGATTTCACTATCTCACAAATTGATGAATTTACTAAGATAGCAAAATCACAAGATATTAATTGGAGTTGTTAGTGGCTATAAATGGAGTTAATATTACCCCACTTTCAATCATTGACACAAAAGGGGGCGATGTGTTACATGCTATGAAGATCAGCGATCATGGTTATTCAGGCTTTGGTGAGGCCTATTTTTCCACTATTGAACCTGATGCAATCAAGGGGTGGAAGCGACATAAGCAGATGGTATTGAATCTGGTTGTCCCTGTTGGAACAGTTCGTTTTATTCTTTTTGATGATCGAGACAATCAAGATAATGTAAATCAGTTTCAAGAAGTAACTCTTTCGATAGAAGATGGCTATTCTCGCTTAACCATTCCACCCATGATTTGGGTAGGTTTTCAAGGCTTAGGTCTTCAAAAAAGTTTAGTTCTTAATATAGCAAATATTGAGCACTCACCAGAAGAAGTTGAAAGAAAAGAACTAGCTGAAATTAAATTTAATTGGAGTAAGTATTAGATGAAAGTAATTATTCTTGCAGGTGGCTTTGGAACCAGGCTATCAGAACACACGGCAGTTATACCTAAGCCAATGGTTACAGTAGGTGGGCGTCCTATACTTTGGCATATAATGAAGACCTATGCACATTTTGGACATAAAGATTTTCATTTGGCCCTTGGTTATAAGGCAGAGGTGATAAAAGAGTATTTTCTGAACTATCGTTCTTTAAATGCAGATTTTACAGTGAACCTTTCATCGGGAGAAGTTGAGCCACTCGAAGTTGAGGATATTGATTGGAGAGTAACACTAGTTGATACAGGGACTGAATCGATGACTGGAGGTCGTGTAAAGAGAATGCAATCTTTTATTGGTAATGAGACATTTATGCTGACGTATGGTGATGGAGTGGCAGATATTGATATTGACGCTCTTCTAAAGTTTCACAGAAGCCATAGTAAGATGGTTACAGTCTCTGCAGTTCATCCTGGCGCGCGTTTCGGTGAGTTAGAGATACAAAAACAACAAGTTATATCATTTAAAGAAAAACCACAATTAACCAAAGGTTGGATTAATGGGGGATACTTTATCTGCGAACCAGAATTTTTTGATTTCATTATTGGAGATCAAACTATACTTGAACATGATCCTCTTGAGAAAGTAGCTGCAATGGGTGAGCTTATGGCATATCACCATGATGGATATTGGCAATGCATGGATACCAAACGTGATAGAGACAATTTGGAGGAATTATGGAAGTCTAATAAAGCACCTTGGAAGATTTAGTGAGTAAAACTTCTATCAAAAAAGACCATATTCTTGTTGTGGGTGGTACAGGATTTATTGGAACACATATAGTTAAAGAAGCTCTAGTTCGAGGTTTAAAAGTGACAATAATTTCTAAAAGTCATAAACCTTTTTCAGATAGAATTAAAGATGTTGAGTATTTATCAGTAGATATAAGTCAGCAAGATAATCTATGCAATCAATTAAAAAATAAGACATTCCAATATGTAATAAATTTAGGTGGATATGTTGATCACTCCAATTATTCTTCTGGGGGTGACATGGTATTTAATGTGCACTTTAATGGAACTAAAAACTTAATCAACAACATTAATAAAGACAGCTTGAAAAGTTTTATCCAAATTGGAAGTAGTGATGAATATGGTATAAATGTAGCACCTCAAAATGAAAATCAGAGAGAGTCTCCTATTTCACCTTATTCTTTTGCAAAGACTACAACAACTCATTTTTTGCAAATGCTTTATAGGACTGAATACTATCCAGTTGTAATTCTTAGACCTTTTTTGGTGTATGGCCCTGGACAGGGAATGGAAAGATTTATCCCCCAGGTTATTAAAGGATGTATTGAAGGAAGAAAGTTTCCAACTTCAGAAGGAAGACAGTTAAGAGATTTTTGTTTTATTGGTGATTTTGTTGGATCAGTTTTTTCCTCAATTGATAATACTAAAGCTTTTGGGGAAGTAATTAATATTGCATCTGGAGAGCCAATCTTCATAAAAGACGTTGTTAATAAAATTCAAAATATTATTACCACAGGAAGCCCCCAGTTTGGTGAGACTGGATATAGGGCTGGAGAGAATATGGAGCTATATGCAGATATAACAAAAGCAAAGAAATTATTGAATTGGCAACCAAAAATTAGTTTGGAAGAAGGACTGAGAAAAACTATTGATGCGATAAGAAATATTGACAATGCAAAATAAACTCCTTGTAAGCGTTATAGTTAATTGCTTTAATGGTGAAAAATACTTATCTGAAACAATTGAAAGTGTCATTTCCCAAAACTATACTAATTGGGAGTTAATTTTTTGGGACAACATATCTACAGACCTTAGTGCAGAAATATTTAATAAATATAATGACAGAAGACTAAACTATTTTTTAGCTGATAAACATACTAATCTCAGTGAAGCAAGGGCACTTGCAATAGAAAAATCTCAAGGTGAGCTGATTACTTTTTTGGATGTCGATGATTATTGGAAGAATTCTATTCTAGAAACTCAAGTTGCACTTTATAAAGACAATGATGTAGTTTTCTCATGTGGAAATTTTTATATAATTACAGAACATACTAAAAAAAGTAGAGTATTCAGAAAAAAAGGAGAAATTCCCTCTGGCTATGCGTTGAATAACCTACTTATAAATTATTCAGTGGGCATGTTGACACTCGCAGTTCGAAGGTCGGCTTATTTAAGTATAGGGGGTTTTTCTTCAGATTACCATATTATTGGTGACTTTGACCTTGTCATGAGATTAGCAATAAACGGGAAAATGGGCTCATTTCAGGAGCCGTTAGCTATTTGCAGAAAAGATGGTAATAATGAATCAATTCTAAAAGTAGATTTAAAAATACAAGAACTAAAAATCTGGTACAAAAAAAATGGTAATTCTTACAAAAAAACCAATAAGAAAGCAATTAATATATTTTATTCATCCATTTTATACATTGAGTCTGTTGCTTGTATCAATAATAACTCTTTTTCTTTTACTTTACTTGTAAGTGTACTCAAAAGACAGTCTTTTAAAAATATTTTAAAAATAATTATAAAATTTTTTATTAAAAAAATAAGTGGGGTGAGGGTTTGAAGCCAATAGCAACATACTTTTTGGGCTATTTGGTTGCCCATATTTTTTTGATATCGATAGTTCAATCTATTTTTTGTCAAGATCTTAAAATATTAGAGCTTGCTTTGATTTTTGTAGCATTTGGAATTGCTGTCTTCAACTCCAAAAAAATTATTTTAGAAAAATCTGACATTATCATAGCTTTTCTATTTGTATTTTTAAACATTTACTATACGTTTATCGAACTAAAGGGTCTTATCTTTTTTAAAATGACCTATGTCATACTTCTTTCCATGTTGCTAAGTAAAGTAATTCTACCTTTTCTCTCCTCAAATGAATATTTAAAAAAAATCAATCTTATTTATCTTATTCTGCTAGTTGGTCTGGTAATAGAATATTTATACATAGCTATTTTTGGGAATAAGTTTCTGGTTGATTTATTTATGTGTAATGGGGAAATAACAGGTGTTAGAGGATATATTGAGTTATATAATATCACTAGAGAAATTTTGCCGTATCATATTCAAGGGTTGAATTCCCTTATGATGGCTCAGCAAGGGGGCCAAACTGCATCTCAGTTGGCTGTAATTATTTTTATTTGGTATTTATATAAGTATAAAAATAATAAGGATGGGGTCAATTTATCTTTAGCTCTTTTAGCAGTTTTGATGCTCTTTTTGTCTCCTACAATAGCTTCTTTTTTCTTGCTATTTATATCAATAGTAATTATTTATTTAATTTATTTAAAAAGAATTCTAAATAAACCAATAAAAAGCTTTATAAATTTATATGTTAGCATTTTTGTTGCTTGTTTCGTAATCTACCTTTTGGTCAAAATATTAACTATTAAACATACTAGTTTAGATTTTATTTATGAAAAATATATTCTCGGAAGTGTTAAAGGATTTACTTATTTTAATTTTAAAGAAATTTTACTAGGTGTTTCTTATGAAAGGGAGCTTGAATTATTTAAATTGGGAGAAATTTCATATATAACCCAACTTATAAAGTATGGGTTTGTTGGTGTAGGTGTGTTTTATCTCTCAATTTTTTATTACATTATTAGAGCATTTAGTAATAAAAATATACAGGCAATAGTTCCAAATGTATTTATCATAGGGGTCTTTATTTTGGGTAATGCTCATTACCCTGTAATGTTTTCCCTTGGAGTGATGGAGATATTTGTATTACATTTAGCATATATTATTTATGCTGGTTCGAATATAAAAAAAAATAAGTTTTAGTTTTTAAATCTAGTGCCTTACTATAAAATAATAGAAAATTTTATGTTTAATAGAATAAGTGATTATGAATGAATTTACCTTGTTAAATACATTAAATATTATTAAGAGACACTTACTAATAACTATTGCGATATTTTTTGCCGCTTACTGGGTGTTACCCAGTCTTAATATTGTTGAAAATAAGTATAAAGTTGAAAAAATAATTAAATCTGGTAGGCATCCTATAGAATTTAATACGCCTTTACTTGAGTTTCCAGATATTAATGGAATTTTAATAAGTTCTAGTTTTAGTAGCTATTTGAATAAAACTATTAAAGGAAGTGAAGTATCTAGTTTCAAAATTACAGAAAATGATATTGGAAATATGATTATAACTTTCCAAAACACCAATCCAGATAGTATTGTTAGCACAGCAAAAGCTGTTATGCAAAGGCTGCAGGAGTTTGATAATATATCAATCCAGAGACAATTTGATATGATCAATGAAATATTGGATGTTGATCGTGAAATTTTAGAAATACTTGAAACTTCAGATGGCGAGTATATGTTCACAGATGAAAATATTGAGGAATGGGCAAATCAACAGAAAAAGTACGATTTGGCTATTCAAGATATGGAAGATTTTAATCAAAAATACAAACTCAACCTTGTTAGTTTAATGACATATAAGACCAATGATACTTCTCGCCGGGTTGCGTTAGAAACAGAAATACTTAATCAGAAAAAAATCATTGCTAAGTGGGAAGCAATGAAAAAAGATGACTTTACAACGGTGTCTTATTTATTTCCAGTATCAAAAAATGATATATCAATATATTATCCAAATCCTATAATATTTTTTGGTTTTTCATTATTAGTGGCGTTTTTCTATAATTTAATTTTATTAAGTTATAAGTATAGAGAAAGTGTTAAATAATTTCATAGAATTACCATATTTTTTTGCTAACCCTATCTGGAAAATAACAGAAAGCAAGTTTGATATTTCTATTAGTGCTTTAAGGTATCTTAAAGAGTATATTAATATTCTGCATAGCAACGAATAGCGATGTTTGGAATTATCGGCATCTCTGGTTTAGTAAATAAATTTTGAAACAAATACTACAAAACTTATCAAATGGAAAAACCTCTCTTGTTGATGTTCCATCTCCTAGAAATATTAAATCAAATGTATTAATAGCTACTAAAAATAGCTTGGTTTCAGCTGGAACTGAACGCATGTTGGTGAATTTTGGTAAGTCTAACTTACTTAATAAAGCCAAGCAACAGCCTGACAAAGTAAAAGAGGTACTCAATAAGGTTGTTTCTGATGGGTTGGTTGCAACTATTGATGCAGTGAAATCTAAATTAGACCAGCCATTACCATTGGGTTATTGTAACGCTGGCGTTGTTTTAGAAAGCGATGTTAGTAATTTTGAAGTTGGTGATAGAGTGGTTTCAAATGGAAATCATGCTGAAGTTGTTCGTGTTCCAAAAAATTTATGTGTAAAAATTCCTGATGGTGTTGACGATGAGTCTGCAGCATTTACAGTCTTAGGTGCTGTTGGACTGCAAGGAATTCGTCTAATTCAGCCTACTATTGGCGAATGTTTTGTGGTTACCGGCCTTGGGTTAGTTGGTTTGATGTGCGTGCAAATGTTGCGAGCTAATGGTTGTAGAGTGCTAGGTGTTGATTTTGACTCTAAGAAATGTGAACTGGCACGACAGTTTGGTGCAGATACTGTTGATTTATCTAAAGATGAAGATCCAGTTATTTTTGCTCGAAGCTTTTCTAGAGGCAGAGGTGTGGATGGTGTTCTTGTTACTGCAGCAACTCAGTCTGATGAGGTTATGCATCAAGCGGCTGAAATGTGCCGTAAACGAGGCAGGATTGTATTAGTTGGTATAGTGGGATTGAAGTTGCGTCGAGATGATTTTTTCAAAAAAGAGCTGACTTTCCAGGTCTCAGCTTCTTATGGCCCTGGCCGATATGACTCGTTTTATGAAGAGGATGGAAATGATTATCCGGTAGGTTTTGTGAGATGGACTGAGCAAAGAAATTTTGAAGCAGTATTAGATATGATGGATTCTGGAGCTTTGGATGTGCAGCCCTTGATTACTCATCGTTATAATATTAAAAATGCAATCAAAGCATATACTTTGCTGGATGATCCATCAGCACTAGGTATTGTGTTAAATTATCCTCCCCAAGATAAAGTCAACCTTCAAAAGTCTAAAGTTAGATTGTTATCTAAATCCTCTACTATGCCAGTTAAAGTTGCACCTTGCATAGGGTTTATTGGGGCTGGTAATTATGCGTCCAGAATTCTAATTCCTGCTTTTAAAGAGACTGAATCTGTCCTTGATACACTAGTAACAAGTGGAGGTATTAGTGGTGTTCATCATGGTAACAAAAACAGTTTTTTAACCGCCTCTACTAGTATAGATGATGTTTTAAATAATGAAAGTATCAATACAGTTGCAATTGTTACACGACATGACGCACATGCAACCCAAGTGGTTGACTCGCTAAATGCTGGAAAGCATGTCTTTGTTGAAAAGCCACTAGCTTTAACATTAGATGAAATTGAGCAGATTGACAAAGCATATAAAGAGAACAATAAATCTAAAAACGTTAAATTAATGGTTGGCTTTAATAGACGTTTTGCTCCCCACATTATAAAAATAAAAGAGTTGATGAGTAATCATCAGTCTCCTAAGTCAATTCTTATGACTGTAAATGCGGGACCGATTCCAGCTGAACATTGGGTGCAAGATATTCACGTTGGTGGTGGTAGAATTGTTGGAGAAGGTTGTCATTTTATTGATTTAATGCGTCACCTTGTTGGGCATAGTATTGTTGACTTTACAGCTACTATGATGGGAAATGCATCTGGTGTTGAGGTTAGAGAAGATAAGGCTTCAATCACTTTAACATTTGCAGATGGTTCTTTCGGTACGATATTATATTTAGCCAATGGAGGCTCCGCATTCCCTAAAGAGCGTATCGAGGTTTTTTGTGATAATGCAGTATTACAAATGGATAACTATCGAGTGCTTAATGGTTATGGATGGCCAGGGTTTAAGAAGATGAAGCTATTTAAGCAAGACAAAGGGCAGAAAGCCTGTGTTCAATCATTTGTTAGTTCAATTATTGATGGCAAGGAAGTTCCAATACCTTATGAAGAAACTATAGAAAGTTCTAGAGTTTCAATTGAAGTAGCGAATGCATTGCGTGGTGAATGATACAAAAGTTAAAATTAGTATTTCATACAGTTAAATATTTAAAATTTAGGCAAATATTTAACCGATTAAAACGTAGATATATAAAGCGAGCTATTAATATATCGCCTTCACCAAGTGTTTCTATAATTTCAAGAAAACCACAGTCTTTTGTACCTGGCCAATCAAGAATGTTAGGTGAAAATCGTTTTCAATTTCTTAATGTAACTGCAGATGTAGAGAAAGCAGATGATTGGAATCTAACCAATCAAGATAAACTTTGGCTATACAATCTTCACTACTTTGATGATCTAAATGCTATTGAAGCAATTCAAAGAGCTTCTTGGCATGCTAATTTAATTGAGCGATGGATTTATGAAAATCCTCCAGGATATGGCAATGGTTGGGAAGCTTATCCTTCCTCATTGCGGATTGTTAATTGGATAAAGTGGTCATTAATAGGAAATTCTTTTAAACAGCAGTGGTTCGATTCTCTAGCTATTCAAGTACGACATTTATCTAATAATTTAGAAACAGACTTGTTGGGCAACCATTTGTTTGCAAATGCAAAGGCCTTGGTCTTTGCTGGGCTATTTTTTAAAGGAAAAGAGTCTGATAGCTGGTATCAAACTGGTTTAAATATAATAGAAAAAGAATTATTAGAGCAAGTACTTACTGATGGAGGAAATTTCGAATTATCTCCTATGTATCACTCGATATTCTTGTTAGATTTGTTAGATTTAGTGAATATTCATCATGCATACAACAAGAAACAAATAAGTGGAGTTAAAGACAAGATACCACTTATGCTTTATTGGTTAAAATCTATGTGTCACCCTGATGGAGGGATATCTTTTTTTAATGATGGAGCTTTTGGTGTAGCTCCATCTTTGGATGAGTTGCTAGATTATGCAAAAAAGTTAGGTATAAAAAATATTAGTGAGAAAGTTAAAACATTAGAGTATTTAAAAGACTCTGGATATATTAGGGTAGAAAGAGAAAATTTAGTGGCGATGCTTGATGTGGCAAATATTGGCCCTGACTATATTCCTGGTCATGGGCATGCTGATGTATTAAGTTTTGAGTTATCACTTTTTGGGAAAAGAGTTATTGTTAACTCTGGTACTTCTATTTATGGAATAAGTTCTGAGCGCCATAAACAAAGAAGCACATTATCACATTCAACAGTTGTTATTGATGAGCAAAACTCCAGTGAAGTTTGGAGTGGGTTTCGTGTAGCAAGGCGTGCAAATGTGCTAAATATAAAAACCAAGCAGAATAAGAATAATATCGAAGTATCAGCTTATCACGATGGATATACAAGGCTTAAAGGTAGACCAATTCATAAGCGTGACTGGAATTTTTTTGACAATAGAATAATAATTAAAGACAGTATTTCTGGAAAAGGAGTGCATAGTGTTAACTCTATATTGCCATTACATCCAGAAGTGTCAATAATAAATCCTCAAGAAAACTCTGTTGAGTTTGAAGTCAATGGAAAATTAGTAAAAATAGTGTTTGAAGGATCTGGAAAGCTGCAGGTTGTATCATCCCAATATCACCCTGAATTTGGCTTATCTATTGATAATAAACAGCTCATATATACTTATACTGGTTCTTTGCCTTTTATAGGAATAACAAAAATTATATGGCAAAATTATTAATAGTTTTTTGTTGCTATCCTTGTAGATAGGTTTAATTATAAAAAATGATTTATTGAGACAAGAGATGAGTGAAAGGTCCATAATAAGGTTTCAAGAGCTATCTGATTATAAAGAGATTGCTTTGCATACATTAAATATTATGAAGGAGTTGGTAGATGAATAGTGTTGATGCTTATAAAATAGAAAAAAATACATGAAGTATTTAATTACAGGAGGTGCTGGGTTTATCGGATCCCATCTGGTTGAGCTATTAATAGAAAACAATCATGAAGTTGTTTGTGTTGATAACTTGAGTACTGGTAATAAATCTAATTTGTCTTCTGTAATTCAAAAAATTGATTTTTATGAAGATAAAATTGAATTATTTAACTTTAATAACTTTATTGATATTGATGCAATAGTTCATTTGGCTGCTCAACCCTCTGTACCATTATCTATTACTAATTTTTCTGACAGTTCATCTTCAAATCTATTGGGCACTATCAAGGTGATTGATCATTGTAGATTGCATAATATTCCATTAATTTATGCATCTTCTTCCGCTGTTTACGGTAATTTTGAATTTGGAAATGATGAAATCGAGAATGTTGATTTATTGACTCCTTACGCAACTGATAAATATGCGATGGAATTGTATTCAACAACGGCACATAAAATTTATCAATTATCTAGCGTTGGGTTAAGATTTTTTAATGTTTATGGCCCAAGACAAGACCCAAGTAGTCCATACTCTGGAGTAATTTCTATTTTTGCCGACAAGCTACTAAAAGGGCAAAATATAACTATTAATGGAGGTCAACAAACACGTGATTTTATTTATGTAAAAGACGTGGTTAATATTATCTATAGTGCAATTATCCTTGCCTCGAAAAATTCTATTTGTGAAATTAGCAATGTATTGACAGGAAAATCAATAACTATTGACGAACTTGCTGAGATAATGATGAAAATTATAGATTTCAATGCTGAGATAAACTATCAAAGTCTTCCTTTAGGTGACCCTGCAAAATCAAATGGGTCATCCAAGAAGATGACAAAACTTTTTAAGATTGAACTTGATAAAATTACAAAACTTGATAAAGGACTTGTGAATACAGTGCAGTTTTTTTTGAAAGAGCATTGATCTTATCAATCATGAATTAATAAGTCACTGGTTGTTTATAATCAATACTCAAGAAAATTCTAAAATAATTATATGATAATTGGTATAGATGCATCAAATTTGCGACGAGGAGGTGGTTTGACGCACCTTATTGAAGTTTTATCAACTGTAAATATTAGTAAACATAATATATCTAAAGTTGTCATTTGGGGGGGTGAAAAATCTCTTAGTCAAATTAATAATTTTCCCTGGTTAAAAAAAATAGTTCCAAAGGAGTTAAATCAAGGTTTATTTTCTCGATTAATGTGGCAAAAGTTTCGACTTTCATATAGTGCTAAAGATAATAATTGTGATTTAATTTTTTCTCCAGGGGGGAGTGTTCTTTGTAATTTTAGGCCTATTGTAACAATGAGCCAAAATATATTACCCTTTGAGTGGAATGAGGCGAGAAGATATGGAGTTTCACGGGAAGCTCTCAGGTTACTATTATTATGGTGGCTTCAGTCTAAAAGTTTTAGATCTGCAGATGGAGTTATTTTTCTAACTAATTATGCAAAGAAACAAGTGATAAAAGTGGTGGGTAAGATAACAGCCTCATCAGTTATTATTCCGCATGGGCTCAACTCTCGTTTTTGTATGTATCCAAAAAAACAGTATGATATAACTGAATACAGTTTAACAAAACCGTTCCAAATACTTTATGTTTCAACTGTAGATTTATATAAGCATCAATGGAATGTAGTAGAAGCAGTGGCAAAGTTGAGAAAAGAAGGTTATCCAGTTACACTTAATTTAGTAGGTGCGGCCTTATTTGCTAAAAATCGTCTAGAAAAATCTTTAAATAAGTTTGATGTAAATAATGAGTGGGCTAGATACAATGAAGTGGTTCCTTATCTTGAGATGCATAATGCTTATAAAGATGCTAATCTTGGAGTATTTGCCTCTAGTTGTGAAAATTTACCGATTATATTACTAGAAACAATGGCCTCTGGTTTACCAATTGCTTGCTCTAATAAAGGCCCAATGCCCGAAGTTTTAGGGAACGCTGGTGAATATTTTAATCCGGAGAGGCCAGCTGAGATATATAATTCTATTAAAAAACTCATTGATAATATTCATTTAAGATCAGAAAGATCTCAAGCAAGTTTTAATATGGCTCAAGAGTACAATTGGGATGTCTGTGCTTTTGAAACATTTTCTTTTTTAGAGGAAGTTTTTAACAACTATCAAAAGTCTAAATAGTTTGGATTACAACAAAGATAATAAAAATCATATTGTCCTATATGCATTAAGTAATTAATTTAAAATATATTTAAATATTATTTGAGAAAAAATATTGAAATCTTTTTCTAAACATCTTACTTCAACTAAATCTTTTGGTGAAGCACTTCCAATAAACTATTATCCAACTATGCGCTCTAGTGGAGTATTTCCAATAAGAGTTGAGGATAAAAAAATCGATACAGTTGTAACTTTTATGGGTTACTGGCTTTTGAAGAGAGAAATTAAGGAAGTTACTGCTATTATTACAGTGAGAGCTTCTAATGGTAAAACTGTTATTGTTGAAAGTAATCTTATCGATTGTGTTAAGTCTTTTAAATGGTCAATGAAAGAAATGCTTAGTAAAAGTCATGAGAATTTCGATGGTAATTTCTTTGGTTCAGTCGAAATTGAGATCTTTTCAGCACGAGATATGGTTTTTCCTTATCCTGCAATCACTTTATCTTACCTGAGTGAACTTGGAAACACCTTTGTTCATACTTGTGGACGCATTTACAATGATATAAGTGATATGGAAGAAAACAATGAGCAAATTGTCCCAGAGACAGGCTTTGACATAATCTCTAAGAAAGAATATAGTCCTTATTTTTCTTTCGTTAATGGGCCGTTTGCTATCGATAAAGAAAAGATTGGTCTAGAATTCATCAATACGGAAGGTGAATCACTTTTTGTCAAAAGAACTATTGAAAATGAAAATCCATATGCTACCATTTGGATTAATATTTTAGATGATGAGTCGGTTAGATCTTTTTTTAATGATGAGAGAGGTATAGTTAAAATCAACCATGATTTAAAAGGTTTTTATCCAAGATTCGTCGTTGGTAATGTATACAATAATTATGAGGCTATTTCTCTTTCCCATTCTTATTATGATACAAGCAATGATTTTTCCGAATCAGCGATGTGGAAAAACCCTGACACAAAGGAATTTTTTGATTCGGTCATTTCATTCCCCGTTTCATGTAATTTTGACTTTACTGAGTTAGTTATTTACCCTAATTTTTACCCTAAAGACTTTAATATGAGTTTTGAGTTTTATAATGAAGATGGAGAAAAAATTGGAACTTCTTCATATATTGCTTCTGTTAAAACTGACATAAAGGCAGTTAATTATATCAACTGCCGAAAACTTCTCGAAGATATAACATCTGAAAAAAAACTTTATTTGTGTAAAGTTATATTTGATGGCAAGGGAGAAGTTCCGACCAGAATGAAATTTGGTCTAAATATTGGCATGAATTCGGGAGCAAATTTACCAACTAATATTTGTTTCAACGCCAATGTTCCAAATGAAAAAATACATAAAAAGAAAGGAACTTTTAAATGGTGTGCAGTATTTGATGCTAATCATCAATCAATATTTGTAAATGATTGTTCTTTATTACGCCAACAGCACCAAAATGCAGAAATCGATATTAGTTATTGGCGTGAATCAGATAACCAAAGTTTGAATTTTAAAATGAGCTTGCCTGCGGATGGAGTTACTGACATTTTAAATGGCTATCGGGATAAAGTATCTAATTTTTTAAATGACGATCTTGGCTGGGTTTCTATGCGTTCTTCTAGTCCACACACACTGGGTTATTATGTTACAAATTTCGGTAAGGGTTTGGTTGGTGGCGATCACCTATATTAATAATAATCTTAAAAAATTAATTATCCCTACTTTCTAATTCCTTGAATTTAGTATTTAATTTTGTCACAATTAACTAATCTTCGATAAAGCCTCCAACAAATAACAACAAGTGATTTACTCTCAAATCATGCTCTTAAGAGAACAAGGATTAGGTTGTGGGAAGATTAGTTGTTGATAGTTGAAATACTATCTTTAAAAGAAAATGATGAATGTTTATTAGAATTTTTTACCATATCCGCGATATGTAGCATTAGAAGTGATGACTTTACAACTTCATTCCATTCCCTTGAATATTTTTCTTCGAATGGTTGGCAAATTGAATTATTATGACCAACATCTTTAGGATGGTATTTCTTATTAATTAGTGTTTCATTTTTCCATGTTGTGCTTAATCTAAAATCATCAATCTTACATATCACTTCACCCTGTTGAAAATTTATTGTTTCATTGATCCCCTCAAAAGGCTCGCTTCTTGAGGTTATCACAAATACTATCAAATCCCCTCTTGAACTCGTTAAAGAAATAGATATATCATCATCAGCTTCAAGAGGATTACTAGTTACAACCTGAATATCCCATTTATCTGGCAATTTTGTCCATGACAATATGTGTACTCCAAGATCTATCCAATGACCAACATTACCACAAATTCTAGTACCTTCATTTTTATCTCTGTACCAATGGCTCGAAGGAAGTTTATGTGCAGTGACAAAACAATTTAGCGTAATAGGCATATCAAAATTACTTAATACTTGAGTCTTTAAATCTAGAATGGCCTTAGAAAATGGCCTATTGTAGCCGACATATATTGGTTTACTAGCATTCTTAACACACCTTATAAGTCTAGATAATTGCTGTCTATTTACTGCAATTGGCTTCTCAAGGTATACAATTTTATTTTTAGATAACGCTTCAATTGCATAGTCTGTATGGGATGCATGATTAGATGCAATATATACGTATTTTACTTGTTCATTATCAAAAATAGATTTACTATCTAATGAATGATGGTTGATTTGATAAAAATCAGCAAAAGTATCTGCGGCTTGTGTATCTATGTCATAACAATCCAAAAATCTATTTCCATAATTACTAGATATCACTTGACCTACAGTAGAATATGTAAACTGCCCACAACCAATAACGCCTATATCAGGGTTCTTCTTTTTACTTCTTAATAAGATTGTTAAAAGTTTAGATTTCCCTCTTGCTCTTCCTGCAATTTTAAATAATGTTTTACGAACTCCATATATTTTAAAAAATCTATATACTTTTAGTATTTCTATTTTTTGAATTTTTTTTTTATTTCTTAAATATTTCATTTGTTTTCTTTAATTATAATTATTGGGCTTATTTTTGACTCCAAAGCACCTGATAATTTTTCGACAGGAATTGATGAAATAGATACTGGTATGGTGAATTGATACATTGCGAATTATTATAATTACCTTTAATTGTTTGTCAATAACATGGGTAGTAACTGATTTGACAGAGTATAGCCCATAATGCTAGGTATTACCGGGTGGGCTCAGATTAATGGTCATGATGAGTTGCCTATTGCTGATAAAGTTGCATTAGATATAGAATATATGAATCGTAATTTTTTTTATTTGATTTGAAGATATTATGTATTACTTTTTTTATAGATCATTAAGAGAGATGGGGTAAGTCATTGACTTGTAAGTAACTAATATTTGTTTACCTCATTTTTTTTAGTCATTTATTTTTAAATTAATATTACATTCTTTCTTTAAAATGAAGTACTTGAAGGTGTTTTTCTTCTAAATTGAATATACACATTGGAATAATAAAATGAATATTAATTTAAAGTATCCATTAGATATAGATAATATTTTAAGAAAAAAGAAATTAATAAAAAGAGAATTATTAAATAAACATGGCCTAAAAGAAAAGAATATAGCAATTCTAGGTGGATCAACAACCGCTGAAGTAACAAATATTTTAGAATTATTTTTATTGGATAGTGGTATAAAACCGAATTTTTATGAATCTGAGTACAATAAGTTTTATGAAGATGCTTTGTTTGAAAATGAAGTATTGGATAAATTTAATCCAGAAATAATTTATATACATACATCAATTAAAAATATTATTGAATTTCCAGAATTGAATGATGGTGAAGATAAAATATCCTCCTTATTAGATATTGAAATTGATAGGTATAAATCAATTTGGAGTTCTCTATCAAAATATAATTGCCCCATTATTCAGAATAACTTTGAATATCCAGTTAATAGAAGTTTAGGAAATTTAGACTCCTATGATATCCACGGCAAAACTTATTTTATAAATCAATTGAATGAAAAATTTTCACAAGAAGCTAAATTTACTAAGCAGCTTTATATTAGTGATATTAACTATTTGTCTTCATATCTTGGGCTAAAAAATTGGTTTGATAAATCTCTTTGGTATCAAGCAAAATATGCTCTTAGCATGAGCAGTATTCCAGAGTTGACTTTTAATATCAGTAAAATTATAAATTCAATTCTTGGTGTTTCAAAAAAATGTTTAGTTGTGGATCTTGATAATACTTGTTGGGGTGGAGTTATTGGTGATGATGGATTGAAGGCAATTTCTATTGGTTTAGATAATGCAATTTCTGAATCTTATACTTCATTTCAAAAGTATTTAAAAGAGCTAAAACAAAGAGGTGTAATTCTTGCAGTATGCTCAAAAAATGATTTAAAAAATGCAAAGGAAGGCTTTATGCATCCTGATAGTGTTTTAAGGTTTGAAGATTTTGCAGCATTTAAGTCAAATTGGGATCCTAAGCATTTAAATATAATAGATATTGCAACAGAGATAAATATTGGAGTTGATAGTTTGGTGTTTATTGATGATAATCCAGTAGAACGAGACTTGGTATCTTCTCAAATTGCTGGTGTAATTGTCCCAAATGTTGGAGATGATGTAATAGATTTCATAGACCATATAGATAGAAATGGCTACTTTGAACCAATATCACTCCTTGTGGATGATATCAAAAGAAATAAATATTATGAAGATAATAAAAAAAGAACTAAAGAACAATCTGTTTTTAAATCTTATGATGACTTTTTAATATCTCTTAAAATGACGGCTCAAATTGAGACTTTTTCATCAATCTATTTAGATAGAATAACTCAACTGACTAACAAAACTAATCAATTTAATCTAACAACTAAAAGATATATGGCCAGCGAGATTGAAAATATTGCTATAAGTGATGATTTCATTAAGATTTATGGAAAACTTACAGATAAATATGGCGATAATGGCTTAATATCTGTAATTATTGGAAGTATAAAAGCAGATAAATGCCATATTGATTTGTGGCTTATGAGTTGTAGAGTTTTGAAGCGGGATATGGAATTTGCTATGCTTGATGAATTGGTGAGGCAATGCAAAGAAAAAGGTTTAAAAGAAATCATGGGTTACTATTACCAAAGTGAAAAAAATAATATGGTAAGCGATTTATATCAAAAATTTGGATTTACATTAAAAGATACAAATGGATCAAATACAAATTGGAGTCTGAATACTTCAGATTATGAGAGTAAAAATAAACTTATAGGAATTAATCATGGCTAGAGATGAGGTTTTTAAAATCGTTCAGAATATATTTAGAGACATATTTGATATTGAAGATTTGATTATTAATAATCAAACTAATGCTGATGAAATTGAAGATTGGGACAGTTTAAATCATATTCTCTTAGTTAGTTTAATCGAGAAAGAGTTTAAGATTAAGTTTGCTCTTGGAGAGCTGGTAGAAATTAAAGATGTGGGCTCAATGATTGATATGATGATTGAGAAAATTAAATAGCTGTGATACTTAAATATATAAGCGAAGTTCGATTATTTGAAATTCTGTTTGAGGGATTAGATTTTTACAATGATGGCATAAGACAAACTCTTCTTAATTATATAAATAAGTATATAAAGTACAAGGAAATTTCATCTTATGACCTTAAATTAAATTATGAATCTTTTTTAAAGCAGTATGCTAAAGATGCAAAGTTCTACTTAAAAAACAACGAATATCCTGCACTTAGTTCTGGCAATAATTACCCTATAACAAGAGAAGAATATGATATATTTTTATTGCTATCATCAATTTTAACGCAACATAGATATGACATTATGTGCGAAATAAATCAATCACTTAAAGAGTCAAAAAGTGCCTTAGTTATTGGTTCAGGCATTGGTCTTGAGATTGAAATAATAAAAGATCGCTATAAATCCATTGATGCATATGATATTGAGTTGGACAAATTTTGCTTCAGTAGTCATGGCAAAGTTAATTTTTATGAAATGGAGTTTAAAGGTAGTGCGGTTAAAAAATATAATGATGTTTATATTATTGAGCTATTGGAGCATGTAAATAAGCCTTATGCTCTTCTAAAGGATGTGGGAGATTCAATTACGTCTGAAGGAAGAATAATTATCACGCTCGCGGTCAATATCCCTCAATTTGATCATATTATTAATTTTGATGATAAAGAGTTGTTTAGAAAAAAAATAGATGAATTAGGCCTGTATATTGAATATGAAAAAATGATAGAACATCAGTATATAATGAACGGGTTATCGCATAGTAGCAATATCTTTATGATATTGAGCAAAAAATGAAGTTAAAGTTTAACCATATTGGGATTGCATGTGAAAACATTTCTGAGGTTATAGTTTTTTTAGAAAGTACCTTTAATATTGTAAGTAAATCAAAAATTATTTATCATGAAAATCATGGGGTAGATGCTTGCCTTCTTACAAACGATGATGGTACAAATATAGAGTTGGTGTCTGGAAAAAATATTGAGAGTTTTGTTAAGAAAAAACAATTCCTTTACCATAGTTGCTGGGAGGTTAATAATATTGAAACTGCAATTAAAAATTTTTGTGATAACGATGCAGTATTAATTTCTGAGCCAAAAGAGTCATTATTATTTAATAATAGAAAAGTTGCTTTTTTATATACAAGTGTTGGTATATTGGAACTGTTAGAGTCAGAATAAAGTGTTATTTAATAGCTACATATTTATCTTGGTTTTCCTACCAGTATCCTTTTTTATTTACTTTTACTTAAACCATAAAAAATTAATAATCCCAGCAAAATGCTCGCTTGTATTTTCAAGTTTATTTTTTTATAGTTGGTGGAATATTGTATATCTACCATTGATTTTAGCTTCAGTTGTTTTTAATTATGCAATAGCTGCAAAAATAGTAGAGCATGGTAATTTAAAGAATAAATATTTTTCAAAAAAAATACTCCTTCAAATTGGGTTGGTATTTAATGTTGGATTACTTGCATATTTCAAATATGCTGACTTCTTTATATCTAATACTAATAGCTTAATTAATTCAAATATAGCTCTGCTGTACTTAACTTTGCCTCTTGCTATAAGCTTTTTCACTCTACAACAGATTGCATTTTTAGTAGATAGCTATGAAGGATTAGCAAAAGAAAAAAACTTCTTAGACTATACAATATTTGTAACATTCTTTCCTCAGTTAATTGCAGGCCCAATTGTGCATCATAAGGAAATGATGCCACAATTCAGAAACATAAGAAATAAACTCAAAAACTATAATAATATAGCGATGGGTCTTTTTATATTCAGTATGGGGCTCTTCAAAAAAGTTGTTATTGCTGATACCTTCGCAATATGGGCGACCTCAGGATTTGATACTGCAACTTCATTAAATTTACTTGAAGCTTGGTTTACAAGTTTATCTTATACATTCCAACTTTATTTTGATTTTTCAGGTTATACAGATATGGCCATCGGGGCCGCTTTATTATTTAATATTAAATTACCAGTCAACTTTAATAGTCCATATAGAGCTACTGGAATAATTGATTTTTGGAAAAGATGGCATATAACATTATCAAACTTTATAACTGTGTACATCTATACTCCATTAGTAAGATCGTTTAATCAGCTCACATTTCATAAGGCGATGATTGCTACTTTTGTTACATTCTTAATAGCAGGCCTTTGGCATGGTGCTTCTTGGATGTTTGTGATATTTGGTGGGTTGCATGGCCTAGCATTAGTGGTAAATAACTACTGGAAAAAAACCAAAATAAAAATTAATAAAATTTTAGCTTGGTTTATTACCTTTAATTTTGTAAATATCACTATGGTATTTTTTAGAGCTGAAGAATGGGATGATGCTATTAAAGTTTTGAGCAGTATGTTTAGTTTGGATAATATTATGTTGCCAAATATATTAGAAAGCGTACTGCCATTTTTAAATAAGTATGGTGTTGAGTTTGGTTGGGCTACTCAAAATATACAAGGAAAATCCTTTACGCTTATTTTCTTGATTATTGGGTTTATTTTAGTTTTGTTTTTTGAAAACTCCAGTAAAAAACTAGATAACTTTAAACTAAATTTTATTAATAGTTTTATTTTTGTAATGGCATTTACAATTTCAATTTATAAACTTAGTGGCTATTCTGAGTTCTTATATTTTAGGTTTTGATTATGAATAAAAATATAAGGTGGTTGCAGTATTCAATTGGATTGATTTTATTAATAATCTCATTAATTTCCTTCTTTAATTACAAAGTTGATAGTTCGGGTATTTTTGGACATTCTAACTATTTATCAAAAGCGGCAAAAGCTTTAACAAGTGGGAAAATGGTAGCGGGACTTCAGAACATTGATGATAGGTTATTTCAAGAATTAATAATAAGAAACTTACGAGTTCGCAATGATGTTATTGCTATTGGATCGTCAACAACTATGCATTTGAGAAAAGGAGTTATTTCAAAAGACAGAATCAATTTTTTCAACCATTCATTAAATGGTGCAAGTTTAGAAGATTATATTGCCATTGTTGGGGCTTATGAAGTAATGCATGACTACTTGCCTTCAACTGTTATATTGGGGGTTGATCCTTGGGTTTTTAATAAAAATAATGGCCAAGGTAGATGGACAGGTTTAAAGCAGTATCATGATTATGAATTAGATAAAATATATGGTGAAGGGCTTAATAGTAGAAGTAATAGTAATGTTACTATTAATGCTATTAAATGGAAGCAATTAATTAATTTTGACTATACAGTGTCGAATATAAAGTTTATTATTAGAGCTTTATTAAAAAATGAAAGCAATAATCCCCCATTACCTTTAAAGGAGATTGAAAATACTGAAATTGTTGAAACTCTTATCAAGAGCGACCTTGAAAAACTAACTGATGGTGAATTAATACTAAAGGCTATAGGTTCTGGAAATGCCAATAAAATAGAATTTGGTGGCCCTCAGGCGCTTGATCCCAATGTACCAAGCTATGAAAAAGAACTTGCAAACAGAGAGGAATTGATTGACATACTTGTAGAACTTTCAAATTGTAAACCTTTTTCTAAGTGCGACCTTGAAAAACTTGATGATCGTGAATTAATACTAAAGGCTATAGGTTCTGGAAATGCCGATAAAATAGAATTTGGCGGCCCTCAGGCACTTGATCCCAATGTACCAAGCTATGAAAAAGAACTTGCAAACAGAGAAGAATTGATAGAGGCGCTTGAAGGATTGAGTGAGGCTCTTCTAGAACCTAAACAAGAAAAAATTCTTACCAATAACTCTAAGTTTTATGTTGTAGATACTATTGACATTGATGATTTTATTAGAGTAGATGATGGTTCAATATATTATCCGTATGAAAAAAGGTATATAAATAATGACCAAGTTAAACAGCATGCTATAGCTTTTGCAAAAGCCACCAATCCCTACTCTTTAGGAAAATTCAACAGTTTGAACAATATAGAATTGTTTGAAGATTTTGTTAGTTATTTGAAATTAAATAAAGTAGATGTTATTTTATTCTTGCCACCCTATAATCCAATTGCGTATGATTTGCTAATAGAAAATAACAAATACAAGCACATATTGATAGCAGAAAAATACTTAATAGATTTTGCCAAGCTTAATAATGTCGATTTAAAGGGTTCTTACAATCCACATAAGTATAACTTAGCTAATGAAGACTTTTTTGATGGCGTACATGGACGTGATCAGGTCTTAAAAGAAATTTTCCAGCCTGTCTTATGAAGAGGTGATAATATTACTTATAGTCAAAATCATATTTTTTTTCAGACTCAATTTTTCTGTTCTTTAGAATTATATAAATTCTATAATCTTTATAAATTAAAATGAGCAAGAGATAAAGATAACTATTATTCCTATTAAGAGGGATAAATTTATAAAGCTCGAGATTACTAGTTCTTTAGGAATTAATAATTAATTCTTATAATGTTATAATGAGGCTAAATTTAAACCCCTTGTTATAATTATTCAATCAATAACTAATATGAAAAGATATTTTATTTTTATTTTTATTTTTATCTTGTCTTATGCGCTTCCTGTTCATTCAATTTCTTCTTATAAAGCCAGCTATGACTTATATGGACAAACTGACTTAGGAAATATTAAATTTGGTAGTGCTGAATATGAATTAATCGTAGCCAATAATGCATATGTTTTTACTAGTAATGCAAAGACAGATAAACTATGGAGTGCAATATATGATTACTCAATAATTGAAACTAGTATTGGTTTAATAGAAGATAATAAATTAATTGGTGATTATTACAAAACTATTGAAAATCAAGGCGACTCAATTAGTGAAAATTATGAAATTAATATATATCCTAATGAACGTTATGCCAAAGTAAACAATGCAATAATTGGTAATATTTTTACCAAAAGTACCCTTGAAAAACTTTCTGATAAAGAATTAATACTAAAGGCTATAGGTTCTGGAAATTTCACTAAAATAGAATTTGGCGGCAGTCAGGGGGGTAACCCTGATATACCAAGTTATGCAAAAGTACTAGCTAATAGAAAAGAATTAATAGGTGTGCTCCTTGAGTCTCTATGGGAGAGTAAATCTTATAATATAGTTGATACGCTTAGTGTTTATCTTCATATTTCTGAAGACATTCAAAAAGATCCAAATAAAAAATCGTTTTTTTACCAAATAGTTGACAAAAAAGGTGTAACTGAAAGAGAGTTCATTATCGATGGTTTTGAAACTATCATTATTGACAATAATGAAGTCGAAACTATTAGAGTTATAAGTCCAAAATTAAGGCTGGTTTTTAACATTTCTAAAGACCATAATTTTATACCAATTTATATTAATAAAACGAATGGAGAGGCCAACTTCGAACTCGTTTTAACAGATTACACACAATAAGATAAACAGGAGTTTCAATCCATATTATAATGTTTTTTTTAAAGTAAACTACTTTTGTGAAGTCTAAAATTTGTGAAGTCTAAAATTAAAACTCTTTCTAGATTATTGTTTTTTCGAGATAAGGATATATTCTATAAACCATATTATGGTTTTCTAGACTTCTTTCGACTGGCTTTATATAATATATTTGCCCCAGGAAGGATTCTTAATAGAATTCGATATAAGCGTTTTCCAGTTCCCAAGCCAACAGTTCCTATTCTGGATAATTCTCTTGTCATTAAACCTAGTGATGTATCATTTGATGATCTCGTGGAGCTCACTGCTAGTACGATAAGTCGTCACGGTGCAGCAGTTGTTGATGGATTCTTTTCCGAGGAATATTTAGACGAATTTAGGAAAAAACATTCTAGTTTTTTCCCTTCTTCATCCGACGGATCTAGTGATGTACCAGAAATCTTTGAAGGGGGAACAATGTCTCTAGATATTCAGGATTTATGGATGAACGAATTTATTGTGAAAGTGATCCAAAGATATATAGGCCGACTTCCTTATGCCCGACGATATGCTGAAGTTTGTGAAATACGACCTCACCGTAAAACGACAAGCCGTGATTTCTCGCGCCCAAACTGTAATGGAAACCCCCTTCTTGCAGAAGAATGGCATGTTGATCACTCTTGCTTGATTCAAGCAGCAGTGTTCTTCGATGATGTTGTTCTTGATGGAAGCCATATGGAGGTTCTTTCAGGCACGAATAGGATGCCATGTAGTTCTCTAACTCTCTCACATGAATATGTGGAGAAAAGTGGTTGGGCTTCACGAGTATTGCCCTGCATAGGTAGAAAAGGATCTATACAATTCCATTGTGGTAATGTATATCATCATCTTAATGCAGAGCCTCTTCACTCACGATGCTGGCTAAAATTTGAATTTACATCTGGTCCCAACATCATGACATCTCCAGAGGGTATTTCTAGTCTATTAGCAGGCTCTTCGAATTACAAAGATCTTACTCCAGAGAGAAAGCAGATCCTTAGCGGTGTGCTCCCCCTTGAATCTAATAAGGGTTATCAACCGCATCATCGTGGTGGCTTTATACCAGTAAAGTACAAAGGAATATAATTCTTTGGTTACCCTGGATTCAAGTGGACTTGATATTGGTAGTTTAAAAAAGACTCTATTATGAAAAAATAATTATTCTCTTTTGTCGGTTTCTTTTTCTTTTTTTTGGTGAATTTATGAAAATATTAGTAACAGTTGAAAATGGCTCTGCAGAAGATGCATTTCAGACTATGAAATTAGTATATAAGATATATTATTCAGATCCCTATTGGAGAAAGAAGTATAATATTCAAGATCCTGACAAATACTAATTAATTTTATGAAAATTACCGTTGTAGGTTCAGGCTATGTTGGCATATCAAATGCTATTATATTATCTCAAAATCATGAAGTTATTGCGCTTGACGTTAATCCAAGAGTTGTAGATCTCTTAAATAAAAAAATTTCACCTATCTTAGATGATTCCATTCAAGATTTCTTAGATAATGCAAATCTTAATCTTGTTGCAACTCTGGATAAAACTTTAGCTTATAAAAATTCAGATTATGTAATTATTGCAACACCTACTGATTATGACAATGAAAGAGACTTCTTTAATACTGATACCGTTGAGTCAGTAATCAAAGAAGTTATAAGTGTAAATTCAAAGGCAGTAATTATAATTAAATCTACAATACCAGTTGGCTTCACTAAAAAAGTTAGAAAAAAATTCAATTTCAAAAAAATTATTTTTTCTCCTGAATTTTTGAGAGAAGGAAGGGCTCTTTATGATAACCTCCACCCATCTCGAATAATAGTTGGAGATGATTCGAAGGAAGCGATAATTTTTGCTAATCTAATGACTGAATGCGCTAAAAAAAAGAATATTGATATTCTTTATACCAAGCCAACTGAAGCAGAAGCTATAAAATTATTCTCTAATTCATACTTAGCAATGCGAGTGGCTTTTTTTAATGAATTAGATTCTTATGCAGAAACCTATAGCTTAGATTCAAGAGAGATTATTGATGGTTTAGGTTTGGATCCAAGAATAGGCTCACATTATAATAATCCTTCATTTGGGTATGGAGGTTATTGTCTACCTAAAGATACAAAACAATTGCTATCTAACTTTAAAGGGGTACCGAATAGATTGATACAATCGATTGTTGATTCTAATTCAGTTAGAAAGGACTTCATTACAGAATCAATAATGAAGAAAAGACCAAAAACTGTCGGTATTCACCGATTAACCATGAAAACTGGCTCTGATAATTTTAGATCTTCATCTGTTCATGGAGTTATTAAAAGACTAAAAGCTAATGGAATAAAAGTTATAGTCTACGAACCCTTATTAGAAAAAATATCTTATGAGAGTAAAGTTGTTAATGATTTGAAAGAATTTAAGAATCTCTCTGATATTATTATTGCAAATCGAATGACAGATGAAATTAAGGACGTTGCAAGCAAAGTCTATACAAGAGATCTATTTAATTCTGACTAGGTTATTTACATCTAAATAGGTATATATTTTATTTGCAAGATTAGAATTTTTTATAGATTCAATATTAAGTATAATTTGAGTATATAAATTCGTTCTTACTCTAGAAGAACATAGTGTTATTGCTGGCTTTGGTATTGCTATTGCTGAAATAATTGCTCAAAGTAGTTTCAATGTTAAGCAATTAATGATAGGAGTGCCTGATACCATTACTACTCAAATAGGAAAAAGGGATTATTTACTTAAGCAACACGGCATGGATGCTAGTAGTATTGCAAAAAGAGTTAAATCGTTGATTGTTAATTGAAAAAAGTTAGTTATGAAAAAAGCATTAATTATGGGTGGTGGGATTGCAGGTTGTGCTGCAGCTCACCAATTAACTCTTCAAGGTGGATGGGATATTGAACTTGCTGCTAGTCTTAAAGATTGTATTTGAAATATGTGTGCAATATTAGGATTTAATAGCGAGAATAAATATAATATTCTTAATGATTTATTAGACACTATGAATCATCGCGGTCCCGATGATCGAGGAATTTATGAAGATAAATTCATTTCTTTAGGACATAATCGACTATCAATATTAGATTTATCAAATGATGGTCATCAGCCTATGCAGTATGAGGAACTTATTATTGTATACAATGGCGAGGTCTATAATTTTAAAGATATAAGAAAAGAATTGATAGAGGAAGGTTATGATTTTGTTTCAGAAACTGATACAGAGGTTGTATTAAAAGCTTTTCATAAATGGGGGTTAAGTTCAGTTGATAAATTCATTGGAATGTTCGCTTTTGCAATTTACAATAAATCAGATCAAGAAATAATTTTAATTAGAGACAGAGTGGGTGTGAAGCCTTTATATTATTTCATTGAAAATAATCAATTCATTTTTGCTAGCGAACTTAAACCTATTATGTTGTACTTGAATAATTTGAGTATTGATTTGAAGTCTCTGAATGAGTTTTTTCAACTTGGATATTCACCTCATAGCCACACAATATTTAAAAATTGCTTCAAAATACCTGCTGGAAACTATGGGATTTATAATTTAAAAAATAATACAATCAAGATAGAGCAGTACTGGTCAATCTTACCTTTTTTTGAAAAGCCTAAATTTCAAAAAACTGAGCTGGAATTAATTGACGAATTAGAAAATCTTCTTATTAGTTCATGCTTATATAGAACAGTTTCAGATGTGCCTATTGGAGTTTTTTTAAGTGGAGGAATTGACAGCTCTCTAGTTGCCTCAATACTTCAAAAACATTATGGAAATATTCAAACTTTCACAGTTGGATTTAATGAAGAGTCCTTCAATGAGATTGAAGAGGCAAAAATGATAGCCGAATATATTGGAAGTAATCACTCAAGTGAAATTTTAGATAGTAAAAAAACTAGTGAAATTTTCCAAAATTATACAAAGTTTTATGATGAGCCTTTTGCCAATTATGGTTCTATTCCTGCAATTTTTGTAAGTAAATTAGCAAAAGAAAAAAAAGTCAAAGTAGTTTTGGTAGGTGATGGAGGAGATGAAATTTTTTGTGGTTACAATAGCTACCAGAATAACTTTGAAGTTGGTAGGCAAATTTTCGTTATTCCTAATTTTCTTAGAAAATTGCTATCTTTTATCAATATAGGTCTCTTAAAAAAAATAATAAAGCATGATGGTTTAACTAATAGATATAAACAGCTTGATAAGCTAATCAAATCCTCATTTAATGCAAAAGACTGGCAAGATTTGAATTATAGATCTCAGTTTTTATATGATTCAAAAAGAGTTAAAAAACTACTGAAAAAAAATTTTGAATTAGATAAATTTTTCGAACTTCCAGAAAATCTTCATCCAGTTGAACAAATGATGGTCAATGATTATATGATTCCAATGACTGATAATATTTTGGTTTCAACAGATAGGGCGACAATGAGCGTTTCAATCGAAGGTAGGGAGCCTTTATTAGATCATAGAATTGCCGAATTTATGGCACAGGTCCCAATTGAATTTAAATATAAAAATGGTGATAAAAAATATTTACTAAAAAAGGTTTTGGGAAGGTATATACCCAAATCTATGATAGAAAAACCAAAAAGGGGTTTTGGAATTCCAATGCTAGAATGGTTTGGTACAGACCTTAGAGAAATATTTGCTCCTTATTTTATAAATTCAAAACTTTCTAGTCATGGTTTATTGAATACTAATTATATTAAAAATCAGCACTCAAAATTATTAAAGAATAAAGAAGTTAATGTCTCAAGACTCTGGATGGTTTTAGTATTCCAAATGTGGTATGAGAGATATAAAATACATATTTCAAAATCTAAAAATCAATATTAAATCTAATGAAAATATTAAAAAAAGCAAACAAAAATAATAACTTTATAGCTACTGTTGCAATTGGAGAAAATCATTTTAATGAGTGGCAAAAATTTATATTGCCTAGCTGGCTTCTTTATTGTGATAAATTTGATATAGGCTTGGTAGTGTTTGAAAAAGATTTAATACAAAGGTCTGATTCAAAATGGAAAAAAGCCAATTGGCAAAGGTTGCTCATGGGGGATAAACTTCAAGAGATTAACGCAAATAATGTCTGTTATTTAGATACAGATATTATGATAAATCCATCTGCTCCGAACATTTTTGAGCTACATGATCAGGAGAAGTTAAGTGTTGTGTCGCAAACAAAAACTCCATATGATCATGCAACTGTTTTGAGAAAAATCGCTTTTCTAAGAAACAGATTTTTATCCTCAGATTACCCTCTTGACTCTGCTTTGTTTATGAACAATGAGGATTATTATCGGTATCATAATTTTGAGCCCCAGGAGGATATTTTTTGTTCTGGTTTTTTTATTTTTAATGTCGACAAGTATAGTAATATTCTGAAAGATTGGTTTTATAAGTATCCAAGTGATGTAGATACAGTTACTAATGGTGGAGATGAGCCTGTAATCAATTTTGAATTTCAAAATTATGGAAAAATAAATTGGCTAGACTATAAATTTCAAGCATTATGGATGTATGAAATGGCTGAAAAATATCCATTTTTATATGCTGAAATGAATAATGAAGATTTATTTATTAAATGTATCCAGGCCTCTTTAAAACAAAACTTCTTTCTGCATTTTGCTGGAAAATGGGAGGGTAATGTATATAAAAATGATAGCATTTTGGATGAGAAGTTCCTAAATGAGTTAAAGAATTTTGATACTTATCTTAAAATGCCAGTCACGGGAAAGCCTGTTGGACCAATTTATCCATAAAATTTTTAAAATTAGACTCATATCAATTTTACTATTCAATATCTAAGTGTATATTTTCTTATGTTCTTCTATGTTAATTTAAAGGAAAGATTCTATTGAAAATAATTTTTTTAGTTGATTCTAATTTTTCTATAAGAGAATTTGAGAGATTTGGAATATATGAAATGCTAAATCAACAAATTAGCATATATGTTTTTGATTTTAGATTTTTTAAAAAAGATGAAGAATATCTGGAAGAGAGTTTCGAAAAAAATTTCTCAGATAATCGGGTTAAAAATATAAAAATTTTAGATTATTCTGATCCAAAAAGTTTTTATCTAGATTTACTAGATGGTTTTGTTATTGATAACAGGTCAAAATCTTATATCAATTTTTCAACAAGCTGGATTAAAGACTCAGGAGCAAAACTTATAGAGTTAGACCAGGGACTCATTCCAACATCAATATGGAAGCCATCAATTTATGATTTGCTTGTAATGGCAAAGAACACATTCTTGATTTATGGTTACAAAAAATTATTTAATCAAACCACAATATATGTTGCAAATCGATTTAGGAGTTTTTTTTCAATAAATGCTAATCATATTTATGCTGATATTAAAGTTTGTTCTGGGCTTGCCTCAAAATGCAATCTTGGAGAATCTGAAGTTAGATCTCATGCATTTGACTATGATATTTTTCTTGAACAGAAAAATAAGACCGATAAAATAATTCAAGAAGAATATGCCGTTTTTCTCGATTCAGGAATTGTAAGTCATCCTGATTCAGGAAGATTGGGCAATTTGCCTGCAGAAAATAATGAATCCTACTATCCAGCATTAAGAGCTTTTTTTGATGATTTTGAAGAGAGAATGAAAGTTAAGATCGTCATTGCGATGCATCCTAGAATAGTTCCCTCTAAAGATTACATTGCTAGTTTTGGTGGTAGGAAATTAATTTCTAAAGATACTTCAATGCTTGTAAGAAATTCTAAAATGGTTATAGCTCATAATAGCACATCAATCAATTTTGCCGTGCTTTGGAAGATTCCTCTTCTAATTATTACAACAACAAAAATTGATAGAGTCGATTACAATATTATGAAATCTCTTGAAGAAATCTTTAACACGAAACGCATTAATATTAATAAGCCTTATAAAGATAAAGACTATATTGAAATCTCTAAGGGAGTTGTTAAATATTATGAATCTTATAAGAAGTTCCTAATAAAAGTTCCTAATTCCCCAGATTTAAATAGTGCAAAAATATTAATAAAAAGTTTAAAAAATTATGTTGAATAACTCTACTATATTGATAACTGCTATCATCAATTGTTCAACTTGGCTAGTATAGTTCTAAGTGGTCAATCAATTATTATGTATTCATTAAGTATGATGCCAAGTGAGAAAAAATTAGATATGTTGCACTCTAGTTTTGGAAAGCGAGAAATATCATTTGCATTTGTATTAGAGGCCTTTGAAAGTAGATCGATTTTTGAAAACATAATTCACGAGTTAAAGGCAATAAATATGCATAGTTATTTATCAGACTATGAGGAAATTAAACATTTTTTCAATCCTAAATAAATTAAATATATTTATTTTTTAAATATTAATCTTTTAACTTTTTAAATAAAAAACCTATTTTGGAAAATAATAAAAAAAACTAATACTTTGATTATTGGCGCTAGCTATAAATTATCAAAACAATACATTGAAAAATATGGGGTTCATAAAAGTAATTTTTTTGGCGTTAGCTCAAAGGTTTAAGGTGATATTAAAGATTCCAATCTAACAAACTCATTTACCAAAAAGAATACACCAAACGACAACAGATCATTTATGTTCTGATTAAACATCTTCACGATATAGAAGGGTAGAGTTATCGAAAGATATCATAATGGTCAGAGTGTAATAAAGACCCATAGAGGTAAGAAATGGTTTTATCTCGATCTTAAAGAGAAAATACGAAAGAGACCTATTGAATTAACAGACGAGGTTTGGAGTGGGTTTTGTGTGGCAAATCGTGCCAAGGTATTTGATATAAAAAAGTTTGAAGATAGTAATGGTATTAAATTTTTCAGCTTGCTATGATGAGTATAAAAAACTTAAAGAAGGGGTTTTACATTCTCGTCACTGGAGTGTGTCTAACAATTCAATCAAAATTGTAGATAATATTATAGGCAAAGGGGTGCATAAAATCAGATCAGTGCTTCCATTTCATCCAAGTTTTTTGGCTGGTGATGTTCAAGGGGGCTCCATTAATCTTAATATTAGTGGAAAAATAGTGAAAATTAATTTTGAAGGTAAGGGGGAATTAAAATTAATAGAGTCACAATATTATCCAAAGTTTGGTTGTTCTGTTGATAACAAACATCTCATATATGATTATAATGGCACATAGACCTTCTAAAATAACAGTAAGGATATCGTGGTAAAAATATTAGCTGTATTTGGTACTCGTCCAGAGGCAATTAAAATGGCGCCTGTAATACGTGCATTAGAAAATAATTTTGATGTAAAAATCTGTGTAACTGCACAACATCGTCAGATGCTTGATCAAGTTTTAGAGTTGTTCGAGATTACACCAGATTATGATCTTGATATTATGAAGCCTGGGCAAGATTTATTTGATATTACCAGTAATGTATTGTCAGGAGTTAAAAAAGTTTTACAAATTGAAGTGCCAGATATCGTTCTGGTGCATGGAGATACAACTACCTCTATGGCAACAGCTATGGCTGCTTTTTATCTTAAAATACCGGTAGGTCATGTAGAAGCAGGTTTGCGTACTTATGATATCAACTCTCCTTTTCCAGAGGAGTTTAATCGTCAAATAACCTCAAGAATTGCTACTTTGAACTTTGCACCAACCAAGATTTCTCGTCAAAACTTGTTGGATGAAAAGGTACCAGATAGTCAGATTTATGTAACGGGTAATACGGTTATTGACGCTCTATTCTCTATGGTGGAAAAAGCAAGAATTATTGATTTTTCAGATACTCTTTTGAAAAGAATGCCATTTTTGAGCCAAGAAAAAAGTGACATTCCTCGTATTATTTTAGTAACAGGACATAGGCGTGAAAATTTTGGATTAGGATTTAAAGAAATTTGCCATGCATTGAGTATTATTTCAAATGAAAATCCAGATGTTCACATTATTTACCCTGTTCATCTAAATCCTAATGTGAGAAAGCCGGTGAATAGGATTTTATCCAATTTAAATAATGTTCATCTTATTGAGCCAATGGAATATTTATCTTTTATTAAGTTGATGGATTTATCGTATTTTATTTTGACAGATAGTGGAGGCATTCAAGAGGAGGCTCCTAGTTTAGGTAAGCCAGTTTTAGTGATGAGAGATACAACTGAGCGACCAGAGGCGGTAGAATCTGGAACGGTTAAATTAGTTGGTACAAATAAAAATGAGATTGTAAAAATGGTTAACAAATTATTAACTGACAGTAATTTTTATATGCAAATGTCAATAGCACACAATCCATATGGTGATGGAAAGGCTGGTAGAATTATTTGTGATATCTTAGAAAATAGAGGAGCAGTATGATTGTATCTATAGTAGGGTTAGGGTATATAGGACTTCCAACTGCGGCAATATTGGCATCTAAAAGGGTGAAAGTGGTAGGAGTTGATGTGAATCAACATGCTGTAGATATAATTAATCAGGGAAAAATTCATATTGTTGAGCCAGAGTTAGATATTTTGGTTCATAAGGCCATTCAAAATAATTATTTAAAAGCAGTTACAAAGCCGGAAAAAGCAGATGTATTTATGATGGCAGTGCCAACACCTTTTAAAGATAATTATGAACCTGATCTATCTTATATAAAATCAGCAACTAAGGCAATTGCCACAGTATTGGAGGTAGGTAATCTTGTTATTTTGGAGTCTACTTCTCCTGTGGGTACTACTGAAAAAATGATGGAATGGATGAGAGAGGAGCGACCAGACCTCTCCTTTCCTAGATTTGGAGATGATAAATTTAGAGCTGATATAGCAGTTACATACTGTCCAGAACGAGTATTACCAGGTCAAGTAGTGCGTGAACTTGTAGAAAATGTTAGAATTATTGGTGGTGTTTCTACTCAGTGTGCAGAAAGAGCTCGTGAGCTATATAAGATTTTTGTTGAAGCTGATTGTCTGATAACAGATTGCCGTACAGCTGAGTTAAGCAAGCTTGTTGAAAACTCTTTTCGTGATGTTAATATTGCTTTTGCAAATGAATTGTCTTTAATTTGTGATAAGTTAGATATTAATGTTTGGGAATTGATTAAATTGGCCAATAGACATCCTCGTGTCAATATTTTGCAACCCGGTCCTGGTGTTGGTGGACATTGCATTGCTGTTGACCCATGGTTCATTGTTAATTCTACTCCAGATGAAGCAAAATTAATTCGAATGGCTAGATTGGTTAATGATAGTAAACCAATCTTTGTTCTGAATAAGGTTAATCAAGCTGTTCAAGCTATAGGAAAAGACAAATCTGAGTTAAGTATTGCTTGCTTGGGTCTAGCTTTTAAGCCAGATATTGATGATCTGCGTGAAAGTCCAGCTTTAGGTATTGCCCAGAAAATTGGATCTATTAGTTTTAGTTCTATTTTTCTGGTTGAACCTAATATTGATCATATACCAAATGGTTTTGATAGTGATAACATAGAGTTGATTGGTTTAGAAAGGGCGGTAAAGAGCGCTGACATAATCGTTTTACTGGTTGACCATGCTTCATTTAAATCTATGGATTTAAGCTTACTATCTGGAAAACAAGTGATAGACACCCGTGGTATTTGGTCTTGAAAATAGTTTTTTTTACATTTTATTATCCTCCAGATCTTTGCGCAGGATCTTTTCGTGCAATTGCCTTAGCGCAAGCATTGTCAGAAAGAATGAAAGATGATGATGAGCTACATATTATTACAACGCATCCAAATCGCTATGAAAATCACAGAGTAAAAGCTGATAATGTTGAAATACATGGAAATATCACAGTGCACCGTATCACTGTACCTAGTCATAAAAGTGGAATGCTTTCACAGGCTCGTACATTTATCACTTATGCGCTAGCTTCTTATAAATTAAGTAATAATCTTAATCCAGATTTTCTTATTGGAACCACTTCACGCTTAATGACAGGGGTATTGACAGGTATATCTGCTCGTAAACTAGGATGCAAGTACTTTATTGATCTGAGAGATATATTTTCAGAGACACTTTCTGATATTCTTTCTCAAAAAAGTAAACTATTAGGCTTTGCATCTAAAACAACTTTCTCCTTATTGGAGCGATGGTTATTTAATAGAGCTATTGGAGTTAATGTTGTATCTAAAGGTTTTCCTGAGTATTTTCAAACTAAGGGTGTAGATACATATAATTGGTCATTTTTCCCTAACGGAGTAGATAAAGAGTTTGTCAACTTACCATGTATGGAGAATAAAAACTCAAAAAATATTAAAACTATATTGTATGCTGGAAATATAGGCAGTGGACAAGGTCTTGAAACGGTTCTTCCTGCTACAGCAAAAAACATGAGCGGCAAATATCACTTTTTAGTTATTGGTGATGGTGGAGCTAGATCTAAATTAATTAATGTCATTAAAAAAGAAAATATTAATAATATTGAAATATTACCTCCAGTTAAGCGTGACGAGCTAATTGCATACTATCAAGATGCAGATATTTTATTTTTACATTTAAATGATCTGCCCGCTTTTAAGCGAGTATTGCCATCTAAGATATTTGAATATACCGCCTTAGGAAAGCCAATAGTAGCCGGATTAGGTGGATATTCAGCTCAGTTTATGGTGGACAATGTACCAAATTCTATCGTATTCGCCCCAGGAGATGTTGAGGGTTGTGTAGACGCTATTAGAAAAATAGAAAAATTAGATATAAAGAGTGAAACTACTGATGTGTTTGTGAAAAAATACTCTCGTGAAAAGATTATGGACAGAATGGCAGGGCATATTTTTTCAGTTTTATGAAAAATATTCTAATAACTGGAGCTACTGGATTTGTTGGTCAGAGACTTGTAAAGGCTATAGATGTAAATATTAAAATATTATCACGTAAAAAACAGCCAGATTTTGAAACTATAATTTGTGATTTTGAAAAAGGACGCATTCCTAATAACGCTGTAAATGATATTGATACAGTGTTTCACTTGGCAGGTTTGACGCATGATTTACGTGATGCAAGAAAAATTGAGAATCTTTATAGAAATGTAAATGTAAATGCTACAATAGAGCTAGCTAAATTAGCAGTAAAAAGTGGCGTAAAGAAGTTTGTATTCGTTAGTAGTGTTAAAGCTGGAGGAGGTGGTGCCTCTGATAGTTGTGCAACTGAAATCGATCAAGGGAGACCAGAAGGGCTATATGGTGAGACCAAGAGAGAGGTGGAGTTAGAATTATTAAAAATAGGCAAAGAGTCTGGAATGCATATAGCTATTATTCGACCATCATTAGTTTTTGGTCCTAATGCAAAAGGTAATTTAAAACTGATGTTGTCTGGAATTAAGAAGGGCTGGTTTCCTCCTCTGCCTGAAACGGGTAATCGCCGATCTATGATCCATGTAGACGACCTGGTTCGAGCGATTTTACTAGTTGCTGACGATGTCCGTGCTAATGGAGAGATATTTATAGCAACAGATGGTGAGCCGCATTCTTCTCGTGAGATTTATAATGCTATGTGTAAAGTAGTAGGAAAATCAGCCCCAAAATGGAGCATACCAAAATTCTTGTTTGATATTGCTAGTCTTGCAAGCCCTCGCATCAAATATAAAATTAACAAATTACTAGGTGATGAATGTTATTCTTCAGAAAAATTAGAAAAACTAGGGTTTAAGGCACAAAAGACGTTAAGGGAAATGAATGAAACGTCTTTTTGATTTATTACTAGGTGTTGCTATTCTGATGCTATTATTAGTTCTTATACTATTAATTGCTATTGCTATTCGTTTAACATCTAAAGGCCCAGCTTTATATTGGTCCGATAGAGTTGGGAGCAATAATAAAATTTTCAAGATGCCAAAGTTTAGATCAATGTTGATTGGCACTCCGGCTGTAGCAACACATTTATTAGATAATCCAGATGCTTATTTATCACCTATTGGTGACTTTTTACGCCGCTCAAGTTTAGATGAACTTCCGCAATTATTTTCAGTTTTAAAAGGTGATATGAGTTTTGTAGGGCCGCGACCTGCACTTTTTAATCAAGATGATTTAATTGCCATTCGTACCGAGAAAGGAGTGGATAAGTTATTACCTGGTATCACAGGCTGGGCGCAAGTTAATGGTAGGGATGAATTATCAATTCCTAATAAAGTAGCATTAGATGCAGAGTATCTAAACCGTCAATCGTTTTGGTTTGATATGAAAATTTTATGGATGACCTTCTTAAGGGTTTTGAATCGCGATGATGTGAGTCACTAGCGGAGCTTAAAGGCGATGTTTAATTATTAATTTTAAATTTTGAATTAAAGAGCAAAATCAAAAGCATAGAATAAATACCCTTATCAACTGTAAAATAACCTATTTAAACGGACTTAGGTAGTGTGCTAGATACAATCATTAATTTGTCACGGCGTAACAAGAAGCTTGTCATGCTGTTTGTTGATTCTGTGCTTCTGTTGGCAGTTATAATGCTGTCGTTTTCGATCCGGGTTGGGCACTTTTACTTGCCAGAAGGTGTTTTGTTTTATTGGGTAGTATTTAGTGCGCCTATTGTCGCCATTCCAATCTTTGTACGCTTTGGACTTTATCGAGCAGTTATTCGTTACATTGGCTTTAAGGAGTTATGGGCTATTGTCCAGGCGGTATCGTTATATGCCTTAGTGTTAGGTGTGATTGGGTATAGGGTTGCGGATTGGTATATGACTGACGTTGATAACGTAGTAAGTTCAGTTATATTAATTAATTGGCTCCTGGCCATCATAGCCATAGGTGGTTCTCGGATGATTGGGCGCTGGCTTCTCTCAGAGACTGGTTCTAGAAAAAGAACTAATGTGGTAATTTATGGCGCTGGTTCGGCAGGTAGGCAGTTGTCGAATGCATTAACGCAGTCGAATGATTACAAGATGGCGGCTTTTATTGACAACAACGCTGCACTGCTTGGACAATCTATTCATGGCATTAATGTTGTTTCAAGGCATGATTTAGGGCGCTTGATTGAGAAAAAAAACGTCACTGAAGTTCTACTGGCGATTCCGTCACTGACTCGCGCTGAGCGTAATGAAATTATCCATTTTTTGGAGCCTTATTCAGTTCTTGTGCGCTCACTGCCAAGTGTGTCAGAGTTGGCTCAGGGTAAGTTAAGAATTGCTGATTTGCGCGATGTAACCATCAAGGATCTGCTAGGGCGTGATTCTGTTGCTCCCAACAGTGATTTATTGGGCCTTAACATTGCCAATAAAGTGGTCATGGTGACCGGTGCTGGAGGTTCGATTGGCAGTGAGTTGTGTCGGCAGATATTAGCTTTAAAACCCCAAGTATTAGTGCTGTTTGATCAAAGTGAGTTCGCTCTCTACGGGATTCATAAAGAACTCATAAATGTCGGTATGACCAATGTTCAGATACTACAATTGCTGGGCTCTGTTACCAACTATAAACGCTTAAGTCATATCCTGCAGCGCTTCGATGTAAATACGATCTATCACGCAGCGGCCTACAAGCATGTGCCGATGGTTGAGTCGAACAACGCTGAAGGAGTGAGTAATAATATTTTTGGCACCCTTACTTGTGCACAGGCTGCGATCGATCATGGGGTAGATACTTTTGTGTTGATTTCAACGGACAAGGCGGTTCGCCCAACCAACACCATGGGAGCAACAAAGCGCGTGGCTGAATTGGTATTGCAGACCTTGGCAGTAGGGTGCAACACACGCTTTAGTATGGTACGATTCGGCAATGTGTTAAACTCCAGCGGGTCAGTAATACCGCTGTTCAAAGAGCAGATTAAAGAGGGCGGGCCGATTACGGTGACCGATCCTGAGATTCAGCGTTATTTTATGACCATACCCGAGGCTGTTGAGCTGGTTATTC